>NZ_JBSGUS010000006.1:0-334887 GCF_053608045.1 Kribbella sp. NPDC055071
GCCTCAAACGCGCACTCTGCCGCGAACTCCTACCCCTCATCACCCAAGCCCTCACCCCAGACTTGACACCCAACGATCTATAGGAGCATCAGGCTCCGCAAACCCTCGTTGACCACAACCCGGCCCGTCAACCAGGATCAACGCAACGTGATCGAACCAAGCGAATCCTGGGGTCGCCGTGAGTACACCCCTGCCAGCCGCGCAACCCTCTAGTCCGCGATCCAGAACACTCGGAGGCAGCTCGGATGATGCAAGTACAACTCCAGGTCGATCTGGAGGGAGACATGTTGGGTGATAGCAGACTCGAGCTTCTGCGCGATCGGTTGGGGCTGCGGAAGCGCGGGCGGCTGTCGGATGACTGGGACGTGATTTTCGGACATCGAGACCTTCGGCCGGGAAGCGCAGAGCGGTTGTGGCTCGATCTGACGAGAGACGCCGACACCTCCTGGAGCCTCCTGGTCAGCTACGAGTCCGAACCACTGTCAGCTGCAGAGCTCCAGGACCTTCGCCAGCAGATCATCAGCACGGCGAGCGAGCTCGGCCTCCGAATTGTCAACGACCACCCCGCCGAGACCCGATCACCTGACCGACCGGCCGCGCGGGAACGGTTGGCTGCCTGGATGACGGAGAAGTCGCCGATCACCGGCCGGCACTTCAGCGCAGACGACCTCGCCGAATACACCGTCACGACCAGAGACGATTGGCTCATCTTCACCCCACCCGCCCGCACCAACCGCGTCTACCTGGTCTCCGACGACACCATCTACTCCTACGCACCCAGCCGCGAAACCCTCGAAACCGCGATCGCCAACGCACAAGCCCAGAGGGATGAGCCCAGACAGGAGAGTGCGATGCGGCTGCTCAACATCTACCTACAGGGTGAGGTCGACGGCACAGCGCTGAGGATCTTGCGGGAGCGTCTGGATCTCACTCCACGCGGGCGGATAGACGACGGCTGGGACCAGGAGTTCGGTGAGCGAGCTCTCCGGGCGCCCGAACAAGGCCGGGCGGAGCTGAATCTGTTCAGGCATGCCGACGATTATTGGAGTCTCCAAGTGTCCGCGGACGCTGGGCTGATCCCACACGCGGAAGTGGAACAGCTCCGGCGGCAAATGCTGGCGGTCGTTGAAGCGGCAGGGCTCACGGTGTCAGAGCAGATCCCTCTGCCGGGAGAGCAGCAGATCGCGCCCAACCGGCTGGGCGCGGCACGACGGCGGCTAACCGCCTGGCTCACCGACAACTCTGAGGAGCCTGGGCGTACCTCCACCACAGCAGATCTCGACCACTATGCAATCGAGCAGCAGGACGACTGGCTTGTCTTCTCACCACGCAACGGCGCCGGCCCGGTCTACCTGGTCGGCGACAACACCGTCTTCGCGTTCTCCCCTGCCTCGGAAACCCTCGAAGCCGCGATCGCGAACGCCCAAGCAGAGCGGGACTAGCTCAGATAGGAGAGCGTGATGCTGAAGCCGCAGCTCGATGTGTTCATGCGGGGCGAGGTCGACGGGCCGAAGCTGCAGATACTGCAGGAACGCCTGGGCCTGAAACCCCGTGGGCGAATGAGCGACGACTGGGACCAGCTGTTCGGTAAGCGCGATCTCCGCGAGCCCGCGCAAGGCCGAGCCTGGCTGAGACTCTACCGGTACGCCGACGACGACTGGAGATACGCCATCTCCACCGAAGGCGAACCAATCCCACGCGACGAGATGGAACAACTCCGCCAGCAAATGCTAGTTGCCATCTGCCACAGGGCTGCACTCAAGGGCAGGGTAGGTCGTTCCGTGGTGGATCCAACCGCGGATATTTGCCCCGACCAGCCATACCTGGTGTTGTTGGAGCACCCCGGAGAACGTGCCTTCGATCAACACCAAGTAGGCGATTACAATGCCCAGGGCGGCGGCCGTATGGCGCGTCATTAGCCCCACGGCCGTACCGACAATCGCGCTGGCGCAAGTAAGCAGGATGATTCGTCCTGCCGTGCCGGCCAGGTCGCCCCATGTGTTGGCAGTGACGCCGGCAGTCGACCCATAGCGATCGACGATCAGCCAAATTCCACCCGTCAGCAAGCTGACAACGAGGATTGCTACTGGCGCTGCAACGAGAGAGGGCGCTGCAAGCTTGCTGATGTAGACGCGGAGCCTGCGCGGCTCGAAGGTCAGCCAGGTGGCGATCGAGCCGGTGCTGAAGTCGGCGCCGATGAAGCTGGCTCCAATCAGGAAAGCGAGAAGGCCGAGCATGTAACCGGAACCAAGAAGGATCTCAGGAACAAGTTCGGTGAATCTGGTCTCAGGTCCTCCGGCCCTGCCTGCTGCGGTAGGTCTTGCGCAGTCCCCGCGCGCTGACCGCTACCGCTGCCGAAAATGTCACCAGGACCGTCCCTCGGCCAGGTCCTGGTGTTCATTACGAGAAGTGTTCACTCGTCCTCAGAGCCCGTCGTTTCGTGCTGCCGCGAAGACCTCCGCGGCGCACCTTTCCAGGTGCTCCTGTAGTTGCGGGTGCGTTTCCACAATCTGGATGCCTGGCCGGTCGCCTTCGTCGTAGACGGCATTAACGCCGTGACGCCGCAGACACGCAACAACTGCCCTATTCTGGTCTGCATAGAACAACTCAAGCTTGCCTTGAATCTCGGTATTCACCAGCGCGCCGCACGGTCCACGCAGCGTCGCCTCCTCCATCCTGTTCACATCACCGCCGAGGCGTAGACTGCCGGACTCGTCTTCGAACAGTCGAATATCGTACTTCTCGAGGCATTTCGCGAGCGCCTGTTCGTGCTGGTTCACGCTGGATCCCTTCGGCTCGCCCTGTCCGGCGACCGCGGCTAGAGGCATGATGCTCAAACTAGCGCTGGCCAGGAGCAACGCTGCCTTGCGACGCATGGTTTATGGGTTCGGCTTGTAGGAGCCGATCGTGGTTGTGCCTGACGGGCAACTGCCGATATCCAGTCTGAATGATGAGACACGGTCGTCGAAGTTGAAGTCGTTCAGGTTCCTCACGCCGTACATTTTGGGCACACACACGACACCTTCAGTCGTACTTCCGTTCTCGTCATTGTCCCAATAGCCAGCGTTGTAGAGACCGGGATCGTTCTCCTGCTTCCACGGCCCTCCGCTCCAGTCACGGTTTCCTCATAGACATGCGTATCCGGCGTTGCATTGGGAAGCGGAGGCGGGGCCAAATGGTGACTTCAATCCAGGGCTTCGTTGGGTTGCTGGCACTCCCGGCGTTCTGATCCACATCGTGCCCGCGGCCGCGTTCGATGATTCGACCGGGCCGACTCTCGAAGACTGCGGGCGCTCTTTCGCGGGCGCCCGTAATGCTGCCTGAGGTGGCAACCCGCCCTAGGCGACCGGTCAGCTCTCGCGGCCACGGTGTTGAGAATCGATCGTTCTCACCACACCCGGCTGAGCCCCTTCGCTGGTCGACCGGCCGCGTGATTACAGTCCGCGGCGCCGAGCACACTCAGGCTCCTCCACATGAGGAGCACCCGCCGAGGGCGGCAACAGACAGGTGCCACGAAGTGGTGTGTCCGCCACCTACTGGATTCCCACTCACCACGATCCTTCTGCGCAAACCAGGCGCGCGTGACCCGATCTGCGCTCCCGCCGAAGGCGCAGAAGGCTGTCGCCGCGCAGCGGCGTCCATTCGCGTCCCAACCACAGCTCCCAGGCGCCGACCACATTCAGCCCGTCGCACGTCATGCGCACCCGCCGGAGGCGGCAAGGGAACAGTCGCCGCGGAGCGGTGTTCTTTGGACGGGGCCGAGTGGTGTTGTTTAGAAGGTGTCGGCGGGGATGTAGGTGCCCCAGACTTCTCGGAGGGTGTTGCAGACTTCGCCTACGGTGGCTCGGGCTTTGAGGGCTTGTTTCATGGGGGGTAGGCAGTTGTCGGTGCCCTCGGCTGCTTTCTTGAGGGCAGTTAGGGCCTCGTCTACGGCCGCCTGGTCTCGGTCGGCGCGGAGTTTGGCCAGGCGGGCTACCTGTTGGGCCTCGATCGCGGGGTCGACGCGGAGGGGTTCGTACGGCTCCTCCTCGGCGATCCGGTACTTGTTCATCCCGACGACCACCCGTTCGGCCGAGTCGATCTCCTGGGCGATGCGGTACGCGGACTGCTCGATCTCCTGCTTCTGAAAACCTTGCTCGATCGCGGCGACGGCACCGCCGTACTCCTCGACCTGGTCCATCAGCTCGACCGCGGCGGCCTCGACCTCGTCGGTGAGCGACTCGACAACATAGGAACCGGCGAACGGATCGACCGTCGCGGTGATGTCGGTTTCGTACGCGAGCACTTGCTGCGTACGAAGCGCCAGCCGGGCCGCCTTCTCGGTGGGAAGGGCGATCGCCTCGTCGTAGGAGTTCGTGTGCAGAGACTGCGTCCCACCCAGTACGGCGGCCAGTCCCTGAATCGCGACCCGGACGAGATTGACCTCCGGCTGCTGCGCGGTCAGCTGCACGCCGGCCGTCTGCGTATGGAACCGCAACATCAACGACTTCGGATTCTGCGCACCAAAGGAATCCCGCATCACCCGCGCCCAGATCCGCCGAGCGGCCCGGAACTTGGCGACCTCCTCGAGCAGTGTCGTACGCGAGACGAAGAAGAACGACAGCCGCGGCGCAAACGTGTCGACGTCGAGCCCTGCGGCGACCGCCGTACGCACGTACTCGATCCCGTCGGCCAACGTGAACGCGATCTCCTGCGCGGGCGTCGCCCCCGCCTCGGCCATGTGGTAGCCGGAGATCGAGATCGTGTTCCAGCGCGGCAACTCCGTCTGGCAGTACGCGAAGATGTCGCTGATCAGCCGCAGCGACTCCTTGGGCGGATAGATGTAGGTGCCGCGGGCAATGTATTCCTTGAGTACGTCGTTCTGGATCGTCCCGGTGAGCTTGTCACCGGCGACGCCCTGCTCCTCGGCGACGAGTTGGTACAGCAGCAACAGCACCGATCCCGGCGCGTTGATCGTCATCGAGGTGGAGACCTGGTCCAGCGGGATGTTGTCGAACAGCACCCGCATGTCGTCGATCGAGTCGATCGCCACGCCGACCTTGCCGACCTCGCCGTGCGCGATCGGGGCGTCGGAGTCGTACCCCATCTGGGTCGGCAGGTCGAAGGCGACCGAAAGGCCCATGGTCCCGGCGTCGATCAGCTGGTGATAGCGCTGGTTCGACTCGGCCGCCGTACCGAATCCGGCGTACTGGCGCATGGTCCACGGCCGCTGGGTGTACATCGTCGGATACACACCACGGGTGAACGGGAACCTGCCCGGCTCGCCCAGCTTCTCCTCGGGCTCGAACCCGTCCAGCGCGTCCGCTCCGTACACCGGCGCGATCTCGAACCCCGACTCACTCCGATGACTCATCCTCCCACCGTAGGCCGAACCACCGCCCCACTGGTACGCACCACCCAGGTGAGATCCAGCACCCCGGGTGACTGAATGAAGTAGGATTCCTACTAGTCGGATTCTTACCGTAGGAGGTCTCGGATGAAGCTCAGGGCGAAAGGGCAGCTGACGATTCCCGCCGAGATCCGCGAGCATCTCGGGCTCCACGAGGGAGACGACGTCGAGTTCGAGATCCACGACAACGTCGTCCATCTGACCAGAGCTCAGGAGAGCCGGCCCCACGGACGGCGGATCGCCTCCCGGCTGCGTGGGCGAGGCTCGAGCGGGATGAGTACCGACGAAATCATGGGTCTACTCCGTGGCGAGGACTGACCTCAGGCTGGTCCGGCCGACGACCCTGGTAGACGCCTGCGTGATCCTGGATCTGACCACGAACGACCCGAAGTGGGCCGACTGGTCCGAGGACGCGATCGCACAGGCCGCGGACCAAGGTCCGCTGATCATCAACCCGATCGTGTACGCCGAGATCTCGGTGGACTTCACGTCGATCGAGGAGCTGGACGAGGTGCTGGAGGACGCGGAGCTGCGTCGCGAGCCGCTGCCGTTCGAGGCCGGCTTCCTGGCGGGCAAGGCGTACCTGTCGTACCGGCGGCGGGGCGGCACGCAGAGGTCGCCGCTCGCCGACTTCTACATCGGCGCCCACGCGGCAGTCGCCGGCCACCGCCTCCTCACGCGCGACGACACCCGCTACAGCTCGTACTTCCCCTCCGTCCCCCTGCTCACCCCGTCCAACTGAGACTCAGACGACGGTGAATCCAAGCTTTGTGGCTACTTCGGCTTGAGCATCGTCGCGGGTGGCGAAGCCGCATTCCTCGGGCGCGGCGAGTGGCAGCGCAGCCAGTTCGGCGACGGCGAGGTGAAGTGCGTCGAGAGAGCGTAGAGCGTGGTGGGCGGCGATCTCGATCGCGCGGGTCTCGACGGCGATCTGATCGGGTCGTAGCAAGGTGACCGGACCGTCTGCCGAGGTATCCGATTCGAACGCTGCCAGCAGGCTGTCCAGATCACCCCGGCCGCGGCGCGCCGCGCGGCTGAGCGCGCTGGTCACCTCGACCAACGTCCACGTCGAGGAGACGAGCGCGTCCTCGCCGAAGAGCAGCTGGCTGGCGGCCTCGTGCCCGTCCTCGTCCGGCAGGTACGCCCGCGCGAGAACAGAGGAGTCGACGTAGATGATCACCTAGCGACCATCCTCGAAGATCTCGTCCAGCACCGGGCCGAGACCTCGGGCAGAGTCGAGCGCTGCTTGCCGTTCGTCCATCGAGAGAACCCGCCGCGGCCGGTGCGGCTCGGCGAGCACGCCGAGTTGGTGGGCTTTCGCACGGACTCGGCGTCGGATCGACGCTGGATCCTCCTCGATCGAATGGTCGAGGAGCTCGGTCGCCAGCGCATTCACCGACTGGCCGCGTTCACGCGCACGCGCCGCCAGCCGCGCGTGGAGATCGTCTGGCACCCGCAGCAGAATTTGCCTCATGCCGTGAATGCTATCACCGATGTTTGATGATAGCTATCACTCTCGTCGAGGGGCGTCGCAGTTGAAGGTCTGGGACTCGGGTTAGGTGGTGGCGAGGAACTGGGTCATCGACGGGGTGAGGGTGCCCAGCTCGTCGGCCGGGATCGAACTGATCGGCCGATTCGAGGGTGAACCTGAAGTGAACACGAAGTTTGGAACGAGCTCAGCAACTGACCCGCGAAGTCACCCAACTCCCAAGACCGTTGCCGCGGTCACCTTTCCGTGCCGCCAGACTCCGCAAGCCACTCTCGCCCGTCGAGGGCGCCTGCGGCAGGTCCGGCGGGTAGTACCAACTGAACTGCATCAGCAGCGCCGGCCGATCCTCAGAGTTCGCATAGGTCTTACCAAGCACAGCCGGGTGGTCACCTGACGGCCATCGGGCTGCCTCGGACCCGTCGACAGGGCATCGACGGCGCGTTACGAGAGTGTCGCCTAGGGTTCATGCGCGGTGGGGAACCTCACAGGTGTGCGCATCGTGATGGTGGCTGAGACCTTCCTGCCTCAGATCAATGGCGTGGCGAACACGGCTCGCCACGTCGCCGATCGGCTCCGTGCCCGCGGGCACGAACTGCTGATCATCGCTCCCGGACCCGGTCCCGACCGGTACGCGGATGTCCCGGTGATCCGGGCCCGCAGCTTCCGGACCCCGGGCTACAAGGAGTTCCCTGTCGGTCTGCCCGATCCCTCGATCGAACGGGCGATGGCCGACTTCAAGCCGGATCTCGTCCACCTCGCGTCGCCGTTCATCATCGGCGCCTACGGGCTGCGCGCGGCACGCAAGCTGGGCCTGCCGACGGTCGCGATCTTCCAGACCGACATCGCCGGGTTCGCCCGTCAGTACCCGTGGTTCGCCGCCGCGGACAAGGGGATCTGGCGCTGGGTACGGCGTACGCACTCGCGCGCCGACCGGACCCTCGCGCCGTCGACCACGTCGGTACAGGCCCTCGTACAGGGCGGCGTCCCCCGGGTCCACCTGTGGGGCCGCGGCGTGAACCTGGACCTGTTCGACCCCAAGCACCGCGACGAGGAGTGGCGCCGGCAGATCTCGCCGGACGGCAAGCCGATCGTCGGGTACGTCGGCCGCCTGGCCGCGGAGAAGAAGGTCCGCAGGCTCGCCGAGCTGTCCGACCTCGACTGCCGCATCGTGATCGTCGGCGACGGACCGGACCGGGCCTCGCTCGAGCACACGTTGCCGAACGCAACCTTCCTCGGAATGCGCCGGGGCGCCGACCTGGCCTCGATCTTCGCGGGGTTGGATGTCTTCGTGCACACCGGTGAACACGAGACCTTCTGCCAGACGATCCAGGAGGCGCAGGCCTCGGGCGTCGCGACGGTCGGCCCGGCCGCGGGCGGACCGCTCGACCTGATCCACCCGGGTGAGAACGGCCTGCTGTTCGAGCCGGGTGAGCACGGATCGCTGCGGGAGCAGGTCAAGGTCATGCTGGACCACCCGACCGCCCGGAGCCGGATGGCCGCCAGCGGCCTGGAACGCGTGCAGACCAAGACCTGGCCGGCGGTGGTCGACGACCTGGTGGACCGGCACTACGCCGAGGTCCTCGCCGAGGCCGCAGCGGTCCGGCGGGTCGCATGAGCAGACTCCGCATTGCCCAGCTGGCCAACTTCGTCGGGCCGACGTCCGGTGGGATGCGGACCGCGATCGAGCACGTCGGTCAGGGGTACGTCGAGGCCGGCGCCGAACGGATCGTGATCACCCCGGGCGAGAAGGACGTGGTGGTCGAGACCGAGTTCGGCACCGTGGTCCGGACGAAGGCGCTGAAGATCGCCGGCGGGTACCGCATGATCATCGACCCGTGGAAGGTGATCGAGACGCTCGAGAAGTTCCGCCCGACCACGGTGGAGATCTCGGACAAGTCGACGCTGCTGCCGGTCGCGCGCTGGGCCCGCAAGAACGACATCGGCTCGGTGCTGTTCAGCCACGAACGGCTCGACGCGATGCTGTCGCTGTACACCGCGAAGCCGCGCACGCTCGGTGGTGAAGGCGCCCAGTACCGCCAAGGCGTGATCGTCGGCGTCGGCGCGCTCTACAAGCTCCTCAGCCGGACGTACGACGCGGTCGTCGTGACCTCGCGCTACGCGGCCGCCGAGTTCGACGAGGTGACCACGCCGCTGGTCCGGATCCCGCTCGGGGTCGACCTGGACACGTTCCACCCCGCACTGGGTGAACCGGTCGACGACGGCGTACTGAAGCTCGTGCACGCCGGCCGGCTGTCGCGCGAGAAGAGCCCGCACCTCGCGGTCGCCACGGCCGTCGAGCTGCACCGGCGCGGCGTCAACCTGCGGATGGACGTCTACGGATCCGGACCGCACCTCGACGAGCTGATCGAGATCGCCGGCGACGCCCCGATCACCTTCCACGGGTACGTCGACGGTCGCCAGACCCTCGCCCGTCACCTCGCCGAGGCGGACATCGCGTTGTCTGTGTGCCCGGGCGAGACGTTCGGACTTGCCGTCCTGGAGGCACTGGCCGCCGGTACGCCGGTCGTCACGGCGAACCGGGGTGGCGCCCGTGAACTGGTCGACGAGAGCTGCGGCCGGTGGGCACCCGCGAACGCCGCCGACCTCGCCGACGCCGTGCTGCGGCTGACGCAGGTCCCCGGCCGCCGAGCCGCGGCCCGTCGCCGGGCCGAGCTCTACGACTGGGACTCCTGCATCCGCCACATGCTCGCCCTCCACACCCGCCTGGCCGAAGGCCGCTTGGCCGCCTAGGTCAGGTGGTCGTAGTCGCCGCGGACCCAGGCGGCGTGGCGGTCGGCGGAACGGCGTACGACGGCCTTGGCGTCGACCGGGATCACCGAGCCGAAGTTGTTGTACAACCGGTCGTACTCGAACGGGTCGAGCGCCCGGGCGACCCGGTCGACAACCGCGCCGGACAGCGGGATCCGGTTCGGGTAGCTGCGCATGAAGCTGACCGAGGTGCGGTCCGGGTTCGCGAAGATCGTGTCGCCGGACAGGATCACACCGTTGCCCTCGGCACCGTTCGCCCAGTGCACCACGGCACTGCCCGGGAAGTGCCCGCCGGGCTGGATCAGGGTCACCCCCGGTAACGGGTTCAGCGTGCCCGACCAGGTCTGGATCACCGGGTCCGGCCGCGCGACCCACTCCGCGTCCGGCTCGGACACGTACACCGGTACGTTGCCGAGGCGGTGACTCCACTCGACCTGGACGCCGTACATGTGCGGGTGACTCGCGATGATCGCGACCACCTCGCCGACCTCACGCACCCGCCGTACGGCGTCGTCGTCGACGTACCCGATCGGGTCCCAGAGCAGGTTGCCCGCAGCGGTCCGCACCAGCATCGACTGCTGACCGATCCCCACCGGAGGCTTCGAGCGAACGCCGTACAGGTCCGGCTCGACCTCGTCGATCGTGACCTCGGTGCCGGCGGCGGCCAGCTCCTCGAGCGTGGTCCAGTGCTGACCGTCGGCGGGCACCCATTGACGTTCGTCGGCGCAGATCGCGCAGACGTCCACCTGTTCGGAGTGCTCCACCGCACAGGTTGCACAGATCCAGAAACTCACCGTAATTCTCCCCTTCGCTCGGATGCCCTCAGCCAATGCGTTCAAGCTCGGTTGAAGTCAAGCCGCGACGCGACCGAAATCACATCCTCCGCGATCGATGTCACAGCTGTCATGACATTTCCGCGCCGCGCGCGGGTCTAGCATCAAGACGATTCGGCAAACTCGTGCGAGGAGGATCTGGTGCCCAGCAAACCAGCCGGCACGCTGTACCGCGGCCGGGAGGGCATGTGGTCGTGGGTCGCGCACAGGATCACCGGCGTGGGGATCTTCTTCTTCCTGCTGGTGCACGTCCTGGACACCGCACTGGTCCGGGTCTCCCCAGAGGCTTACAACGAGGTCATCGGCACCTACAAGAACCCGATCGTCGGCCTGCTCGAGGTCGGGCTGGTGGCGGCGATCCTGTTCCACGCGTTCAACGGCATCCGGCTGATCCTGGTTGATTTCTGGGCCAAGGGCCCGCGCTACCAGCGCCAACTGATGATCGGCGTCGGCGTGATCTGGGTGGTCCTGTTCGTTCCGTTCGTCATCCGCCATCTGACCCACGTGTTCGGAGGTTGAGATGAGCGACATCGCCGCACCGCGGTCGAGTTCGCGCAGCCGTTCGGTCAAGGGCGGCGGCCGGAACCGGTCCGGTCAGACCAACTTCGAGCTCTACAGCTGGCTGTTCATGCGGCTGTCCGGTCTCGCGCTGGTCATCCTGGTGCTCGGCCACCTGTTCGTGAACCTCATGCTCGGCGGCGGGATCACCGCGCTGGACTTCGGCTTCGTGGCCGGCAAATGGGCCAACCCGTTGTGGCAGGTCTGGGACCTGCTGATGCTGTGGCTGGCGATGCTGCACGGCAGCAACGGGCTGCGCACGATCATCAACGACTACGCCGAGAAGGACCAGACCCGCTTCTGGCTCAAGGCCCTGCTGATCACGGCCGCGCTGGTGGTCGTCGTCCTCGGCACCCTGGTGATCTTCACCTTCGACCCGTGCCTCGATCCCAACTCCACATTGTCTGTCTGTAAGTAAGGAAGTCATGCAGCAGCACCAGTACGACGTCATCATCGTCGGCGCGGGCGGCGCAGGCATGCGTGCCGCTCTCGAGTCGAGCAAGCGGACCCGTACCGCCGTACTCACGAAGCTCTACCCGACCCGGTCGCACACCGGCGCGGCCCAGGGCGGCATGTGCGCCGCGCTGGCCAACGTCGAGGAGGACAACTGGGAGTGGCACACCTTCGACACGGTCAAGGGTGGTGACTTCCTGGTCGACCAGGACGCGGCCGAGGTGATGTGCCGCGAGGCCGTCGACGCGGTCCTGGACCTGGAGAAGATGGGTCTCCCCTTCAACCGGACCCCCGAAGGCAAGATCGACCAGCGGTACTTCGGCGGCCACACGCGCAACCACGGTGAGGCCGTCGTACGGCGTTCCTGCTTCGCGGCCGACCGGACCGGTCACATGATCCTGCAGACGCTGTACCAGCAGTGCATCAAGCAGAACGTCGAGTTCTTCAACGAGTACTACGTTCTCGACCTGTTGATGACCGACGGCAAGGCCAGCGGCGTGGTCGCCTACGAGCTGGCCACCGGCGAGCTGCACGTGTTCTCGGCGAAGTCCGTGATCTTCGCGTCCGGTGGTTTCGGCAAGGTCTTCCGGACGACGTCCAACGCGCACACCCTCACCGGTGACGGCATGGGCATCGTGTGGCGGAAGGGTCTGCCGCTCGAGGACATGGAGTTCTTCCAGTTCCACCCGACCGGCCTGGCGGGTCTCGGCGTACTGCTGTCCGAGGCCGCTCGTGGCGAGGGCGGAATCCTGCGGAACAAGGACAACGAGCGCTTCATGGAGCGGTACGCGCCGACCGTGAAGGACCTCGCGCCGCGGGACATGGTCGCCCGAGCGATGGCGAACGAGGTTCGTGAGGGTCGCGGCTGCGGTCCGGACGGCGCGTACGTGATGCTCGACCTGACGCACCTGGAGCCCGCGCACATCGACGCGAAGCTGCCCGACATCACGGAGTTCGCGCGGACGTATCTGGGCGTGGAGCCGTACACCGAGCAGATCCCGGTCTTCCCGACCGCGCACTACGCGATGGGCGGGATCCCGACCAACATCAAGGGCGAGGCGCTGGCCGACAACGACACCGTGATTCCCGGCCTGTACGCCGCGGGTGAGGTCGCATGTGTCTCCGTGCACGGCGCGAACCGGCTGGGAACGAACTCGTTGCTCGACATCAACGTGTTCGGCCGGCGGGCCGGGATCGCCGCCGCGGAGTACGCCGAGACGGCTGTCTTCGAGGAGCTGCCGACCGACCCCCAGGCGTACGTCGTGGAGTTGGTCGAGGGACTGCGGAGCTCGCCCGGCGAGGAGCGGATCGCGGCGATCCGGTCCGACCTGCAGGCGACGATGGACCTGAACGCGCAGGTGTACCGGACCGAGGGCTCGCTGAAGCAGGCGCTGGTCGACATCGAGGCGCTCAAGCTGCGGTTCACCCAGGTCGGCGTGCAGGACAAGGGCAAACGGTTCAACACCGATCTGCTGGAGGCGGTCGAGCTCGGGTTCCTGCTCGACCTCGCCGAGGTGCTCGTGGTCTCCGCGCTGGCCCGCAAGGAGTCGCGCGGCGGTCACTTCCGCGAGGACTACGCGACCCGGGACGACGTCAACTTCATGCGACACACGATGGCGTACCGCGAGGTCGATGCCGAGGGCAACATCAACATCCGGCTCGACTACAAACCGGTGATCCAGACCCGCTACAAGCCGATGGAGCGGAAGTACTGATGGACGTCAAGGTCAAGATCCTGCGGTACAACCCCGAGGTCCTCGACGAGTCCGAGTGGAAGACGTACTCCGTCACGCTGCAGCCGACCGATCGGGTCCTGGACGCGCTGCACAAGATCAAGTGGGAGCAGGACGGCACGTTGACGTTCCGGCGTTCCTGCGCGCACGGTGTCTGCGGCTCGGACGCGATGCGGATCAACGGGCGGAACCGGCTGGCCTGCAAGACGCTGATCAAGGACCTGAATCCGCACAAGGAGATCACTGTCGAGCCGATCAAGGGCCTGCCGGTGCTCAAGGACCTGGTCGTCGACATGGAGCCGTTCTTCGACGCGTACCGCTCGGTGATGCCGTTCCTGGTCACCAGCGGCCACGAGCCGACCCGCGAGCGGATCCAGTCCCAGGCCGACCGCGACCGCTTCGACGACACCACCAAGTGCATCCTCTGCGCCGCCTGTACGACGTCCTGCCCGGTGTTCTGGTCCGACGGCCAGTACTTCGGCCCGCAGGCGATCGTCGGCGCGCACCGGTTCATCTTCGACAGCCGCGACGAGGGCACCGAGCAGCGGCTGGAGATCCTGAACGACAAGGAGGGCGTCTGGCGCTGCCGGACCACCTTCAACTGCACCGATGCCTGCCCCCGCGGCATCGAGGTCACCAAGGCGATCCAGGAAGTGAAGCGCGCGCTGATCTTCCGCCGAGTGTGAGCTAGACCACACCCAGCAACCAACCTCTAGCCGCCGGGAGTCGTGCGGGCAGAGGTTGGATCCTTACTGGGGGTGACGCAATGGATGGCCTGCGCGAGGCGTACGACGGTTGCTACCGTCGGCTGGTCGGGCAGTTGTACTCCGTCTGCGGCAACTTGGCCGAGGCCGAGGACGCCGTACAGGAGGCGTTCGTCCGCGCGGTCGAGAAGCCGCGTCGCTTCGCCCAGGTGGACAACCCGGAGGCGTGGCTACGGACAGTCGCGCTGAACGTGGCGCGCACGCGCTTCCGCCGGACCATGCGGTTCCACGGGCTGATGAGCCGGGCCGGGCCGCCGCCGGACTCCGTACCAGGGCTGTCGCCCGACCATGTCCTGCTGGTCGACGCGCTGCGGCAGCTGCCGTGGGAGCAGCGTGAGGCGCTGACTCTGCACCACATCGTCGACCTCCCGGTCCGCGAGATCGCCGCTCAGCTCGGCGTCCCGGAGGGGACGGTCAAGGCCCGGCTGGCCCGCGGCCGGAGCCGGCTGGCACCGCTGGTTCGCGAGTTCGCCGAGGAGGTCGACCATGTCTGAGCTGAAGAACCTGGCCTGGACGGTGCAGGAGAAGGTCGAGACCACGCCGTTCGAGCAGCTGGAGCGTCGGGGCGTACGACGTCGGCACCGCCGGCAGGCCCTGGTCGTCACGGGCATCGCGGCCGCGACTGCCGCCGTACTGGTTGCCGTTCTGCTGCCGTCGGCCGGTCGACCCCGCACTGAGCAGCCCCCGGTCGCTCCGGGCCCGACACCGACAACTGTGGACCAGCCGGGAGAGACCGTGGTGGGGGCGACGGATGCCACGATCGACTCGATCAGCATGGCATCGCCGGTCCTCTGGGCGGCCGCCTGGCGATCCTGTCCCAACGGCGCCGCGTGCAGCTACGCGGCGGTGCTGCATTTCAACGACGGCGGCAAGACCGTGACCTCGGCACGCTCGGAGCCCTACACGACGGCGCGGGTCGGGTCGGACGTGATCGCCATCGCTGCCCCCTCGTCCGAGCGGCTGACGCGCGATGATCCAGGCTGGGAGTCGGCCGGGTTCGTCCGCGCGAACGCCGACGGGATGACCTCGTCCGCGCTGCGGTACGCCCCACCGACGGCGACCTGGAAGGCCGGCGAGATCCTCACTGACCGGATCGTGCCAGGTCAGACCGTGATCGTGAATCTCGAGGACGAGACGATGCGGATGCTGGAGATGGCGGACTACAGGTCGCCGGTCGTCGACTCGACCGGGCGGACCTGGTTCCTCAGCGGCACCGGCCGGGCGGACGTCGCCTGGACCGACGACAACGGGAAGCACTGGGACTCGGACCTGCTGGATCCGGACAACCAGAGCGGCCGGGTCGCGGTGAGTCCCGACGGTCGCACGGTGCTGGCGGCGTCGTTCAAGACCGAGGGCAAGATCCAGGTCGTCTCGACGATGAAGATGTCGGCGGACCGCGGCGCGCACTGGATGACCGTGCAGAACTATGCGTCGTCCGGTGATGCCGGACCGGTCGTCTTCGACGACGGGACTGCGGTCGTGCTGGGCGCGCGAGCCAACGACTCCTCGCCGCGGCTCTACCGCATCGGCGACGGCAAGGCCACTCCGCTGGCGAGTGCGCCCACCTCGATCACCGGCCTGTACGGCGACAGCAAGTGGCTCTACGGCCCGCAGCCCGGCGGACCGGGCGGGCCGAGGGTCGCCACCAGCACCGACCGTGGCGCCACCTGGCGGTACGTCGCAGCCCGTTAAGAATCGGTGTGATCTGACTCATAAGCGCGTACCGAATCAACCCTGGTCGGCGGACGTCTGGAACCTGGGACCTGGGAGGATGAGGTGTGGAACGGCTGCGCGAGATCTACGACGACTACTTCCGTCGTGGAGTCGAGTGGGTGTCCCGGCACCGCGGACGGAGCCGCCGTCGGCCGCTGATCATCATCGGCGTCGGAGCAGCCGTGATATCCGTCGTACTGGCGTCTGTTCTGTGGATCACCGACCGGACCGCGCCCGTGCAAGTGCCGACCGCGCTCGAGCCCGCCAACGCGGTCAAGGACGGCAGCGCGGTGGTGAAGTCGAAGGGCGCGCAGGTGCGGTCGGTCGTGATGGTGACGCCGAACCGCTGGGCGGCCGGTTGGTCCGCGTGTGACAACGGTGGCAACTGCCGGTACTCCGCCGTCCTCGATCGGGAGGGGCAGAAGTCGGTCGCCCCGGAGTGGCCGGTGCCGTATGCGATCCTGCGGGCCGGCGGCGAGGCGATCGCGGTGGCTCCGCCGCGCGAGGGCACGCTGTTGGGCGACCCGACGCTGCTGTTCCGGCTGACGTACGACGGACCGGTCACCACGAAGCTCCGGCCGGACCCGCCGACGCGGACCTTCCAGGCCGGCGAGATCCTCACTGACCGGATCGTGCCGGGGCGGATCGTGGTCGTGAACCTCGAGCAGTTGACCGTGCGGATGCTGCAGACGTCCGGCACGAGATCACCGGTCTGCGACATCACCGGCCGGTGCTGGATGCTGACCGGGGTCGGCCGGACGGAGATTGTCTGGACCGACGACGGCGGCCAGTCGTGGGGCTCGGCTCCGCTGGACCAACGCAACCAGCGTGGGCGGCTCGCGGTCAGCCCGAACGGCCAGACGCTGGTGAAGACCGCGGTCACGATCGGCAACGTCGAGACAGTGGCGTCGGTGCAGATCTCGACCGATCGCGGTGTGCACTGGACGACGGTGCTGCATCCTCCCTCGCGGCTGCAGGCGGCGCCGATCGCGTTCGACGACGGGTCCGCGGTGATGCTCGGCGTACGGCGTGGTGGCACGTCACCGCAGCTCTACCGCATCACCAACGGCGCGGCGGAGCCGGACAAGGGGTCTCCCGGTCTTCTGACCGAGCTCGGCGCTACCTCCGACCTGCTGTACAGCCCCGAGACCGGTCGGCGTGGGTCGAGCGTCGCGCTGAGTACCGATCAAGGGAAGAGCTGGAAGCCGTTCCAGCCACGGTGACGCCTTACGGGTGCTTTGCGGCGCCTTTGAGGACCTTGTCGACGGCGTTCTTCGGGCCGTAGACGGCGATCCCGACCAGGTCGAGCTCGGCCGTCGGGACCGCGCGGACGGCCGCCCGGTTGTCGCGGTCGTTGCCGGTGGCAAACAAGTCCTGGGTGAAGACGGCACACTCGAGCTCGCGCTTGAGCGCCCGCTCGTGCGCAACCGTCATGAACTCCTTGCTGCCCTCGAACACCATCACCGGCTGCCTGAACATCGGCAGGTACTGCGTGCCGTCGGCATCCTCGTACGGCGCGCCCACGACCTCGGCATGCGTCCCGGCGATTCCACTCACGAGGAATGCGGTCACGTTCAGGCGTTGCCAGGTCGCGAGGTCGTCGCGCAACAGGACGGCGATCTTGGTGTCGAATCTGATCGGCTCGTTCGGGTTATCCACAGCTCAGAACTCTGCCGCTGTGGGCGGCGTCAGGTCTTGTACGTTCTAAGCATCCAGGACAAACCTGCTGGAGGTCAGGCGCCGGCCTTCGTGAGCAACTTCAGCAGGGTCGATCGCTCCGCCGACGAAAGGGGACTCAACGACACAGTCAGCACAGACTCGAGAATCTTGCCACCCGCCACGCGGATCCGCTCGCCCTCAGGGGTGAGCGTGTGGCGAATCGCCCGCCCAGGCCCCTCAACGCGCTCGATCAACCCACGCGCCACCATCCGGGCAGCCAACGACCCCATCGACTGATCGGTCTGAAACGTCAATTGAGCCAAGTCATGCAACGACGCATCCGGCTTCTCCCGCAGCCGCCGCAACACATCCCACTGCGGCAACGAAACCCCCAGCTCGGCCAACCCCTTACTGGCCTCACTGTGATGCCGCCATTGCAGCCGCTTAACAGCAACCCCAACCTCCTGAACAGAAACCTCCACAACCCCAACCCTACCAGCCATCTCCACTTCCTTATATAAACCTCCTGACCTGATCTTGCCGCCCACCACCTACTTCGGGGGCTGTAGGTGCGGGCGCAGCGTATGTTTTAGGGGTGAGTGGTGGTGCGGAGGTGCGGGCTTGGCGGCCTGGTGTGGAGGGGGTTGTGGAGGTTCTGCACGCCTACTTTCCGTCGCATGCGTACCCGACGCACACGCATGACGCGTGGACGGTTCTGATCGTTGACGAGGGCGCGGTGCGGTACGACCTGGACCATCGGGAGCATGGGTTGGCTCAGGCGCAGGTGTCGCTGTTGCCGCCGCACGTGCCGCATGATGGGCGGTCGGTTCGGCCGGAGGGGTTCCGGAAGCGGGTGTTGTATCTGGCGCCCGAGCGGCTTGGTGACCAGCTGATCGGCGCGGCTGTCGATCGGCCCGAGTACGTCGATCCGCTGCTGCGGCACCGGATCCATCAGCTGCATGGGGTCCTGGTCGACGGCCGGGAGGACCTCGAAGCGCAGAGCCGGCTGACTCTGATCGAGGAACGGCTCGGCCAGCATCTGCGCCGAGCTGTCGCCGATCCGGTCAACAACCGCGATCCAGGAGTCGCAGGACGGCTGCGCGACGTACTGGACGCCAGCGTGCCAGGCGGGATCACGCTGGACGACGCGGCCAAGGTGGTGCATGCGCATCCAGCACATCTGGTCCGGGCGTTCAGCCGGGAGTACGGGATGCCACCGCATCGGTACCTGACCGGCCGACGGGTGGATCTGGCCCGCCGGTACCTACTCGACGGGCATCCGGCCGCCGAGGTGGCCACGCTGGCCGGGTTCTACGACCAGTCCCACCTGAACCGCCATTTCCGCAAGCTGCTCGGCGTCACGCCGATGAGCTTTGTGAAGGGCTGACCTTGGCGGCCTTGTAGGCGCGGACACCCCAGGTGCCGAGCAGCGCCGCGATCAGCAGGTTCACGATGATCAGGATCGTGTGGGCGACGTAGTACCCGGTCGGGCGGCCGGGGTCGTCGACGAGCGCTTTGATGAAGCGGAGGTACGTGACGACGTTCCAGACCGCGATGGCGAGCAGGATCAGGGCGTGCTTGCGTTCGAGCTTCACCCACTCATTGTGTCCAACGGCTCCGTCAGGGGTTCGGGCGGTCGACCGTTCGGAGGAGCTGGGTGCGGTTGGCCACGCCGAACCGGCGGTACAGACGAGTCAGCTGCGACTCCACCGCCTTGACCGACAGGTAGAGGGCCGCGGCGATCTCGCGGTTGGTGGAGCCGTCGCGGACCATGGAGACGATCTGCTGCTCGTTGTCGGTCAGCTCGGACGGCTGCCTGCTGCGACTCGGTACGTCGAGACGCGCGAGCTCGGTCTCCGCCACCTCTCGCCACGCAGGAGCGCCGTACGCCTCGAATTGCTCGATCGCGTCCAGGAACGCCGTCCGCGCGACGGAACGCCGGCGGGCCTGCCGCGCGACGCGGCCGCGAGTGAGCTCACAGCGAGCCAGATCCAGCGGGTACACCCGGTCGCCCGCGCCGCTGATCGTTTCCTCCAGCAAATCCAGCGCCGCGGCCGGATCACCTTGTTTGGCGATGAGCAGGGCCTCGGACCGCGCCAACCCAACTCGCACGACCGCGCGGTCAAGGTTGTCGGCGCGGGTCCTGATCTCGGCGATCAACGCGGCCGCATCCTCGAGCCGACCGGCCGCGACCAAGGCCTCCGCGTAGTCGGCGTGCCAGGGGATCACCGCCGGGTCGTACGGCATCGCCGCCTCCCCCGACTCCGCGATCGCGTCGAACGCCTCCACCGCACGCTGCGGATCACCGGTCAGTACGCCGATCAGCCCGCGCGACACCAATGCGGGTCCGGTCCATTCGTCGTTCCCGACCAGGCGGCATCCTTCGAGCGCGGCCTCGGCCAGCTGCCGGCCCATCTCCGCCGAACCGCCGACCCACTCGGCGCGGCTGGCGATGATCATCCCGACCTCGGCCTCTTCACCGATGTCCTGCATCAGCTGATAGCACTCGTGCCCGGCGGCCAACGCGTCCGCGCCACGACCGCTGCGCTCGTAGATCGCGGTCGCGGAGATCAGTACGGACGCCAACCACCGCATCGCGCCTTGGTCCCGGACCTCGTCGACCAGTGCGCTGATGGAAGCGATCGCCTCAGCGGTCCGGCCGCGGAAGAGCTCGCGCATCGCAGCCATCTGCCGGGCGTTCACGACGGTCATGGTGAGCGGCAGGTCGCGCGCCAGCTCGGCGGCCTCCTGCAGCAAGGCGTCCCCGGTCTGCTCGGCGTCCCGCGCGATCTGCACCGAGCTGGCCGCGCTCAACGCGTCGACGATCGCCTCGGTGTCGCCGCACGCCCGCGCCAACCCCTCGGCAATGCGCGCGTCCTCCGCCGCTTCGTCGAGCCGACGATCGAAATACTCACTGTGGCTGCGCAGGATCCGAACCCGGGCCTCCAGCCGCTGATCACCCAACGATGCCTGGAACGCCTGGTCCAGTAGCTCGACCCGGCGATCCCGATCCGGCCAGGCCGCATCCGCCATCAGCAACAGCGCAGGCACCTTGGTCTCGGCCGTCGTCGAAGCCCGTACGGCGTTCTGCGCCATGTCGGCCGACTCCGCCAAGTGCCCGGCGGCCGCTGCATCATCGGCGGCCCGGGTCAGCCTGCGGGCACGCTCGTCCGGCAAGGTGCTCGGCGTACGCTCCGCAGCCAGTCGCCACAGCGTGGCGGCAGCACCGGGCGCACCTCGACCGGCTGCCACCGCGGCAGCCGCTTCGATCGTGGTCGCGAGCTCCGGGTCGGCTTCTTGCGTCGCGAGCGCACGATGGGTCGCGTTCTCCACCGGTTCGTCGACCACAGCGGCCAGCTGTGCGTGGGCGTGCCGACGAGCCGCTGACGTGGCTTCGGCGTACACGAACTCCCGGAGCAGCGGATGGGTGAACCGCAGTCGCTCGGAGGAAACGTCGACCAACCCGAGCGCCTCCGCCTCGGCCAGCTCGGTCTCGATCGGCCGCTTGAGCGACTGGGTGAGCTGAACCGTGGTCGGGCGCGGTGACGAGGCCGCGTGCAGGAGAAGCTCATGCGTCCCGCGCGAGAGATCGGACAGGCGGTCACCGAGCAGCGTCTTCAGCCGGCTCGACACCGGCAGCGGGTCGTTCGGTGAGACGCCCTGCGGGTGGCGCAGCACCGCGCGGCCCAGCTCGAGCGCCATGAACGGGTTCCCGGCGCTGGCGGTGAAGATGCGCCGGGCCGTCCGCACCGGGAGCGGGCTGGAGAGGCGCTGCCGCAGCAGACCGAGCACATCGGGCTCGGTGAGCGGCGGGACCTCCAGCTGCAGCACCGGCTCCGGGCAGGCCTCGACCATCACCGGGAGGTCGCCGTCGGCTACCTGCTCGGACGCGAGCATGTGCACGCCTTCGGAGAGCCGGCGGGCACAGAACGTGAGCACCTCCAGGCTCGACGGGTCCACCCACTGGATGTCGTCGACCACGAGCAGGACCGGCCCGGAGGCGGCCAGGCGGCGCAGAACGTGCAGCACGGCGAGGCGCACGGCCAGCTCGTCACGGACCGTGTCGGGCGCGCTGGCCTTCAGCAGGGCGACCTCGAGCGGCTGGCGGAGATGGTCGGGCAGCACCTGCCAGGCGAGATCGAGCTGGTGAGAGAGGAGATCGAGGAGCGTGACGTACGGAAGACCGGCTTCGGACTGGGACGGGGCTGCGCTCAGGATCCGGCACCCGGCCTTGGCCCGCTCCGCGACGAGGGCACGACCGAGGGCGGACTTGCCGATCCCGGTCGGGCCGTAGAGCAACACGCTGCCGCTGGTCTCGAGCTGCTTGTTCGCACGCTCGACCAGGCCGGATCGCCCTACTAACTCGTCGTCAGTCATCTATCTCCTCGAAGGTTTACCTTCGCCGATTATCACAGTCAACGACCATCCGACACGGCGAGTGTCACATGAGGAAACTGTCTCGTCACCATCCTGTCACCCGTCGCTGCCCAGATATGAGCAGTCACGGCGGCACGAAAGTGCCGGGGCACCGGATGGCCCACCCGGTGGGTGGACAAGAGACACCCGAACGCAGACAAAGGACAGCGCTTGCCGCGCAAGTGCGCGGCAAGCGCCTGAAAGTTGTCGATCAGATCGAGTCGAGATCGCGTTCGATCGCGGCGAGCTGCTCCGGCGTGCCCTGGACCTGCGGACCCTTGAACCAGTGCCGCGCGGAGGCGAACCACCAGATCCCGGCGAAGCCGAGGACGACCAGGACCGCGAGCGGGGTGTAGTTGAACGTGCTCCCGCTGACCGGGCTGACCTGCGGAAGCATGAACAGGATCGTGATGAACACGACCCAGACGATCGCGATGATCCCGATCGGCCGGCTCCAGCGGCCGAGGTGCCAGGGGCCGGGCTGGAAGTTGTCCCCCTGCAGCAACCGGAGCAGAGTCGGCAGCACGTAGGCGATGTAGAGGCCGATCACGGCGATCGAGGTGACCGCGGCGTACGCGGTCGCGTTCCACAGGTACGGGAGCCCGAGGACGAACGCGCCCCCGGCGGCCAGCCAGATCGCGTTGGTTGGTGTCCGGGTCTTCGGGTTGATCTTGTGCCAGAACGCCGACCCCGGCAGGGCACCGTCGCGTGAGAACGCGTAGATCATCCGCGAGTTCGCCGTCACCGACGACATCCCGCAGAACAACTGGGCCCCGATCACGATCAGCAGCAGGATCTTCCCGGTCACCGCGCCGACCGCGTCGATGAAGATCTGCGCGGGCGGTACGCCGACATCGCTGTTCAGGGCACCGTCGTAGCTCTGGATCGCGAAGGTCAGGCCGATCAGCAGCACCCAGCCGGCGCCGAGCGAGACCAGGATCGACATCACGATCCCGCGCGGACCCGACCGGGCGGCGTCGTGGGTCTCCTCGGTCATGTGCGCGGAGGCGTCGTACCCGGTCAGGGTGTACTGCGCGAGCAGCAGGCCGAGGAGCGCGACGTAGAAGGTGGATCCCCAGCCGGTGTTGTTGACGAAGTGGCCGAAGACGAACCCGGCCGACTGGTGCTTGTCCGGCACGAAGACGAGCGCGCCGACGATGAACAGCACGCCGAGGATGTGCCACCACACGCTGATGTCGTTGAGCCGCGCGACCAGCTTCACGCCGAACGAGTTCAGCAGGCCGTGGACGATCAGGATGACGCCGAACAGCAGGATGGTGTGGCCCGGGGTCGCGCCGAAGCCGAACTGCAGGTCGAGGAACGCGTTCAGGAAGAACGCCGCGCCGAAGTCGATGCCCGCGGTCACGGCGACCTGGCCGAGGAAGTTGAACCAGCCGGTGAACCAGGACCAGGCCGCTCCGTTGGACGGCGCGAGCTTGGCGGACCAGTAATACAGGCCGCCCGCGGTCGGGAAGCTCGAACACACCTCGGCCATCGCGAGGCCGACGAACAACGTCATCAGGCCGACGATCGGCCAGCCCCAGACGATCATCACCGGGCCGCCGGTGTTCATGCCGAACCCGTACAGCGTCAGGCAGCCGGACAGGATCGAGATGATCGTGAACGACACCGCGAAGTTCGAGAAGCCGGACATGGTCCGGGACAGCTCTTGCGCATACCCCAACTGATGCAGGCGTTTCTCGTCCTCGGTCAGGCCTGCGGGTTCAACCGTCTCGTCCTTGCTCACCGGGGCCTCCTCAATGGTCCGCCTCCAGACCTTTGAGCAATTGAGACACGCACAAATCACACTGTCAAGGGAAGTGCTATTAGCTGAGGAAGGCTCTCAATAATGTTGCGGTGCCGGAGAGGTGTTCCTGCATTGCTTGGCGGGCGGCTGGTGAATTGCCGCTGAGGATGGCGTCGACGATGGCCCGGTGTTGGTCGTTGGAGTGCTCGATGTTGCGTTCCAGCAAGGGGATCGCGTCGAGGAGCTCGTTCAGGCGCATGCGGACGTCGGCGGTTGCGGACGTGAGTGACGGCGAGCCCGTCACCTCGGCGATCGCCAGGTGCAGGCGGGAATCGAGCCGGCGGTAGTCGGACAACGACGCCGCCGAGGTGTCGTCCAGGCACCGGGACAGGTGCTCGCGCTCGGCAGCGCTCAAGGTCCGCGACGCGGCGGCCTCCGCGGCACCGGTTTCCAACGCAGAACGCAGTACGAGCGCGTCTTCCAGCCCGTCACCCAGCTCTTGCGCCAGCTTCTTGGCGGGCGTACGACGAGGCTTCGGGAGCTGCTCGTTCACGAAGGTCCCGCCGTACCGGCCGCGACGCGACTCGACGTACCCGGCCTCGGCGAGCGCGTGGATCGCCTCGCGGAGCGTGACCCGGCTGACGTTCAGCCGGGCCGCGAGGTCGCGTTCGGACGGCAGCCGATCGCCCGGTACGACGACGCCGAGCTTGATTGCCTGCAGCAACCGCTCGACCGTCTCCTCGAACGGGTTCCCGGTCCGCACCGGCCGGAACACCGCATCGTCTGCCTGCCCACCCATGACCACAGACTAGATGGGAGTGACGTACGCCCCCGAGATTCCCCCGTCCACGAGGAACGTGTTGGCGGTGATGAAGGAGGAGTCGTCGCTGGCCAGGAACGCGACCGCGGCCGCGATCTCGTCGGGCTCCCCGAACCGGCCCATCGGCACATGGACGAGCCGGCGCTGGGCCCGCTCAGGATCCTTCGCGAACAACTCCGTCAGCAGGGGCGTGTTCACCGGTCCCGGGCAGAGCGCATTGACCCGGATCCCCTGGCGCGCGAACTCGACCCCGAGCTCGCGGCTCATCGCGAGTACGCCACCCTTCGACGCGGAGTACGAGATCTGCGACGTGGCCGCGCCCATCACCGCGACGAACGACGCCGTGTTGATGATCGATCCCTTGCCTCGCCGTTGCATATAAGGAATCGCGGCCTTGCAGCACAGGTACACCGAGGTCAGGTTGACCTCCTGCACCTTGCGCCAGGCCTCCAGCCCGGTGTCGAGGATCGACGCGTCGTCGGGCGGCGAGATGCCGGCGTTGTTGAAGGCGATGTCCACGCTGCCGTAGGTGTCGAAGGCCTGCTGGAACAGGTTCTCCACCGCGGCGGCATCGGTGACGTCGGTCTGCACGAACAGCCCGGCGACCTCGTCCGCCGCTGCCTTGCCCGCGGCCGGATCGAGGTCACCGATCACGACGTGCGCGCCCTCCGCAGCAAGCCGTCGTACCGTGGCCAACCCGATCCCGCTCGCACCGCCGGTCACCACAGCGACGCGACCCTCGAGCCGATGCGCCTTCACGTCCATTCAGTCCTCCGTGCTGATGAAGATGTTCTTGGTCTCGGTGAACGCGTCCAGCGCGTCCGGGCCGAGCTCACGGCCGAGCCCGGACTGCTTGTAGCCGCCGAACGGCGTCGAGTACCGGACCGACGAGTTGGAGTTGATCGACAGGTTGCCGGCCTCGACCCCGCGGCCCACCCGCAGTGCGCGACCGAGGTCCCGGGTCCAGATCGAGCCGGACAGGCCGTACTCGCTGTCGTTCGCAATCCGCAGCGCATCGGCCTCGTCCTCGAACGGGACGACCGCAACCACCGGCCCGAAGATCTCCTCCCGCACAGCCCGATCACTGGCCGGCGCGAGCACAGTGGGCGGGAACCAGAATCCGGGTCCGCTCGGAGCAGTCCCCTGGATCGCCGGATTCTCGACGAACGACGCCACTGTCTCGAGCTGACCCCGGGAGATCAACGGCCCCATCTCCGTGGCCGGATCGCTCGGATCACCGACCTTGAAGCTCTTCACCGCCGGCTCCAGCAACTCCATGAACCGGTCGTACGCCGACCGCTCGACCAGGATCCGCGACCGCGCACAACAATCCTGCCCAGCGTTGTCGAACACCCCGTACGGCGCCTGCGCCGCGGCCTTCTCCAGATCCGCATCGGCGAACACCACGTTGGCCGACTTCCCGCCCAGCTCCAGCGTCACCCGCTTCACCTGCTCGGCGCAGCCCGCCATGATCTGCTTCCCGACGCCGGTCGACCCGGTGAAGACCACCTTCCGGACGGAGGGATGCGTCACGAACCGCTGCCCGACCACCGTGCCCTTGCCTGGCACGACCTCGAACACCCCCGGCGGCAGCCCCGCCTCCAACGCCAACTCTCCAAGTCTTATAGCTGTCAATGGCGTGAGCTCGGCCGGCTTGAGCACGACCGTGTTGCCCGCGGCAAGCGCTGGCGCGAAACCCCAACCAGCGATAGGCATCGGGAAGTTCCACGGCACGATCACGCCGACCACGCCGAGCGGTTCCTTGAAGGTGATGTCGATGCCACCGGCAACGGGAATCTGCGCGCCCAGGAGGCGTTCCGGAGCGGCCGCGTAGTACGTCAGCACATCGCGAACGTTGCCCGCTTCCCAGCGAGCGTTGCCGATCGTGTGTCCGGCGTTCTCAACCTCCAACGCAGCAAGGGTTTCCAGATCCGCGTCAACCGCGTCGGCGAAGCGCCGCAGCAGCCGGCCGCGATCCGCCGGAGTGACGCTTCGCCAAGTTTCAAAAGCCTTTGCGGCCCGCGCGATCGCCTCGTCCGCCTCCTGCTCGGTGGCGAGCGAGATCGTCCGGACGACCTTCTCGGTGGCTGGATTGATGACGTCGTAGGTCATGAGGCGCTCCTGGTGAGGGCGGTGAACAGCCGCAAGTCCTCGGGATTCTCCTCCGGGTGCCATTGCACGCCGAGGGCGAAGTCGTGGCCGTCCACCTCGACAGCCTCGACGGTCCCGTCCCCGGCCCGTGCGGTCACGGTCAGTCCGGGCGCGACGACGTCGATGGCCTGGTGGTGGTAGCAGTGCACACTGCTCCGGTCGCCGAGTAGACGCGCGGTCAGCGTGTCCGGCTCGACCTTCACGTCGGTCCGCCCGAAGACCGCCGGCGACGGACGGTGCTCGTCGTGGGCGACAACCTCGGGAAGATGTTGATGCAACGTGCCGCCGAGCGTGACGTTGAGCATCTGCAACCCGCGGCAGATCGCGAGTAACGGCAGGTCGCGGTCGAGCGCGGCCCGGATCAACACCTGCTCATGCGCGTCGCGGCCCGGCCTGGTGTCGACGGTCTCCGGATGGGGCTCAGCGCCGTACGACGAAGGATCGACGTCGCATCCACCGGCCACGATCAGCCCGTCGAGGACCTCCAGGACGGTCGGGTCGGTCCCCACCGGCGGTAGCAGCAGCGGCACCCCTCCGGCCGCTGCCACCGCCTCGAGGTAGACCCGCGGGAGCAGTGCCGCGTCGCGCTCCCAAATCCCCCAGACCGTCGGCTCCAGGTACGTCGTGATGCCGATCCGCGGCTTATAACCTTTCGAAGCCACGGACCTTCTCCCAGTCGGTGACGGCGGCGTCGTAGGCGTCGAGCTCGACCCGCGCCGCGTTGGTGTAGTGGTCGACCATCTCGTCGCCGAAGGCGGTCCTGGCGATCCTCGAGCCGGTGAACAGGGCCGACGCCTCGCGCAGGGTCGAGGGGACGTGCGGCTTGCCGGATTCGTAGGCGTTGCCGTCCAGGAGTGGCTCGAGGTCGAGCTTGTTCTCGATGCCGTGCAGGCCGGCGGCGATGATCGCGGCGACCGCGAGGTACGGGTTCACGTCGCCGCCGGGGAGGCGGTTCTCCACCCGCAGCGAGTCGCCGTGGCCGACCACGCGGAGCGAGCAGGTCCGGTTGTCCAGACCCCACGCGACCGCGGTCGGCGCGAAGCTGCCGTCGACGAACCGCTTGTAGGAGTTGATGTTCGGCGCGAGCAGATACGTGAACTCAGGCAGGCAAGCCAGCTGGCCGGCGATGAACCACTCCATCAACTCCGAGAAGCCGTGCTCCCGGTCCCCGGCAAGTACGGCGTCGCCGTCCTCCGCGCCGCGGAAGCTCAGATGGATGTGACACGAGTTGCCCTCGCGTTCGTCGTACTTCGCCATGAAGGTCAGGCTCTTGCCGTGCTTGGCGGCGATCTCCTTCGCACCCGTCTTGTAGATCGAGTGGTTGTCGCACGTGACCAGTGCTTCGTCGTACCGGAAGGCGATCTCGTGCTGGCCGAGATTGCACTCGCCCTTGGCGGACTCGACGTACAGGCCGGCCCCGGTCATGCCGTTGCGGATGTCGCGCAGGAGCGGCTCGATCCGCGCGGTGCCGAGGAGTGAGTAGTCGACGTTGTACTGGTTCGCCGGGGTGAGGTCGCGGTAGCGCTTGTCCCAGGCCGCCTCGAAGGTGTCGTCGAAGACCATGAACTCCAGCTCGGTCCCGACGTACGCCGTCAGCCCCCGTTCGGCCAGGCGGTCCAGTTGCTTGCGGAGCACCTGGCGTGGCGACGCGACCACGGGCGTGCCGTCGAGCCACTGCACGTCGCACAGCACCATCGCCGTACCTTCGAGCCAGGGGATCAGCCGGAGCGTGTCCAAGTCGGGCGCCATCACCAGGTCGCCGTACCCACGCTCCCAGGACGACATCGCGTACCCGTCGACGGTGTTCATGTCCACGTCGACCGCGAGCAGGTAGTTGCACCCCTCGGTCCCGTGCTTCAGCACCTCGTCCTTGAAGTACCGGGCACCGCATCGCTTCCCCTGCAACCGGCCCTGCATATCCACGATCGCCACCAGCACGGTGTCGATCTCACCGGCATCGATCAACCCCCGAAGCTCACCCACCCCGAACGCCCCACCAGCCACCGCGACCACTCCCATCCATTGGTCTATGCCCAGCCCATTGACTCAAACCAACCTACCGCTGTCAATCCACTCGCCCCGAGCAGTCGGGTCACCCGGCGTGCTGGTGCCGTGGCACTGGGGGGCCAGGAAATGGCTAGGTGATCCGCGGGGTGATGGGGAAAATCGCCGGATTCGGCCACACCGCCCAAGTGGCCCGATTTCTGGAGGACCGCCATGCGATCTTTCGTCACCCGCCCCCGCGTGTACGCCGTCTTACTAGCCGGCGCGGCGCTCACCTTCAGTCCGCTTGGTAGTCAGGCGACAGCTCAGTTGCCTGCCGGCCAGGCGGCGAACCCTTGTGTCACCCCGGTCGAGGGAGACGCCGCACGTGGCGGCTTCGGGGCCGACCACCGCGAGTTGTCCGCGGCCGAGCAGAAGGCGATCGACGCTCGGACGGCGGAGATCCTGAAGGCCAAGGCGGCCCGCGGGCTCGCGCCCAAGGCCGGCACGCTGGCCGCGGCGAACGTTCCGGTCTACATCCACGTGATGCGGAGCAGCACCGGCGCCGGCGATGTCACCGACGCGCAGATCACCCAGCAGATCGCCGAGCTGAACCAGGACTTCGCCGGTGGCGAGTCGTCGGCGGCCGCGAACACCGGCTTCACGTTCTACCTGGCCGGCACCGACCGGTTCAACAACAACACGTGGCACACCGACGGCCAGAGCACGACGTACCGCGCCCAGACCCGCAAGGGTGGCAAGAACGCGCTGAACATCTGGCTGGTCGACTTCTCCTACCTCGGCATCGCGACGTTCCCGTGGGACTACGCGGGTAACCCGGGGATCGACGGCATCCGGGTGCAGTACAGCTCGCTGCCCGGCGGCTCGGCGACCAACTTCAACCTCGGCAAGACCGCCAGCCACGAGGCCGGACACTGGTTCGGGCTCTACCACACCTTCCAGGGTGGCTGCACCAGCACGAACGACTCCGTCGCCGACACCCCGGCCCAGAGCAGCGCCAGCAGCGGCTGCCCGACCGGCCGCGACTCCTGCTCGCTCTCGGGCGTGGACCCCATCCACAACTACATGGATTACTCCTACGACTCCTGCTACAACCAGTTCACTCCGGGTCAGAGCACCCGCATCAGCAGCATGTGGACCGCCTACCGCGCGTGACACCCTTGCTGTGACATGTGCACCAAAGGCCAACTAGAGTGCGGCCGATGCGTTTGCTTCTGACGGCCTGCGCGACCACCGCACTGGTGGCCGCCGGACCTCTGACAGCGACCGCCGCCGGCCTGGGCTCACAGAGCCCGGTCGGCGGCGCGCTGATGACGACGAAGCCGACGGTCGTCGCCGACGGGGCGGCGCCGCCGGCCGTCCAGGCATCTTCGTACGTCGTGGCCGACCTCGACACCGGCGACGTACTGGCCGCCAAGGCACCGCACGCCCAACTGCGGCCCGCGAGCACCCTCAAGACCCTCACCGCGCTGGTCCTGCTGCCGCGGCTGAAGAAGACCGACCCCGTGATCGGTTCGGATGCCGACGCGGCCATCATCGGCAGCAAGGTCGGCGTGTACCCGGGACTGCACTACACCGTCGACCTGCTCTTCCAAGGCATGTTCCTGGCCTCCGGGAACGACGCCGTCCACGCCCTCTGCGCGCACGACCAGGGCGGCATCCCGGCGACCATCCAGCGGATGAACGACAAGGCCGCCGAGATCGGAGCGGACGACACTCACGTCACCGACCCGACCGGTCTGGACGCCGACGGGCAATATTCCAGCGCCTATGACCTCGCCCTGTTCGCCCAGGCCGGTCTACGCCGGCCGGACTTCGCCAGGTACGCGGCCACGAAGTACACCAACTTCCCGAACGCCGGGAACAAGGGCACATACCAGGTCGCAAACCAGAACAAACTCCTGTTCAACTACGCCGGCGCCCTCGGCGTGAAGACCGGCTACACCACACTGGCCCGGAACACGTTCGTCGGCGCCGCACGCCGCAACGGGCACACGCTGGTCGTGACGATGATGAACGCACCTCACGGCATCACCGAGGACGCCGGCAACCTGCTGACCTGGTCGTTCGACAACTACGCCAAGCTGAGTCCGGTCGGCACCCTGGTCAAGCCGGCCGAGCAGTCCAAGCCAGAGACCGCGCCGACCGACAAGAAGGCGCAGGCCGGTACGCCAGCCCCACCAGGCAGCCGGACCGTGCTCAACCCCGGGCAGGCGATGCAGTCACTCGCCCTCCGCGTCCCAGTCTGGACGTACGCCGCGCCACCGGTCCTTCTCCTCGGACTCTTCCTTCGACGCCCCCGCACACTGCGCAGACGCCAGTCCAAGGCGCGCCGACTAGCGTCGTAGCGACCGGGCAGCCTTGCCGAGCTGTGAGGCCATGATTGCGGCAGTGAGACCCAGTACGGCGCCAGCGGCGACCGCAACCGTGTCAGCCTTCCGCTGTGGTACCGGTACGACCTTGAAACGCTTCCCGGGCGGACCTAGTAGCAGCGGCTCGTCAACAGGCTCCGGAACCGGCTCCGCGGCCTCAACCCGCGCCTGCGCGTCCAACTCGGCCTCTTTCGTCCACGCCGCGATCAGCATGATCACGCGGGTCATCAGGTAGATCCACACCAACAGCGCCAGCGGCAAGGCCAACGCGCCGTACGCCGCGTTGCTGCCGATCACGTGGGTGACGTAGACGTTGCCGAGCTTCTGTGCGAGGTAGAACAGGACGCCACCGGCCAGGGCAGCGATCAGGGACACCTTGCGCGGCAGGATGATCCGGGGCAGGGCAGTCTGCAGGTACAGGAACAGGACTGCGCCGGCCGCGATGCCGAGCACGATGCTGATCAGGTCGAGACCCCAGTTCGCCAGCCAGGTGCCGTCGAGGCCGGTCCAGCCCACGATCCGCCGGGACAGGCCGGTCAGGACCGACGAGGCGCCGGTGGCGATCATCCCGATCAGCCCCAGGCCGATCAGCGCGCCCAGGTCGGTCAGCTTCAACACGAACGTATTGCCCGGCTCGTCGTCGAGCTCGTGCATCGAACGGATCGAGGCCCGGAGCGAGTCGATCCAGCCGAGGCCGGTGAGCAGGAGCGAGATTCCCGAGACCAGGCCGATGGCGCCCGCATGGGAGATCAGCGAGTCGATGTCGATCTTGTCGCCGATGCCGGGCAGGTTCTTCTGGAGGGCGTCCTTGAGGGCCTGGATCGCCTTGTCGCCCAGCAGCGGACCGGTGACCGCCGCGGCCAGCACGATCAGCGGGAACAGCGACAGGAACCCGAAGAAACTCGTTGCCCCGGCCAACCGGTTGCCCCGACGATCGCCGTACCGCTTCCAGGCCCGCCACACCTGCGTCTTGCTGAACCGGCCCCAGGCCGCCTTACCTTGCTGCGAAATGCTGGCCATGCCGCTCCTGTACCCGAGAGTGCCCGCGGCTAGCCTGCCAGGGGGAAGTCGCGCTGCGGACGCCACACGCCGTCGGCGCCGTGTTCGTAGCGACTGAAGGCGGCGACGTCGAAAGCGCAGTCGTACTCGGACAAGGCGTCGTACGCGCGGTCGAGTGCGTCCTTGTCGAGGTCATGGGCGATCGTGACGTGCGGGTGGTACGGGAACCGCAGGTCGACCTGCAGCGGGCCCGACCGGACCTGGGACTGCAGCACCTCGCAGGACGAGATCCCCTCCGCCAGCGGGACGAACACGACCGGCGAGATCGGCCGGAACGTCGCCGTACCGCGCAGCCGGATCCGGAAGCTCGGGAACCGGGCGGCCACCTCGAGCAGGTGGTCGTCGATCAGTCCCAGGTCCGCGTCGTCGATCTCGGTCGGCGGCAGCAGCGTCACGTGGGTCGGGATCGAGGTGGCCATCGGGTCACCGAACTCGGACCGGTACTTCTGCAGCTCCGAACCGTAGGGCTCCGCGATCGGGATCGCGACACCGATGGTCGCCATCCGCGGCCTTACCGGCCCGACCCGGCGGGCGGACCCGGCACGAATCCCAGCCGGTCGTAGACCTGCGCCAGCGTCGGCTCGGTCACCGCGCGGGCACGCTCGGCGCCTTGGGCCAGGATCGCGTCGAGTTGCGCCTTGTCGTCCAGGAATCCGAGTGTCTTCTCCCGGAACGGCGTGACGAACTCGACCACGATCTCCGCGAGGTCCTTCTTGAAGTCGCCGTACCCGCGACCGGCGTACTCGTCCTCGAGTTCGCTGATCTTGCGGCCGGTCAGGGCCGAGTAGATCGTCAGCAGGTTGGCGACGCCGGCCTTGTTCTCCGGGTCGAAGACGACGTCGCGGCCGGAGTCGGTGACCGCGGAGCGGATCTTCTTCGCGCTCACCTTCGGGTCGTCGAGCAGGTCGATGATGCCGGCCGGCGACGAGCTGGACTTGCTCATCTTCGCGCTCGGGTCCTGCAGGTCGGAGATCTTCGCGGTCTCCTTGACGATGTACGGCTCGGGCAGCCGGAAGGTCTTGCCGAAGCGGTGGTTGAACCGCTGGGCCAGGTCGCGGGTCAGCTCCAGGTGCTGGCGCTGGTCCTCGCCGACCGGGACGCGGTCGGCCTGGTAGATCAGGATGTCCGCTGCCTGCAGGATCGGGTACGTGAACAGGCCGACGGTGGCGCGGTCCGCGCCGCCCTTGGCGGACTTGTCCTTGAACTGCGTCATCCGGCTGGCCTCGCCGAATCCGGTCAGGCAGCCGAGCACCCAGGCCAGCTGGGCGTGCTCAGGCACATGCGACTGGACGAACAGCGTCGACCGCTGCGGGTCGATCCCGGCGGCGAGCAACTGCGCTGCCGAACGACGGGTGCGCTCCCGCAACTGCTTCGGCTCGTACTCCACCGTGATCGCGTGCAGGTCGACGACGCAGTAGAACGCGTCATGGTCGTCCTGCAGGGCCACCCACTGCCGCACCGCACCGAGGTAGTTGCCGAAGTGGAAGGAGTCCGCCGTCGGCTGGATCCCGGACAGCACCCGAGGGCGACGCTGGGAACCGGCTGCGGAGGGGTCAGACGCAGCGAGGGACATAAGACCGATTCTGCCAGCGCCCACAGATCACCGCCCACCCGGGCGGGTGAGACCAGCCATACCATCCGGATTATGACCTCGGTGGGTTCACCAGGACCAGCCGCGGGAGGCTAGTTCTTGTTCTTCTTGCCAGCGTTTGGCTTCGCTGCGCTTGAGATCGGCTTCGGCGGGGACGCCGGCCAGGCGGCAGGCTTCGTCGAGCAGATCGTCGTACGCGGCTTCGAGCGCCATCAAGCGGTGGGCCTTGGCGTACATCCGGGCTGACTCCACCCGCCGGATCTCACCGGCGAGATGTCCGAGCCTGGTCTGCAACCACAACGTGTCGAACGGGTCGGGCTCAGGAATCGCGCGCCGGCGCAGCCGCACCCGCTCCACTCGGCGCCTGACTCGCCGCCACCACCGCGGAGGCGGAGGCTGCGGCAGGAGCAGGTTGAGCAGCCCACACAAAACCAGGAACAAGATGACCAATGCCACCCACTCCACCAAACCCACCTCCCACCACTCAACGTTTTGAGCGTACGACTGGTGGGGGTTGGGGGCGAGGGGTTATGCGGCTCTGCGACGGATGTCTAGGGTGATCGGACGCTCGGAAACCGGTGATGAGCTGCTCCTATTTCATGGGTCAGCCCATGAAATAGGAGGTTGCGGACCCTGAGTGTGAGTGAGGAACCCCCGATTTCGTGGGTAGACCCACGAATTTCAGTGGCCTACCCAGGAAAGCGGGGAAGGGGGCCGAGCCGGTGGGGGTGGGTCGTTGAGTCGTGGCGATTGGTTGTACCGGGCCATTCGAGTCGTGGATTTCGGCGGGGTGATCGCGCGTGTCGTCGACCGCGATCCACGACTCGCCGGCCCGACCCGGCTTGATCTCGGGATGCGGCCGGATCCGACCACGGGGGCTGGTTATCCGGCGGTGGTGGCGGGGTTTCCGTCTACAGCGGCGGCTAGTTTGGGGACCAGCTGGTCGAGGACGATCGGGAGGCTGAGGACGGTGCCGAAGCTGGTGGCGTTGTAGAGGGGGTCGTCGTAGTTCGCCTCGATGAAGACGTCACGGCCCTGCGTCCGGACCTTGAGGTTCTTGTACAGCGGGTCCGCCTTCAGCTTCGCCGTACCGCCCTTCTCCGGGAACCACACCAACGCCTGCTGATCCAGGAACGAGATCCGCTCCTTACTGAGATTGGCCCCGAACTTGTCCCCGATCTCCTTGTCCAGATCGGCCGGCAGCTTGAACCCGAACTCCGTCAACAGCCGCGACCGCGGATCCTGACTGCCGTACACGAAATACCCCTCGTACGGCGTCGCCATCAGCGCAACCTTGTCCTTGAACTCCGGATGATCGGCCCGCACCTTCGCAAACCGATCCTCCACCCCCTTCACCAGTTCCTCGGCCTCCGCGGACTTCCCGACCGCCTGCCCGACCGTCCGGGTGACGACCTGCCAGGACACCCCGTAGTCGTTGACGCCGGTCGGTTGCGCGATGGTCGGCGCGATCGCGGTCAGCTTCTTGTAGTCGTCCGCACTGATATCCGAGTACAGCCCGACGATCAGATCCGGCTGCAGCGCGGCGATCTGCTCGAACTGCAGGCCGTCCGCGTCCTTCAGCACCTCGGGTACGGGCGCATCCCCCGCCTTCTCCTTGGCCCACGGGAACAGCGCACCGGGCTTCTCGCCGTACCACTCGGTGGTCGCGATCGGTACGACGCCCAGCGCGATCAACGCGTCCTGGTCGGTCAGCCCGACCGTCACGACCCGCTTCGGCGCCGCCTTCACCACGGTGTCGCCGTACTTGTTCTTGATCGTCACCGGGAACGCGCCGCCACCTTGCGACTCGGACCCGGTCGGCCCGTCGGACGCACCGGAGCAGCCGGACAGTACGAGCAGGGGTACGACGAGCAACGCGAGCAGGCGCAGCGGGTGGCGCATCAGAAGCCTCACAAGAACCGACAGGGGACTTAGGTTGCCCTAACCTAACCGATTCCTCAGTCCCGGCGGTACTTGGTGATCCCGTTGTCCGACTTCAGCTTGTCCGCGGCCGCCTGGATCCGGGCCGTCCACTCCCCCAACTGCAGCCCGCCGGCCATGAACTGCCCGGTCGTCACGGCAGCGGTCGTGGCGAACTCCGGATACCAGCCGTCGAAGTACCACGTGATGGCCTGATCGCCCGCCGCCGACAACAGATCCCGGGCCGACCTGAGCGCCGTACTGATCTCCAGCCCGTCGGCCGCACCACGCACGATCGTCAACTGGTTGGACTCCGACGTGACCTGCGCCGCGACACCCTTCGACAGCGTCGCGCGAAGATACTCGAAGCCGCCGGCCAAGTTCTTCGCCTTCGCCGGCACCACGTACGGCGCGGTCGCCGCGACATGCAGCCCGCGAGTCAGCGCAGGCGACCCGTCCAGAGCCGGTACGCCGATCATCGTCAACGCGAACCCGGGTGGGATCAGCGTCTTCATCTCGTTCTCGAGCCAGTTGCCACAGGGCAGTAGACCCGCCTTCGAGGCGAGCAACTTCCGCTGCGATCCGATGTGGTCGAGCTCCGCGCTCCCCGGCGCGATCAGCCCGCGTTTGGCGAGGTCACCGACCGCGGTGATCGCGCGGGTGACGCTCTCGTCCTTCCAGGCACCGTCCTCGAGGTTGTCGATCCGCTTCACCACGTCGTGGCCGCCGGTCTTGGCGGCCAGCGTGAGCACCAGCTCCAGCAGGTAATACGGATGCGCGCCGGCGTAGATGAAGGGACCGAGACCGGCGCCCTTCATCTCGGTGCCGAGGGCAACCAATTCCGGCCAGGTCCGGGGTGCGTCCCAGTTGTTGCGCTGGAACAGGCTCGCCGAGTACCACAGCCCGTACACCGTGGCGATGTGATTCAGGGACCGCTGTGTCCCGTCGTACTGTCCGCCCGGCAACATCCCGGGCAGCAAGGTGTCCTCGACCGTCACGTTCGGGTCGTCCCACGATGGGGCCTGCAGCAACGATTTCAGACTCGCCAGTTGCTTGTCCCGGACCAGCCGGGCCAGGTCCAGCCCGTCGTCACCCGTGCTCAGGATCGCGTCGGGCGGGTTCCCGGCCGTGAACCGCGGCGTCACCGCGTCCCCCAGCTTCGCGGTCACGGTCGGCGTCACCGTTGCCGTCGCATACTTCTTCCGGTACGCCGACGCCGCGAAACCGCCGTACTCCGCACTGACGACCACGTCGACCGGAGCGTTCGCGTCCACGCTGAACGGATTGTCCGGCGACTCTTGCCGCGGCGGTGGACCGGACGAACATCCGGTCAGCACCGCACCAGCCACGACCCCCTGAAGCACTGTCCGGCGTGTGAGCACCCCGGCAGGTTACTTCCCCCGAGTGTTCAGGCAGACAGCGTGGTTGAGGTGGAGCGGCTCAGGCAGAGCGGCGGATGCGACCGGCGTATCTCGCTTCGAGGGCGTGGTTGTGGTCGTCGCCGCCGGGAATATTCGCGGACAGGTAGACCGGCGGGGTCTCTCCGGCGTCGGTCATCCGGCGCAGGACCTCGGCGACCAGCAGCTGCGCGAGCAACGCGGCCGTGATGGACGACACGGCGCAGACCTTGCCGCCGGACGGCAGGTCGAGCACGGAATCGCCGTACGGAGCATGGTTGTCCAGGACAACATCCGCGAAGTCGATCAGCTTCTTGCCGGACGGGTGCCGGGACTCCATGCCACCGGTGTGCTGCAGCGAGGTGATCGCGATCAGCGGGTGGCCGTGCTCCTTGACCACATTCGCCAGCTCGACGATCGATCCGTTGACGCCGGAGTTCGACGCGATCACGAACAGGTCACCCGGCCGCGCCGCGGAGAGCTCGTACAGCTTGCGGGAGTACGACGGGTCCCGCTCGAGCTCGGCGCTCCGCAGCAGCTCGGGCGGCTCACCACCGAGCAGGACCAGGTCGCGCAGCGCGATCCGGTTGGTCGCGATCAGACCACCCGCGCGGCCGGCGATCTCCATCGCGAGGGCCTCGGAGTGGCCCGACCCGAAGGCCTGGATGACTCCGTCGGCGCGCAGCGAGGTGGTGACGAGATCGGCCGCTGCCTGGATCGGTCCGTCGATCTGCTCGGTGACCGCGGCCAGAATCGGAGTGAGCGCCTGCACATAAGACTGTGCACTCACGCCGCTCGTCTGCTCCGATCCCCCGTGCTTACTGCTGGCCATCTGCGGCCCACCCCTCGACTAATCTGTTCGCCCCGACACTCGTGGTGCCGACAAGTGCGCAAGTTTGCGGTTTGCTGGACAGAACTTTTCTCAACTGGCAGCTAAAGTCAAGGCTCATCTTCGTCTCCTCGCCGGATCGGGACCGTTGCGTGACCTTGTTCTCTCGTGCTTGTCAATAGGCTCTTTGGAGCAGTTTGGAGCATTGCGAATGTCGGTCGAATCCCCGCTTCCGGAACCTGCCGACCCAGTGGCCCTGAGGCCGGCCACACCGCTGGTCCTGGGTGGTGACCTCGGTGGCACCTCCACCCGGATCGTGATCGCGGACTCTGAGGGCAACGTAGTCGGTCGAGGTGCCGCAGCGGGTGGAAACCCGACCAGCCATCCCGTCAGCGCGGCGGCCAATTTCGGTCAGGCCCTGCACGCGGCGCTGGCCGGGCTGGGTTCGACCGGAGCGCTGGACCCGACCGCGGTCAAGGCGGCGATCGTCGGTGCGGCCGGTGGCGTGGCGTTCGGGCGTCCCGACGTTCAGGCGCAGTTCGACGCCGCCTGGTCGGGCGCGGGCCTGACCACCAAGCCCGAGTTCATCGGCGATCTCGAGGTCGCCTTCGCCTCCGGTACGCCGGAACCCGACGGCACCGTGCTGATCGCGGGCACCGGCAGCAACGCCGGCCTGGTCCGCGACCACAAGCTCCTGCGCACCTCCGGCGGCCACGGCTGGCTGCTGGGCGACGACGGTTCGGGCTTCTGGCTGGGCCGGGAGGCTGTGCGCAGCGTGTTGCGCACCGCCGATCTCGGCGAGCCGCTGGGTCTGCTCGGAGAGCTCGTCGTCCAGGCCGTCCTGCCGGATCGCGACGAGCAGGCAATCGCCTTGAGGACCGGATACGACGTACTGCGCGACGACCTGGTCCGGACGGTGAACAGCCGACCCCCGGTCCTGCTCGCGGAGCTGGCACCGACTGTGGTGAAGGCGTACGAGCAGGGCGACGAGACCGCGCAGGCCCTGGTGAAACGCGCGGCCGAGCTGCTCACCGAGACCGTCGCCGTCCTCCAGACGACCTCGGACCGGGGTCCGGTCGTGCTAGCGGGCAGCGTCGCGGGCGAATCCTCACCGGTCGGCAAGCTGATCCGAGAGACGATTCACCAGCACTTCTCCGGCGAGGTGCTGACCGCGCGCGACGGGGTCGGCGGCGCCACCTGGCTGGCCCTCGGCGCCCTCGACCCCACCCTCGCGACGCAGGAGAACCACACCCGCCTAGTCCATCAGTGAGACGGGACGGACTTCGACCGCGAAGAACTGCGCCTCCGGGATCGTTGCGGCGACCTCTTCGGCGCGTTCTGGGCTGTCGACATCGATGAGGAAGACACCGGCGAGCTGTTCCTTCGCCTCGGAGTAGGGGCCGTCGGTGGTCGCCCGGACGCCTTCGCGGACCCGGACGACCCGGGTCCGGTCCGGTGCGTCGAGGGGTACGGCGGCGACCAGTTCGCCGTTCGCATCAAGTTCCCGGACCAGGGTCTGGAGCTGGTCGGCGAGCGCGTCGCGGGCCTTCTTCGGGAGCGCCCTGCCCTCCTCGGTCTCGAGGAACGACGGGTGGCCCCAGGTGATCGGGTTGGTGTGGATGAGCAACAGGTACTTCATGACGGTCCCTTCCGGAGTCTGAGTGGCAACAACTTATGGGCAGCAACCTCTGCCCTCGAATGTCGAGTCCGGGCAGAGCTTTCCGACGTACTGCTCAGCAAGAGCCCGACGACCTAAGGTGAACGACATGAACGAGACGGACATCCGGCTGCCGGACGGCCGGACGCTGCACGCGTACGACAGCGCGCCCGGTGACGACGGCCGGCTCGCGGTCGTCTGGCACCACGGCACGCCGAACCTCGGCGTCCCGCCGGAGCCGCTGTTCGAGGCCGGCGAGTGGCTCGGCATCCGCTGGATCTCGTTCGACCGGCCCGGGTACGGCGGCTCCACCGCGGCGCCCGGACGGACGATGGCCTCGGTCACCGCGGATCTGACCACGGTGCTGGATGCACTCGGGATCGGCACCTTCGCACTGATGGGCTACTCCGGCGGCGGCTCGTACGCACTCGCCGCAGCCGCGGCGCTCGGCGAGCGGGTCGAGGCCGTGACCACGTTCGCGGCGATCGCGCCGTACGACGCGGACGGTCTCGACTGGTACGACGGGATGATCCCGTCCGGACTGGCGTCACTGCGGGCGGCGGCCGCGGGACGGGCGGCCCGGGTCGCGCACGAGGCGTCGGGGATCGAGTACGACCCGGAGTTCAGCGCCGCCGACGTGGCGATGTTCGACGGGCCGTGGGGCTGGCTGGGATCGGTGGCCGGGGACAAGTCGATGCCGCAGGGACCGGACGGGCAGATCGACGACGACTGTTCTTATACGGTCGATTGGGGCTGCGACCCGAGCAAGATCACCGCGCCGACGCTCCTGGCCCACGGGACGCAGGACGGCATCGTCCCCAGCTCACACGGCCGCTGGCTCGCCGAAAACATACCCACTGCCAGGCTTCAGCTGCACCCCGGCGACGGACACATCTCGATCCTCGCCCACGCCGAGCCCGGCCTGGAGTGGATCCGCGAAATGACCGGCTAGTTGGCCCGTAGGCTAGTTGGCCAGTAGGTGCCGGGTGGTCGGCGGTTCGAGGGCGAGTTCGTTGGCTGCGCGGTACAGCTCCGCGTCCCCGCCGGTGATGCGTTCGCGGTGTTGCCGTAGGTGTTCGGACCAGGTCGCCACCTCGAACACTTCGACGTACACATCCGCAGCGCTGACGTCCCGGTACGACGACCACCGGCGAGCTCCGGTGCGTTGGCGCGACAGGCCGACTCTGGTCAGGGCGGCCTGGAACAGCACGGCGTTCTCGGGTGGAACGCGGTACGAGACCTCGACCAGGACCGGGCCTGCTCTGGGATCGATGTCCTCCTGCTCCTCGCTCAGGATCGCGATCTCCGGGTCGGGCCACGGCATCACGATGGTCCGGTCCAGCGACCCGGTCCGCGCATGGATCGGTAGGACCACGAGCGACGTCGCACCCAGCACGAGCAGCACGCCGGAGACGACCAACGTCGTGGCTGCGCCCAGCCCGGCGGCGACCAGTCCCCAGATCAACGCACCGACGCCCTGACCGCCCAGGAAGACCATCAGATAGACGGCCAACGCACGCGCGCGAACCCAGGTAGGCAGCGCGAGCTGGAGCGTCGTGTTGAGCGTCGACAGCCCGGCAAGCCAGCCCGCGCCGGCCAGCACGAAGAGCACGGCGACAATCGTTGCGTTGTGCAACAACGCGACCGCGAAGACCCCGATCGCGTACGCGACGGTGGCGCCGCCCAGCAACACGTTGCGGCCGAGATGCTCGCGGAGCCACTTCAGCGTCACCGCGCCGACGATGGCACCCACCCCGAGAGCGCCGAGCAGAACGCCGTACCCGGTGGAACCTAGGCCGAGGCGGTTGACGGCGGCGACCGGGAGGAGACCCCACAGCGCGGACGCCGGGAGGACGAACAGGCCGGCTCGGAGCAGAACCCGCCGTATTCCGGGCGCGTAGACGACGTACCGGATCCCGGCGCGGAGTGCCGGAAGCATCGCCTCGCCGGCCGCTGCGGAGGTGGCGGGCCGGTGCCAGCGGAGCAGCGCGAAAAGAACCGCGAGATACGAGACCGCGTTGACCGCGAAGACCACGGATGGACCGGTCAGGCCGAGCACGACGCCGGCCAGGGCCGGGCCGATCGCGCGCGCGATGTTGACGTTGAGACTGCCCAGCGCGGCCGCCTCGGGCAGCTCCGCGCGCGGAACCAGCTCGGGCTGGATCGCCTGCCACGCCGGGCTCGTCAGGGCCTGGCAGGCACCGAGCACGAAGATGATCGCGATCAGCGCGGCCGGCGTCAGCAGCCCTTGACCGCTCAGCACGGCCAGCGCGCCCGCGACGATGGCCATCGCGAGGGTGACCGCAGCGATCAACCGACGGCGATCGAGTACGTCGGCGAGCACACCCGCCGGCAGCGACACGAACAGCACCGGAATCAGGCCGGCCGCCTGAACGATCGAGGCGAGGGCGGCCGCGTTGGGCTGATGGACGACCGTCCACTGTGCGCCGACGGTCTGCATCCAGCTGCCGATGTTCGAGCCGAGCTGGGCGAACCACAACGCCCGGAACACACTCCGCCGCAGCGGCGCCCAGGTCGAGGTCTCCGCCGCGGCAGTCACGAGCGCATCCTACGACCGAACTTCTCATTCCAAGCAACAGCTTGACATCTGCTCCGGACCGGCGCATATTCCAAGCATGTCTTTGGAAAAGGATCCGCGACGAACCCGACTGCTCGACGACCCGGTCGCGATCCGGGCGATGGCTCACCCGATCCGGCTGGATCTGCACGCCTTGCTCGGGCGAGAGGGCCCGATGACGGCGGCCGACGCGGCCCGGCAGCTGGGCATCAGCCAGGCGCTGGCATCGCACCACCTGCGCCAACTGGCGAAGTACGACTTCGTCGAACCGGCACCGGGGAAGGACAACCGGGAACGCCCCTGGCAGGTGGTCTCGACCTCGCAGAGCTGGAAGGACGCGTTCAACACCCCGGAGGGCGCCGCGGCCGCCAACGTGCTCGAGCAGCTGATGGCCGAGCGCGCCCTGGACGAGCTCGCCGGCTGGCAGGAGCGCCGGACGGACGAAGAGCCGATCTGGCGGGATCACTCCGGCATCGGGCGAACCGGGATCTACCTGACCGCCGAGGAGTTGGCCGGGCTGGTCGAGGACATCGACGCGCTGCTGAACCGGTACGTCGAGGAGCGACCGATCGACGACAAGTCCACCCGGCCGCCGGGCAGCCGGCACGTCTCCATCACCCAGATCGTCACGATCACCGCAGCAGCAGACGGCACGAAGGAGTAAGCGATGAAGGACTTGTGGGGCGTCCTCGCGCGGCAGCGCGACTATCGGCTGATGTTGAGTGCGGGGCTGGTCTCGCTGATCGGCGACTGGCTACTGCGGACCGGACTCGCGTTCCAGGTGTATGTGCTGACGGGTTCCACGCTGGCCTCCGGCGGGCTGCTGCTGGCGTCGTTCATCCCGCCGGTGTTCCTCGGTTCGCTGGCCGGTGTCTTCGTCGACCGCTGGGACCGGCGCAAGACGATGATCGTCACGAATGTACTGAACGCCCTTGTTCTCTTGCCCTTGCTGGCCGTGCACAGTCAGAGCGCGATCTGGATTGTGTACGGCGTCGTCCTCGCACAGTCTTGTTTGCAACAGTTCTTCAGCCCGGCCGAGCAGTCACTGGTACCGGTCCTGGTCGACTCGAGACAGCTGGTCACCGCAAATGCGTTGAACGGCCAGATCCGCGACATCGCCCGCCTGGTCGGCGCCGCGCTCGGTGGCGTGCTCGCGGCGGCGGGTGGTCTCACCCTGCTCGCTCTCGCCGACGCGGCCACCTTCCTGATCGCGGTCGCGCTGATCGCCCGGATGCGGCACCGACACGTACGTCCGACGTCCGAGGAAGCCACCGCGGGCGGGGCGATCAAGCGATTGAAGGCCGAGTGGACCGAGGGGCTGCGACTGTGCGTCGGCGGTTCGGCGATGCAGTTGCTGCTCGCGTTCTGCCTGGTCACGGCCGTCGGCGAGGGCGTGATGAGCACGCTGTTCGCGCCCTTTGTGAGTTCGGTGCTCGGCGGCGACGGAAGGGCGTACGGCCTGATCGTTTCGTCGCAGGCGATCGGCGGCATCGCCGGCGGGCTGGTCGCCGCGGCGGTTGGTTCGCGGTTGCCTGCGGCAACTATGTGGGGTGCGGGCGCCTTCTGCTTCGGGCTGGTCGACCTGACCCTGTTCTGCTATCCGCTGATCTCGGACAGCCTGCTTCCGGCGTTCGTCTGCATGATCATCGTCGGCCTGCCCGGAGCGTTCACGGTCGCGGGCATGGTCACCGTCCTGCAGAACCTGACCGAGGACGGGACCCGCGGCCGGGTCTTCGGGGCGATCACCGCGGCCGAGAGTATCGCCGTCCTGATCGGGATCACCGCCGCCGGTGTCCTCGGCGACGTCGTCGGGATCATCCCGGTGCTGGTCTTCCAGGGCCTCGGCTATGTCATCGGCGGCGCGGTGATCTTCACTCAGCGGCGGGTGCTGGCTCCTCGTCCGGAGCCGGTTCCTCACCTGACGGCTTGACCAGGTGCATCCGGACGCGGGCGACCCGGCGGCCGTCCATCTGGGTGACCGTCAGGGTGTGGTGGTCGACGCGGGCCTCGTCGCCGGTGCTCGGGACCTTGCCGAGCTGGGCGGCGAGGAAGCCGCCGACCGTTTCGTAGGGTCCGTCGGGGAGCTCGACGCCGGTCTCGTCGGCGAAGTCGTCGAGGTTGAGCAGGCCGTCCACCTCGATGTCGCCGCTGCGCAACCGGGTGGTCTCGGCGGCCTCTTCGTCGTACTCGTCCTTGATGTCGCCGATGAGCTCCTCGACCAGGTCCTCGAGCGTGACGATGCCGGCGGTCCCGCCGTACTCGTCCAGGACGATCGCCAGATGGGTCGAGCGGCGACGCATCTCGGTCAGCGTGGGCAGCAGCTTCGCGGTGTCGGGCAGCATCAGCACTTCACGGGCCAGGTCACCGACCCGGACCGAACGGGACGCGACCGCCGGGTCGAACAGGTCCCGGACATGGACAAAGCCGACGATGTCGTCGGCCGAGCCGTTCATCACCGGATAGCGCGAGTGCGGCCGCTCGGCAGCGAACTTGACCGCCTTGTACGCCGGCATCTCCGCGTCCACGAAGTCCACCTCGGTCCGCGGCAGCATCAGCTCCCGCAACTGCCGGCCGCCGGCCTCGAAGACGTCGTCGACGATGCGACGCTCCTCCTCACCGAGCGACTCGTGCGCGGAGACGAGGTCGCGCAGCTCCTCGTCGGACATCACCTCGCGGTTCGCGTTCGGGTCGCCACCGAGCGCGCGAACCACCAGGTCGGTGGACCTGGAGAGCAGCCAGATGACCGGGCGGGCGCCGGAGGCGATCTTGTCGACCAGCGGCGCAAGGCCGAGCGCGAAGGTCTCGGCGCGCTGCAGCGCGAGCCGTTTGGCGGCGAGTTCGCCGATCACGATCGAGACGTAGGAGATCAGGATGGTGATCAGGATCAGGGCGACCGTGCCGGCCACGGACTCGGGCAGACCGAGGTCCTGCAGGTGCGGGGAGAGGCTGTCGGCCAGCGTCGCGCCACCGAAGGCGGCGGACAGGAAGCCCATCAGGGTCACGCCGATCTGGACGGCGGACAGGAAGCGGTTCGGATTGGCGGCGACCTTGGCCACGATCTCGCCGCGGCGGCCGCGGTGCGACAGTGACTTGATCTGACTCTCGCGCAGCGAGACCAGAGCCATCTCGGCGGCGGCGAAGACCCCGCCGATCATGACGAAGACCAGGATCAGGACGATGTTGAGCAGGGTGTCGTTCATCGGTGGAGGTTCCTAGCGCCCTCTCGGCAGACAGCGAGAGGGCGTGCGTTGGGCGTGGTCGTCCATCTATCTACCCTACCGGTGGCGCAGCCAACGATGCATGTTCGACTTTGTTGGTTTACGATGATTCCTGGCTGTCCACGCGGGATCGCCAGGAGGGTCGAACGATGAACACACCGCGCGGTGTACGCCGGACCGACACCACACTGTCCGACGGACGCCAGCTGATCTACTACGACCCCGCCGACGCGCCGGAGCGGGTTCCGCTCGAGGACACCCGCGGACTGGCGGCTCCGCAGCCGCAGGTGGAGCTCCGGACCGATCCGCTCACCGGTGACGTCATCACCTACGCCACCCATCGCAACACCCGGACCTACCTGCCGCCGGCCGATGAGTGTCCGCTGGACGCGAGCAAGCCCGGCCACCCGACCGAGATCCCGGACCACGACTACAACGTCGCCGTCTTCGAGAACCGGTTCCCCTCCTTCGCCGGCCCGGGCCGGACCGAGGTGGTCTGCTTCACCAGCGACCACAACCAGTCCTTCACCGACCTCTCCCAGGGCCAGGCCCGCCTGGTCGTCGACACCTGGGCCGACCGGACCGCCGAGCTCGGCGCCCGCGACGACGTCGAGCTGGTGTTCCCGTTCGAGAACCGCGGCCGTGAGATCGGTGTGACGCTCAGCCACCCGCACGGTCAGATCTACGCGTACCCGTTCATCCCGCCGCGGATGCAGAACCTGCTGGAGCAGGCCCGCAAGCACCAGGAAGTTGCCGGCAGCAACCTGTTCGCCGACGTCCTGGCCGCCGAGCGGAAGGAAGGCACCCGCGTCATCGCGGAGAACGGCAACTGGACCGCGTTCGTGCCCGAGGCCGCCCGCTGGCCGGTCGAGGTCCACCTCTACCCGCACCGCCAGGTCTTCGGCATCGACGAACTGTCGGTCGGCGAGCGCGACGACTTCGCCGAGCTGTACCTCGACGTCCTCAACCGTTTCGACGGCCTGTACGACGACCCGCTGCCCTACATCGCCGCCTGGCACCAGGCACCGACCCGGCTCGACCGCGAGCTCGGCTACCTTCACCTGGAGCTGTTGTCGATCCGCCGGGCCAAGGACAAGATCAAATATCTGGCCGGCTCGGAGTCCGGGATGGGCGCGTTCATCAGCGACACCAGGCCCGAGGACGTGGCCGAGACCCTGCGGAAGGTTCGCCCGTGAGCTTCAACGACGTGTTCGGTACGGCGCCCGACGGCAGCTGGCGTGCTCCCGGCCGGGTGAACCTGATCGGCGAGCACACCGACTACAACGACGGCCTGGTCCTGCCGATCGCCCTGCCGAACCAGATCGTCGTCACCGCGGCCGCGCGCGACGACGGTCGGATCGCGGTCGCGTCCACCGGGCACGAGGGAGTCACCGAGTTCGCCATCGACGAGCTCTCACCACGATCCGTCGGCGACTGGGCGGCGTACCCGGCCGGTGCGGCCTGGATCCTGCGGGAGTCCGGCTACGCGACCGGCGGCGCCAACCTGCTGATCGACTCGGACCTGCCGTCCGGCGCGGGGCTCTCGTCGTCCGCGGCGCTGCTCTGCGCGACCTTGACCGCGCTACTCGGCCTGCACGCCATCGACGTGGACCCGGCTGAGGTCGCGCGGCTCGCGCAGAAGGCCGAGAACCAGTACGTCGGCGCACCGGTCGGACTCATGGACCAGACGGCCTCGATGTGTTGTACCGAAGGCCATGCGCTGTTCTTCGACATCCGCGCGATGTCCACCGAGCAGATCCCGTTCGACCCGGCCGCCGACGAGCTCGCGCTGCTCGTCGTCGATGTGAAGGCTCCGCACCGCCATGCCGGCGGTGAGTACGCGGCTCGACGCAAGAGCTGCGAGCAGGCCGCGGCCGAGCTCGGCGTACCGGCTCTGCGGTCGATCGCGTACGACGACCTCGACGAGGCGCTCGCCCGGTTGTCCGATGATGTCGAACGGCGTCGCGTACGGCACGTGGTCACCGAGATTCGCCGGGTCGAGGAAGCGGTCGCGTTGATGCATGCCGGTCGGCTGCGCGACGTCGGACCGCTCTTCACGGCGTCACACGTGTCGCTGCGGGACGACTTCGAGGTCACGGTGCCCGAGCTGGACGTCGCGGTCGGCAGCGCTCTCGAGGCGGGTGCGCTCGGCGCGCGGATGACCGGCGGTGGCTTCGGCGGCTGCATCATCGCGCTGGTCGAGGCGGACGCGTCCGAGTCCGTGCTCGCCGCCATCGAGAAGGCCTTTGCGGAGCACGGTTTCAACGCTCCGAGCTCGCTCGCGGCCACGCCGTCGGCCGGCGCCTCCCGCCTGAGCTGATCCGTCAGGAGGCGATCACTAGCTCGCAACCCGTGTCGCGCATGGCCTTGCGAGCAGGATTGGCCAGGCCGTTGTCGGTCACGATGACGTCGAGGTCGGCCCAGGTGGCGAACGTGCTCAGGCCGACAGTCCCCCACTTGGTGTGGTCCGCGACCACGATGACCTCACGGCTCGCGGCGATGAAGGACCGGTTGGTCTCGGCCTCCATCAGGTTCGGCGTGCTGAGGCCGTGCTCGGCGTCGACGCCATGCGCGCCGAGGAACAGCAGATCCAGATGCAGCGACGCCAGCGCGGCCGTCGCGATCGGCCCGACCAACGCGTCCGACGGCGTCCGGATCCCGCCGATCAGCACCACGGTGCGATCCGAGCGGCCGTTGCCGTGGAACACGTCCGCGATGCGAGCCGAATTCGTCACGACCGTCAGGTTCTCGACGCGCAAGAGTTGACGAGCCAGTGCGTACGTCGTCGTCCCGGCGCCGATCCCGATCGCACTGTCGGGCTGGACCCGGCCCGCGGCCTCGGCCGCGATCGCCTGCTTGGCCGCGGACTCCTGCGTGAGCTTGGCATCGAACCCGGGCTCGTGCGCACTCCGCAGCCCGACCGAGGTCGCACCGCCGTGCACCTTGTGCAGCAGGCCACTGGAGTCCAGCGCGTCCAGGTCCCGCCGGATCGTCATGTCCGAGACGCCGAAGCGGTCCACCAGCTCGGCCACCGTGATCGCGCCGCGACTGTTGACTTCGGCAACAATCGTGGCCTGCCGCTGGGCGGCGAGCTGGCCGCCACGGCCCCGCGGCGGCTCGACTCCGGCTGGGTTCACGCCCACAGCCTAGTCTCGAAACCGAGAACTGTCAGTGAAATCGTGTTGCCCGACCCGTCGCACCACGTCACGCTGAAGCATGCGATTCCCCGAAGACGTGCCCGTCCGGACCGATGGCGTCGTGACCCTGCGTGCACACACGGATGCCGATATCGACGGCGCCTACGCGATGTGCCAGGACCCGGAGATGCAGCGATGGACCACGATCCCGGTCCCCTACCTGCGCGAGCACGCGGTGAACTTCCTCACCCAGATCATCCCGAACGGCTGGCGTGACGGCGGGATCTGGGGCTTCGCGATCGAGTACGACGGCAAGTTCGCCGGCACCCTCGATCTGCACGACGGCCGGGGTCGCGGCGGTGAGCTCGGGTTCTCGCTCGCGCCGTGGGCGCGCGGTGCCGGGGTGATGACGCGGGCGGTCAAGCTGGTGCTGCGGTACGCCTTTGACGAGCTCGGGTGGGACCGGGTGATCTGGCGGGCGTTCGTCGGCAACTGGGCGTCGCGCCGGGTGGCCTGGAAATGCGGCTTCCGCGGGCTGGTCGTCGTACCGGGTGGTGGTACGGCGCGCGACGTACGGATGGACGAGTGGGTTGCCACGATCGGGCGGGACGACGAGCTCGAACCGCAGGGCAATTGGTGGCGAGTGTCGGAGCTGGAAGGTGGCGGGCTCCGGTTGCGTGCGTGGCTGCCGACCGATGCGCCACGGATTCAGGAGGCGTGCGGTGACGAGCGGACCCAGTACTGGTTGTCCGGGCTGCCGTCGCCGTACCAGCTCAGTGATGCGGAAGGATTCATCCACACCCGGCTGGACAACCTGGCCAGCGGCGAAGGCGTGTCGTGGGCCATCGCTGATGCCGCCTCGAATCAGTTGCTCGGGTGCGTGAGTGTCTTCGGTATGAACGGCCGGATGGACAAGACGGTCGGCGAGATCGGGTACTGGCTGCACCCGGATGCGCGCGGTCGCAAGGTGATGTCGACCGCAGTAGGCATGGTGATCGAGCATGCCTTCACCCCGATCGCCGACGGCGGGCTCGGGCGTCGACGGCTGAAGTTGTTGGCTGCCGACGGCAACACCGCGTCGGCGCATGTTGCCGAGGTCAACGGCTTCACCCGGGTCGGATTCGAACGCGAGGCGTTCCGCCGCCGCGACGGGGTCTACGACAACGACCTCGTCTTCGACCTGCTCAGCACCGATCCCCGGCCCTGAACCTCGGCTTTCTTCACTCCGGTCAGCAAACTCTCCGGGAGGGGTTGTTTCCAGGCGTGGCGTGGGGTATTGGTGACCGGCTGAAAGCGAGGGGATACGGCCAGTTTGTGTCAGCCGACACAAGTTCCCCTCGCCGTGACGGGGTCTGACTGCTTGAATCAACTGGTGAGAGATCGTGAGGAGCTCGTCCGCCGTTGGCAGGCCGGGTGGTCAGTCTCGCGGGGCTGGACCACAGTCGAGGACGACAACGACGGCATTCTGACCGTTCGTGCGGGCGAGGAGAACCGCGCGACGGAGTACGTCGTACTGGACGCCGACGACAAACCGGAACGGGTCGAGCGCGCCGCCGAGCTGGCGTCGGCCGGAGGTGGCGGACGCGGGGCGGGCTGGATCACCCTGGCCACCGACGACAAGGAAGCCAGGATCGAGCAACTGGAGGACCTCGGCCTCGAGGTCCAGCAGGACCAGGACTGGCTGATGACGATCCAGCTGTCGGAGCAACCTGCCCTGAAACTGAACGAGCGCTATGCCCTGCACACCGAGCTCGAGGACGACCTGATCATCACCCGTGCGACGCTGCACGGCGGGGTGGTGTCGAGCGGCCGGATGGCCGTGGTCGGCGAGGACGCCGTAGCCGATCGGATCGAGACCGATCCGGCACATCGGCGACGCGGCCTCGGCAGCGCGGTGATGGCATCGCTGGTCGAGACGGCCGCGGCCCAGGGCGCCAAGCGCGGCATCCTGATCGCCTCGATCGACGGCCTCCGGCTGTACCGCAGCCTGGGCTGGAAGGTGGTCGCAGACATCGTCATCGCCCGGTCTAGGTAGTGACTGCAGCCGTTTGAAACGGGTGGGATAGTCAAAGGTTTGTGAAGTGCGGCCTGCGCGGGGAGTCACTCGTGGGTGACCTGGGCAAGGCTGCACACCATGACGAACCACAAGCGGACGCCGGACACCGATGAAGGTCCGCGTAACGGCCCGGGCAACGGCATTGCCGGTCCCGCGATCGCTTCGCTGTCGGCCCTGGTCCTGCTGGCCGGCATCGGGTGGTTCGTGCTGCACGACACCAGCAGCCGCAACGTCGGTCAGGAGAGTCCGGCGACCTCGGTCGCCCCGGTGACCGACGACGCGACGGTCGCTGACGACGCGACCCCGACACCGATCCGTCCGACGAGTCCGTCGTACACACCGCGTCGTACGACGGCGACCCCGAGCGTCACGCCGGCCAAGACAACGCGGCCGACGCCGACCCGGTCGACCACCGCACCCAGTCGCGAGGGCACCCGGACTCCCCGGCCGTCGACGAAGCCGACGCCGACGCGCACGACCAGCCCGACATCGAAGCCGTCGACGACGAAGCCGCCCAGCGGGTCGGGAACTGCCGAGGCCCAGGTGCTTGCCTTGACCAACCAAGAGCGGGCCAAGGCCGGCTGTGGACCGCTGCGTACCAACACCGCGCTGACGAGGGCCGCGGACGCGCACGCGTCCGACATGGTTGCCAAGCACTACTTCGCGCACGACAGTCTGGACGGCCGCAGCCCGTTCGACCGGATGAAGGCGGCCGGGTTCAGCGGCGGGTCGATGGCCGAGAACATTGCCGTCGGCTACTCGACCGCGGCCGCGGTGGTGAAGGGCTGGATGAACAGCCCGGGTCACCGCCAGAACATCCTCAACTGCGGCTACTCGATGATCGGCATCGGTTACGACTCGGGTCAGGTGAAGCCCGAGTGGGGTAACGGAAGCTGGGTGCAGGACTTCGGCGGCTGACCGGTTCCTGCCATCGAGAACGGCGTACTTTCTCCTGAAAATCTTCGGGTTTCGGGCCGAACCTTCAGGTTTCGTTAAGGGGCGTACCAGACCTGTAACAGTGACCTTGCCCATCGGTTAAGGTCGCTCTTCGGTGACCAGGGGGGACCTGGCAACAATCACGGGGAACGACGCAGCACTCGGTACGACGAAAAACGAAGAGGACTCGCCCATCCCATGACGGATTCGCCAACCCCCCGGCGGCACCGCGGCAGTCGACGAGCTCCCCGGCGGAGCCGTGGCCTGATCGGTCCGATCGCCAGCGCGTTGTCCGTGCTGCTCGCCGTCGGCCCGGTCGTCTGGCTGATGTCGCACGACAAGTCGACGACCGACGATGCCGCCAAGATCCTGAACGTCTCCGAGGACACCCGCGACGGCGGTTCTCAGGTCGAGGGCACCACCGCCGGCCCGAGCGTCACCGTGACCAAGACCCTGCCGAACGGGCAGACCACCACGGCCGTCGTCGGCCTGTCGGCCCTCGGGTCGGCCGAGTCCGCCGCTCCGTCGTCAACGGGTACGCCGGCCACACCGGCCACTGGCGCCACCCCGACCGGTTCACCGACAAGCATCCTGACCACGCCGACGGCTCCGACCGTCGGCGTGACGACCGTGACGGTGGCGCCGAGCGCGCCGCGGACCACGACCGGCACCAAGCCCGGTCAGCCGAAGCCGCGCCCGTCGCAGACCAAGCCGACCACTACGCAGCCGACCACGACGCAGCCGACTCCGAGCGATACGCCGCAGCCGCCGGCGGGTGGTGGCGGTACGAGTTCGCAGGAGCGCGAGGTCCTCGAGTACACCAACCAGTACCGCGAGCAGGCCGGTTGCGGACCGCTGCGGCTGGACAGTGCGCTGGTCGAGGCCGCGGGCAAGCATGCGTCGGACATGGTTCGCCGGCACTACATGGACCACACCAATCCGGACGGCCAGGATCCTGGCGACCGGATGCGGGCGGCCGGCTACAACGGCTCGAGGTGGGGCGAGAACATCGCGGCCGGTTACAGCACCGCCCAGAAGGTCATGAATGCCTGGATGCAGAGCGACGGCCACCGGCAGAACATCCTGAACTGCAAGTACACGTCGATCGGCATCGGGTACGACTCGGGCCGAGTCAAGTCAGACATGGGTCCAGGCAGCTGGGTCCAGGACTTCGGTCGCAGCTGAGCCGAGCCGATCGTGGTGTGGGGGTCGCTTGTCATTGTGCCGAACACACCGACTGTGGCCGAGACGTTGTCTCACCGCCACAACGTCCGGCCGGTTCCTGGCCGGTCACTGCGGGTAGATCCGTCCTTGTCATGCTGTCGGGCCCTCCTGGAGGGCTCCGGTGAGACGTTTGATGAGGCACGTCTTGGGGGCGAGACAGTGAAGGGAACAACGAAATAATGTCCGACTCCGGCAGTAGCCGGTCCAAGGGCCGCAGGAAGGCGACGCGCGCCGCCACGCGCTCGTCCCGCTCCGGCAACCGGTCCACACCGCCCGCCGACACCACTCCACCCGCTCCACCGGAACCACCCCGCTACGCACCCCGCGGCAACGAGGAGCCCTGGGCGAACACGCAGTCCACCCCGGCGGCCAACGAGTCGCCGTTCTGGGCCAACGCGCAGTCACGCCCGGCCACACCGCAGTACGCGCCGCGTCCGAGCATTCCGAGCTACACCACGCCGGACCCGAACTCCGACCTGGCCGCACGGTCGAAGCCCGGCGGCGGTCCGTCCTGGGTCTCCCAGTCCATCGCCGGCACCGAACCCGAGCCGACACCCGCGCCCGCGCCGCGCCGCCTGACCGCCCGCCGAGCCGCGGCCCGATCCAAAAACTCCAACACCGATCCGGCCGAGACGCGCGCATCCCGCCGTACGCCGGAAACCTCCACGGACAGCTGGCCCGCAGAACCCCAGCCCGCCGCCACAGACAACTGGCCGTCCCGCCTCGGGGCATCCGCCACGGAGCGCTGGCCGTCACGCCCGGCAGAACCGCCGACGGACAACCGAATCTCACGCCCCACCGAACAACAGCCCGCCGGCGAAACGGCCGGCTCATGGTCCGCCCGCCAAGCCGCCACCCCGGAAGCACGCGCCGCGAGCCTCGGACAGGTCGCCAACGACTGGGCCTCCCTCGGCCCCGCACCCGAAACAAGCGCCGTACCCGCCAGCACCAGTCACCCGGGAACGGATCACGCGGGCACCGCACGGGCTGGTACCGATCGTGCTGGCGCTGCACGCGCTGGCAGCGCGAGCGCTGCGGTCGCGGGCGCTGGGGTTGCAGGTGGTGGGGTTGCAGCTGGCTCGGTGGCAGCTGCCGGTGCGCCTACCTCAGTTTCGGGGAGCACGAGCACGTTTGCTGCGGTCGACTCGGCTGCGGGAGTCGGCACGGCCGGCGCTGCAGGATCAAGCGCGGCGGGCACCGAAGGACTCGGTGGACTCCGGACCAGCGGCACCGGTGGATCCGGCGCCGGCGGGCGCGGTGGTTCCGGCGCGCGTGGTGGGTCTGGTGGCAGCGGGCGTGGGCCGTCGGGGCCTGGGCGGGGTGGGTCGCGGTCGGCGGCTCGGAGTGCGGCGGCTGGGAAGGCGGTACGGTCCCGGCGGGTATTGATCGCGATCGCGTCGGTGATCATCGTGATCACCCCGATCTCGTGGATCCTGCTGCACCAGCCGCAGAACGATCCGGCCGACGCATCGGTCCCGATCGTCACTCGCACCGACGACACGTACATCACCCCCAGCGCCAAGTCGGTCGTCGCAACCCCGACCCCGCACCCGAGCACCACGGCCCCAACCACAACCCCAACGACCACCCCCACCGGGACGCCGACGGATTCGGCCACCCCGACCACCGTCCCAACCACCACAGGCCCGACGGACGCCCCAACCACCGCCCCCACCCGCGGCCGCCTGACCGAAGCCCCCACCACCCAACCAACCGACCCAGGCAGCACCACCCCACCAGACCAACCAACCCCCACCGCCCCGACCCCAACCAGCACCCGCACCACCAACAACCCACCACCCCCGCCGGTGCAGGACGGGGATATGGACAGCGACGAGATCCAGCTCTTCAACCTGATCGACAACGCTCGGGTCAACAACGGCTGCAGACGACTGGAGCAAGATCCGAACCTCACCCGCGGCGCGGAGTCGGAGGCCGGCGACCGGGCAAACTCGGGTTCGGTGAACAGCAGCGGATCGTCGAAGTCGACCGCCGGTGGTAACAGCTGGTCCGCTCAGCAGGCCTACGACCAGATCATGGCTCAGAGCAGGAGCACGGTCCTGAACTGCGGCTTGACGACGCTCGGAGTCGGCCGCGACACGCACCAGTACTGCACCGCAGTCGACCTGCTCGGGATCTGCCTGGGGTCCAAGCCGACCCGGGTCGCCTGGGTGGCTGACTTCTCATGATGTTCTGGGGACTTTCGCTGGGGGTTGGTGCGACCATGGGGTGACGTGGTCGCACAACCGTCGGAGGCTGGATGTTCGGGGAACGTGAGGAACTGGATCCGGCCCGGCCCGCGCACTTCGGGATTCCGCCCGACGCGCTGGCGGACGAACGGCCCGATCCCCGCCCGGAGGAGGCCAAGCGGATGGGTCTGAGCCGGCACACCGAGGAGGGCGCAGTGCTCTACTTCGCGTCGTCCCTCGACCGCGGCAACTCCCGGCACCGGATGATCGCCTGGATCCTCCTGATCACCTTCGCCGCGCCCGCCCTCTACATGCTCCTACTGCTGCTGTAGAACGGCCCCGAACTCCTGCCGGTGCCGCTGCGGCGTCGTACCCAGCACGGCGTGGAAGTGATGCCGCAACGCCGCACTGCTTCCGAACCCGCTCTCCCCCGCCACCCGCTCCACCGGGTGATCTGTCGTTTCGAGCAACAATCGCGCCCGGTCCAACCGCTGCCGCAACAACCACGCCTGCCCCGAGCTCCCGGTCCGCGCGCGGAACTGCCGGGTGAACGTACGACGGGACAGTGCGACCGCGGCCGCCCATTCGTCCAGGGACACGGGCTGGTCGAGCCGTGCCCGCGCCCACACCATCGCCTTCTCGATCACGTCATCGCTGGGATCGGGCGGCACCGGGACCGGGATGTACTGCGCCTGCGAACCACTCCGATGCGGCGCAACCACGATGTCCCGCGCCACTTCCTCCGCGTACTCCACCCCGTGCTGAGTCCGGACCACGTGCAAACAGCAGTCCAGCGACGACGCCGTACCCGCTGAGGTGATGACGTCGCCCAGATCGGACCACAGCACGTCCGCCCGGACCGTGAGCTCTGGATGACGCGCCTGCAGCCGCTCGGCCCAGCGCCAATGCGTCACCACCTCGCGCCCGTCAGCGATCCCGCTCGCCGCGACGAGGAACGCGCCGATGCACAACCCGACCACGATCGCGCCGCGCGCGGACGCCTTCCGGATCGCATCGAGCAGTACGTCGGAAGGCTCGCGGGCCGGATCCCAGCTGGGCAGGACGACCATGTCGGCCCGGTCCATCGCCTCGAGCCCGTGCTCGACCGTGACCCCGAACCCCGCGTTGGTCCGCAACGCCCCCGGCTCCTCGGCACAGACGAGTACGTCGTACCGCCTGAGTGCCTCCCGGCGATCGCCGAACACCAGGCAGGGCACGGACAGGTGGAACGGGCTCATCCCGTCGAACGCGAGTACGGCGACTGTGCGCATGGGTCCAGTATGGCCCGATCTTCAGCAAGCATGGCTCCCGGGCCAATGGTGGAACGGCTCACTCGGCCCGAGGATTGCTGACATGAAGATCACGCACATCGGTGGCCCGACCACCGTCATCGACCTTGGTGGACTCAGGTTCCTGACCGATCCGGCGTTCGACGAGCCGCAGGATTACCAACTGCCGGGCCGGGTGATGACCAAGCTCGTCGGCCCGGCGATCCCGGCGACCGAGCTCGGCCCGGTCGACGTCGTTCTGCTCTCGCACGACGAGCACAAGGACAACCTCGACAACGCCGGCCGGGCCTTGCTGCCGGCGATACCGAACGTTCTGTCGACGCCCGGTGCGGCCGGCCGGATTCCAGGTGTTCGTGGTGTGGCGAACTGGGAGTCTGTCGAGCTCGCCCGGCCGGACGGCGGTGTCATCACGGTGACCGGCGTACCAGCGTTGCATGGTCCCGAGGGTGCCGAGGCCGTCCTGGGTGTGGTGACCGGATTCGTGCTGCAGGGCGAGGGGTTGCCGACCGTCTACGTCTCGGGTGACAACGCGTCGGTCGACCTGGTCAAGGAGATCGCCGACCGCTTCGGTCCGGTCGATGTGGCAGTCCTGTTCGCGGGCGGCGCCCGGACTGGCATCTTCGACGGAGCCACACTCACGCTGACCTCGGCGGCCGCGGTCGAGGCCGCCCACCTGCTCGCACCGGCGATCGTCGTCCCGGTTCACACCGAGGGCTGGGCGCACTTCACCGAAGGGCCGGAAACGATCGTCGAGGCCTTCCGCGAGGCCGGGCTCACCGACCGCCTGAGGGTCCTCGATCACGGTGTCGCCACGACAGTTGGTTGAGCCCTTGACGAGCACGGAGCGTGACGGCTAGCGTGCGGGTCGCCGGGGGGAAACCGGCAGCCATGATCGTCGGGCCGGGGGGAATTCGGCCCACTGCCGAAGGGGAATCCTTTGTTCGTACGACGCTTTCGCCTGCTCGTCTCCGGGGTCGCCGCCGTCGCGCTGATCGTCGCCGCGGCGGTGGTCTCACCACTGTCCGCATCCGCGGCGATCACCGTGGTGCTGAGCGGGATTCAGTACGACCCGCCGGGGTCCGACGTTCGCACCAACGCCCAACTGAACCAGGAGTTCTTCACGATCCGGAACATCAGCACGCGCCCGATCAACCTCTCCGGCTTCCGCGTACTGGACGCCGCCAACCACCTCTTCGTCTTCCCGCGCGGCTACGTGCTCACGGGCCGGACGACGGCGATCATCCGGACCGGCAAGAACCGGAACCGCGCGCAAACGCTGTACTGGAACCAGACCTGGTACATCTGGAACAACGACGGCGACACGGCTCGCTTCCAGACTCCGGCCGGCAAGACCTTCGACACCTGCAGCTACAAGGCTGTCACCGGACGGGCTCGCGTCGCGTGCTAGTGCACCGGGGGGCACTAGTTCATCGCGTGTGAGCTCCAGAACGCGCCCAGGTCGGTCATGGTGGCGGCCTGGGCAGCGTTCTTGAAGTCAGCCGGCGTGGAAACGCCGTACCAGTGGGCTTTCGCGTACGACGCCAGCAGTTTGGCCATCGCGGGTGAGCCGAGCACGCGCTCCAGGTCGTGCAGCATGCAAGCGCCGTAGGTGTAGACGTACGGCCCGTACGACGACTGGTGCGCGCCGAAGTAGCCCATGTCCGAAGTGATTGCCCCAGGCAATCGTCCCGGCCAGCAGTTCGGCTGCTGATCGCCGTCCTGCAGCTGGGTCGAGTAGGTCGCGAACGCCTCGTCCAGCCAGGGATCGGCGTACTCGTTGTTGCCCACGATCCCGTACCACCACTGATGCGCGACCTCGTGCGCCACCGGACTCTCCGGCGAGATCAGCAACACGAACCCCGGATACTCCATCCCGCTGAACGACGTCCATCGATCGTTCAGGACCAGGTCGAGCTCGCCGTACGGATAGGCACCGAAGCGCTTGCCGAAGTCATCGATTTCCTTCATCGCCTCGGCCCGCGACGCGGCGGCCGCGGCGGCGGTGACCGTCGGCGTCGCCCAGGTACGCACCGTGACACCACCCGGAGACTTCGCCGTCGTCGTCTGGAACGGCCCGGCCGCCCAGGCGAAATCCCTGACCTGCTTGGCGATCGTGAGTCCATCCTTCGTCACACCGGTCGACGGAACGGCGATCCCGCTCGGATGCGTCAACCGTACGGCGAAGTCGGCGGCGACGGTGTAATAGCTCTCCCCGATCCCGACATCCGGGTCGAGGTGCCAGCCCTTGTCATCGCGGACTGCGAGCACCGGCAGCGCGTTGCCGAAGAAGCTGAATGCGCCCGATCGGCCGAAGTGATCCTGCCGGTCCGGCGCAGTCATCGTGACGTCGACGGTGATCGACGTACGCTGCCCCGGCTCGAGGACCTTCGGCAACACGACCTTCGCCACTGTGCAATCAGCCGTCGTCACCGCACCGACGACCTTCACGGCACCGCAGGCGCGCGCATTTCCCCACAACCGCAGGTAAATCTCCGGTAGTGGATCGGACGAGGTGTTGGTGAAGGCAACCGTCTCCCGCCCGGACCAGGTCGCGCCGTCGGCGCTGCCCGTCAGTTCGACCTGGTACGACGGGATCCCCGGCGCGCGCGGGACCTCGGCGGTTGCCGGGGCTGCCTGAGCAGTTGCCTGAGCGGTTGCCGCGAACAACGAGACTGATGCCAGTAGCAACGATATGACCCGGAGCACGGGTCAGGACGTTACCGACCGTCCTGGGCCGGGTCCGTCCCGGCCGGGATCCATTCGTGTACCAAGATCTCATCGCCGACGGAGATGGTGCCCTCGGCAAGCACCGCGGCCTTGATGCCGAAGCTGACACCGCCGCCATAGGTGGGCTCACGCCGGTACGATGCCAACGTCCGGGTCGGCTCCGGACCACACTTCGCACCGGTCGCCTGGTCGACGGTCGGGACCGCGCACCGGATCCCACGGGCCGAGTATCCGATCTCGACCGAGCCCGCCGACATCCGCAGGACCCGGTCCTCGGTGTGCGGCTCGGGCCAGCCCGTGATGACGAGGTTCGGACGGAAGCGGTTCATCGGGATGGGCTCGCCGCCACCCTCGACCATCCGCGCGTTCAGCCCGTCGAGCGACGAGAACGACGTGATCATCAGCGCGTGCGCGTCACCGAATCCGGTCAGCCCGCGATGCACACCCCACCCCGGCCGGTCATGCTCCGGAGTCACCCGCACCAGCCCCGCCGGCTTGCCGAGTCGCTCGGTCAACCAGGCATCCGCGGCGGGATCCTGCACAACGCCCTGCCCGAACCAGTTGCCGAACAGGCTGACGTCCCGGCGCTTCCCGTCGTACCGGATGTCGACCTCGAGATCCGGCGCGTCCGGCCCGCTCAACCGCAGCACGTCACCGGCAAGCTCCGCCCGCAACGACGCCATCGCGGGCAGGCTGCGCTGACTCAGGAACGACCCATCGGGCTCGACCAGCATGAAATTCCGGTCGTCCCGCAGCCCGGTCGGACCAACCTGCGCGGTCTCGACGGGGATCCCGGTCAGGCCTTTCACCGGGTAGTACTTCAGAGCGGCAACCCTCGCGACGGACATTGCTCGATCATACCGGCACCCGTCTCTTGATTTGTTTGATCGTGTTGGATTATGTTTGATCGCGAGGAGGCTGACATGGATGTCGCTGGGTTCGCCGCCGCGTTGCAGCGGGTTCGGTGCCAGGCCGGGGTGACCTATCGGGAGCTCGCGGATCGGGCGCATTACTCGCATGCGCATCTGGTGCGGGCGACGAGTGGGAGGCAGTTGCCGACCTGGGAGGTCGCGACGGCGTTCCTGGCGGGTTGCGGCGTACCAGCTGAGCTTCTTCCGGTTTGGCGGCGGCACTGGGAGGCTGCCAGCCGGGATTCGCGCGATGTGGTTGGGCTGTTGCGGGTGGCCGATTCGCTGGAGGAGTTGGGGATCGCGCTGTCGGCGCTCGCGCGGCCGCACTCGTTGCGCACGCTCGAGCAGCTGACCGGGATCCCGAGGACCACGATCCAGGCGTGGTTCCAGGGGACCCGGCTGGCCGGGCGGGATCGGCTCGATCAGCTGGTGCACGCGGTCGGTGGGACGGCCGGTGAGCGGACGGCGGCCGCGGCGGCGTTGGACCGGCTCAGCTCCGGAAGATCGCGGGCGGCGCCTGCGGCGTGACGAACCCTTCGGCGTCGGTGAGCGGTGCCGCCTTACCAGCCAGGTCGCCCAACGGCATCACGTCGTACGGCGGTTGAGCCTTGCGCCCGGCCGCGGTGAGGTCGGGGACGGGCTGGGGTGAGGCGACCACGATGACGTTCCCGAAGCCTTTGCCGCGCAGGATCCGTCGCTCGGCGAGAAGGACACCGTCGCCGATCGCGTCGCGTACGGTCGCCGTCGTACGACGGATGAACGGCAGGCCGGCGGATCCGTCGATCAGGTTCGCGACCAGCACGCCGGTGGGGCGGAGGACCCGGGCGCACTCGGCGAAGAACTCGGCGGTGACGAGGTTGGCCGGGACCGCCTCGTGCTCGAACGCATCCAGGATGACGAGGTCGAGGGAGTCGTCGTACACGTCGGCGATGCCGGCGCGGCCCGTGACCGGGCGGACCTTGATGCCGGAGCGCTTCGGCACCGGGAGTGTCTCGCGGACGAAGTCGGTCAGGTCCTCGTCGGGTTCGAGGACGATCTGCCGGGAGCGGGGACGGGTCGCGGCGACGTACCTGGGCAGGCTCAGCGCCGCGCCGCCGACGTGCAGCACCGCGATCGGCTGACGCCGGGGCGCGACCGCGTCCACGACGTCGCCGATGCGGCGCATGTACTCGAACGACAGATGGGTGGGGTCGGCAAGGTCGACCTGGGACTGCAGCGACCCGTCGACCCGCAGCACGAACGTGCCATCGGCAACAGCCTCGACACTCGCCAGCCCCGAACCAACCCTGCGCTCCACCCACCCATCTTTACAGCTACCTACTGTCGCGCTTTACAGCTACTTACCCTCGCGCTCCTCGGCGACGGCAACATCCGTGTTGTCCGTGAACAACCCGTCGATCCCGGTCTTGCGGAAGGCGGCGATCTCGCCGAACAGGTTGCCGGAGTCGGTCGCGACGGCGTCGCTGTCGAAGTCGGCCGGGAGGAAGGTGTTCTCGACCCGGAACGTGTACGGGTGGACGACCAGGCCGGCGCGGTGTGCGTCGGCGACCAGGCTGGTCGGCGTGCCGAGCTTGCCGGCCGCGTCGAGCGGGATGATCTGGTCCTTCGACGGGCCGAGGCCGTCGGCGTACTTCGCGACCTCACGCAGACCGGCCGCGCTGCAGATGTCGGCGTACGTGCGCTTGTCCCCGGCGGCGACGAAGTCGTACGGCGCACCCACCGAGCTGGTCAGCTGGACCAGCGGGACCCGCAGCTGCTTGGACAGCGCCTTCAGGTTGCCGACCTCGAAGGACTGCACGAAGACCTTGGCGTCCGGACGGTTCAGGCCGTTGCGGTTCAGGGTCTTGATCAGCTCCGGCTCGAGCGGCAGGCCCTGCTGACGGAAGAAGGTCGGGTGCTTGGTCTCCGGGTAGATCCCGATCGGCCGGCCGAGCTCCTTGGACAGCCGGCGGGTCAGGTCGATGACTTCCTGGAACGTCGGGATCTGGTACCGCCCGTCGAAGACCGTGTTGTGCTGCCGAATCGCCGGGATCCGCTCCTTGGCGCGTAGCGTCTTCAGCTCGGCCAGCGTGAAGTCCTCGGTGAACCAACCCGTGGTCGCGACCCCGTCCAGCAGCTTGGTGGTCTTGCGGTTGGCGAACTCCGGGTGGCTCGCGACATCCGTCGTACCGCCGATCTCCGGCTCGTGCCGGGTCACCAGCACGTGGTCCTTGGTGGTGACCAGGTCGGGCTCGATGTAGTCGGCGCCCATCCGCGCGGCCAGCTCGTACGACGCCAACGTGTGCTCGGGCCGGTAGCCGGAGGCACCCCGGTGCCCGATGATCACGAAGTCGTCGCGGTGCTTGTCGGCCTGGACCGTTTGCGCCGCGGCACCGGTGGACGGAGCCGAGTTCGGGACCGCCTGGGGGACCAGGACGGCGGCCGCCACGGCCAGCGCCGAGGCCGCGACCGGGACGAACCGGCGGGGCAACACCGTTCGCTTCATGTGTTTCTCCTTACAGATCAGGGACTGAGCGCCACACTTGGGCACCTCAGCGGCCCGCCGACGTACGCCGGATGGCTGTCCGGTGAACGATCCGCCCCTCGCCCAGGTGACTTTGCGCACCCGCGGAGCTCCGAGCGGTGCAGTGATGTGAGGAAGAAGGTGCGGCCCCAGGGTTGGGTTGGGGTGGGGAGGTTGCTAGCGTCCGAACCACACAAAGACTGATGGGAGCGATGTGTCGTGAGCACTACACCGGTGAAGGTGGCCGTAACCGGGGCCGCTGGAAATATCGGCTACAGCCTGCTGTTCCGGATCGCGAGCGGTGCGCTGCTCGGGCCGGACACCCCGGTGGAGTTGCGCCTGCTGGAGATCACGCCGGCCCTGAAGGCGCTCGAGGGCGTCGTGATGGAGCTCGAGGACAGCGCGTTCCCGACGCTGGCCGGGATCGAGATCGGCGATGACGCCAACACCATCTTCGACGGCGCGAACGTGGCCCTGCTGGTCGGCGCCCGCCCGCGGACCAAGGGGATGGAGCGCGGTGACCTGCTCGAGGCCAACGGCGCGATCTTCACCGTCCAGGGCAAGGCGCTGAACGACCACGCCGCCGACGACATCCGGATCACCGTGACCGGCAACCCGGCCAACACGAACGCGCTGATCACCAAGAGCAACGCGCCGGACATCCCGACCGAGCGCTTCTCCGCGCTGACCCGCCTGGACCACAACCGGGCGATGGCGCAGATCGCGAAGAAGACCGGCGCCCCGGTGACCGAGATCAAGAAGCTGACGATCTGGGGCAACCACTCCTCGACGCAGTACCCGGACATCTTCCACGCCGAGGTCGCCGGCAAGAGCGCCGTCGAGGTCATCAACGACCAGGACTGGATCGAGAACGACTTCCTGCCGACCACGCAGAAGCGCGGCGCCGCGATCATCGAGGCCCGCGGTTCCTCCAGCGCCGCCTCGGCCGCCGCGGCCACGATCGACCACACCCGCGACTGGCTGCGCGGCACGGCCGACGGCGACTGGACCTCGATGGCCGTCGTCTCGGACGGCTCGTACGGCGTACCCGCCGGCCTGATCTCGTCCTTCCCGGTCACCACGAAGGACGGCAACTGGGAAATCGTCCAGGGCCTGGACATCAACGACTTCTCCCAGAACCGCATCAACGCCACCGTCGCCGAACTCAACGAAGAACGAGACGCCGTAGAATCCCTCAACCTCCTCGGCTGACAACCCAACACCCAAACACTTGGCGGTCCCAGGCAACGCCTGGGACCGCCAAGTCATTCAAAGACAAGAGCAAAGAACAAGGAAGATCCAAAGAAAAACAGAGTTGCTGGGCGCGTGGCGGGCTCGGTGCATAGGTGCGGGCGGCCTGTGGTTGGCGTGCCGGGAAGGCGATGACCGCGGTGCATGAGGGATCGGGGCTGTCGAAGACCAGTCGCTGAGTGAGCGGTCCTCCCCTTCCGGGTGCGGATGCCTTGCGTGCCCGCTGGGTGGTTCGAGTCGTGGATTGTGGCGTGGTGGGGTGTGTCTGGCCGACCACGATCCACACAGGGACTGGGTCCCTGGCTGGGGTCGGCGGCGGGAAGGAGGTTTGGGAGGATATCGCGCCTGATCAGGGAAGAGATCCTCCCCGAACCTGACTGTTCCGGGCCGACAGTGGTGGTTGAACCGACGATCGGCCGCACCCGACCGCCAGGCCATCACAATCGTCGTCCGGCAGGAGACTCAGGCCTGATACCCGCCGGGACCGTGGATTGTGATGGCCTGGAGCCCTGCTCACTCAGTGGCTGGTCCTCAGCGGCGCCGGCCCCTCGCATGCGGTGAGTCGCTGCACTCCTCACCCGAAGGCCACCGACTGGCCGCACCTACGCACCGAGCCCGCCAGGCACCCAGCCACTTTATCTTTCTGTCCCTGCTGTTTCTTTCCCTTGCTCTTCTTCTATGGGGTTCTGAATAACCCTCTTCTTTGAGGGTTCTGAATAACCCTCGGAGAGGAGCTGGGTGCCTGGCTGGTCTGGGCGGGCCGCCGCCCTCGCCAGGCACCCAGCTCTCTATTTTTCTGCTCGCCCGCTGCTTACTTCAGCGGATACGCACCGATCACGGTCAGGTCGGTGATGTTGCCGGCCGCGTCGACCACGTGAGACTTCAGTGAGATCGTCGGCGCGCCCTTCGGCGTTGCGAAGATCGCCTTGTAGGTGCCGTGGCCGGTCGGCGCGACTGCGGCCTTGTGCCAGGTCTTGCCGCCGTCGCCGGAGACCTGGATCTCCAGCTTCTTGATCCGTGGCGTCGTCCCCGCCGCGGCGTCGATCACCACCGGCAGGACCGTGACCGGCTTCCGCTCGGCCACGTTGTGCCTGTCCACCTTGGGTTGGTAGCGCACCCCGAGCATCGGCAGGTTGGTGTCCTGACTCGCCGCTGCCGACGAGAACGTCCAGCGCAGATCCGTCCTGGTGCTGAACGCCGAGTACGTCTGCCGCGTCTGCGACGATTCCAGCGTGTACGTCGCCTTCCCGGCCGGCAGCCCGTCCGTCACGATGAAGCCGAAGTACGGGGACTCGGCAACGACCTGCCCGTCCCGCTTCAACGTGCTGGACTCGGCGTCGGTCGCGGTGAACCCGCGATCACCGTCCGCGCCGGCGAGGTTGTAGCCCGACACGATCAGCTCGCCCGTCCCGGTCCGCACCGCAACATCCGGCGCGATCGTGAACGCCGCCGCGTTGGCCCGCTGCCGGTACGTCGCCCCGCCCCGGTATTCCTTGACCGGCGATGTGAGGAGGGTGACAACCTGCGGGAACGGGTCGTTCGGGTCGGTGCTCGGGATGATCTCCCGATTCTCGGTCTGCCAGGTGGCCGGCTTGGCGTCGGCGTACACGGTCGCGGCCAGCGGCGCCTTGCCGTAGTCGAGAACGATCGACCAACTGCCGTTCATCCCCGGGGCCGAACCCCACAGGATCCGTTCGATCTGCCGGTTGCTGGCGGCGTTGATCGACTGCCGCAGCACGGCCTGGTCCTTGGTCTTGACCGCCCGGATGAATCCGGTCGGGAACACACCCGGGAAGCTGTTCACCTGGCCGGTGATGTACGGCGAGTTGTCGAAGGTGCCGTCCGCACCACGCTTCGCCCATTGCGAGGTGACGTGACCGGTCAGCTGGTCCGGCGGCAACGCCGCGCCGATCATCGCGGTGTAGACGCCGGCGAAGTTCTCCAAGAGCGTCCCGGAGCTCAGCCCGTAGCTGCCATCAGCAGCCCGTCGGTCGAAGCCGAGGTCGACGAGCGCGGTCTCCGCGTCGGCCTGCGGCACGGTGACCTTGACGGGCTTGGCGGTCCGAGCATCGAAGACGATCGTGGCGTCCTTCGTCAGCTGGATCGACGGGTGCACCACTTCATAGGTGCTGAAGGAACCGTCCGGCTGCTCGACGAACTGAGTGATGTCAGCCATGTACTCACCCTTCGGCAGGCGGTACGTCACGGTGTCCTGGCCGGTGCCGACGAACTGGGACTGAGTCCCGTCCAGCTTGTCCAGGAACCCGAAGATCGGCGTCGGCTTGCCGTCCGGTCCGATCGCGCTCAGCGTCAGGTTGTAGCTCTCGGCCTCCTTCACGACACCCACTACAGAGGTCACGGTGGTGTTGCCGCCGGTCGCGGTGACCCGGCCGGAGTAGCTGCCGTCCGGGCCGGCGTTGTTGGTGTTCGAGGTGGCCTGCACCGACGCCGTACCGCCCGCCGGGATCGTGACCGAGGTGGCGCTCAGCTGGAACGCACCCGCCGGCGCAGGTGCGCCGTCCGGGCCGGCGAGTGAACCGGTCAGGTTGAGCGTGACGGCGTGGTCGCCGAGGTTGCGGTAGGTCAGGGTCTTGGTGACCGGGGTGTCGTCGCCGTGCGGCCAGATCGCCGTACCGAACGACAGATTGCCGGGCTCGGCGAGCACGGTCTGCTTGATCCCCTTGGCCACGTCGATCCGGCCCGCGCCCTGCTGGAACGCGGTCTGACCGGCGGCCGGCTTCGCGGATCCCATCAGTGCGCTCTTGAGCTCCGCGGCCTTCCACTCGGGGTGCTCCTGCGCGAGGATCGCGGCCGCACCAGCGGTGTGCGGGGTGGCCATCGACGTACCGTCGAGACGCAGGTAGTACTGACCGACCGGCTCGCCGATGACCGAGTCCTTCGCCTTCGCCGCGACGATCGAGACGCCAGGCGCAGTGACGTCGGGCTTGACCGCGCCGTCGCCGACCCGCGGACCCTGGCTGGAGAAATCGGCCAGCTGGTCCTGTTTGTCGACCGCACCGACCGTCAGTGCGGCGTCAGCAGAACCCGGCGAGCCGACCGTGCCGGCACCAGGGCCTTCGTTGCCTGCGGCAATCACAAACAGGGTGCCGGTCTCGGCGGTGAGCCGGTTCACGGCCTCCTCGAGCGGGTCGACACCCGGGGTATCGGTACCGCCGACGCTCAGGTTGACGACCTTCGCCTTGACCTCCTTCGCGGCCCACTCGAACCCGGCCAGCAGCGACGAGTCCGAGCAGCTGCCGAAGTCGTCACAGACCTTGCCGTCGTAGAGCCTCGCGTCCGGCGCGACACCCTTGTACTTGCCGTTCGAGGCCGCCGCCGTACCGGCGATCGTCGACGCGACATGGGTGCCGTGACCGAAGTGGTCACCGTCAGGGGAATCGGTGAAGTTCTTCTCCGCACCGACCACCTGGGTCGCCAGGTCCGGGTGCGTCACGTCGATGCCGGTGTCGAGAACGGCGACCGGGATGCCCTTACCGGTGAAGCCTGCCTGCCACGCGGTCGGTGCACCGATCTGCGGGACCGATTGGTCCAGAGCAACCTTGTGCTTGCCGTCCAGCCAGACCTTGTCGATCCCGGCGGCGGACCGAGCGGCCGTCGTACTGGTGAGGAAGGTGGCGGCCTTGGTCTTGTCCACCTTCAAAGCCGCGCCGTTGATCGACGGGAACTGGCGCGCCACCGTCGCGCCCGGTGCCGCCGATCGCTTCTGGGCCTGACCGCCGTACGTGACGATCACGGGGATCGAGCCGGTCGACTTGTCGTCGTACCCGTCCTTGATCAGCTCGGTGACGTCGAACAGCCTGCGGTCGAGCGTGCCGTTCGCAACCTGCTGACGGACATCGGCCGGTACGACGTACAGGTGGCCCTTCACGCGGTGGGTACTGAACGCCAGGTGTTCGCGCCCGGCACCGGGCCGGACCGAGGCGCGCGTCGCGTCACCGCCGGACAAGATGATCCGGTCACCGGTGATGAGCGTGACGGTCTTGTCCGCGGCGTGCCGCTGCACTGCGGTCGCCGCAGACTCGGCCCCGACAAGTTGCGACTGCCCCGAATTCTGGGCCGCACTCTGGGCCGAAGCCTGGCCTGGGGCGGACAGCCCCAGCCCCAAGGCTGTGATCGAAGCGACGGCGGCTACGCCGAGGCGCCTCGACCGTGGTGTGGATATCACAATGAGTCCCTCCCGATCGGTTGTCCTCACAGCTCCTCACAAGGGGTCGACCGATCGCCTCACACAGCGCGGCCGCCCGACCACTCCTGGGTAAGAGTCCGCACCGGTCCGTACGGTTGCATCAACTGCCTGCCACGGCACGAACCTGCACGATTACTGCCCGTAAAGGCAGCAACCCCCTGCCCGTCCATGACGGGCAGGGGGTCACTTCAGCGGATCACCGCAGCGGGTACGCCCCGATGGTGGTCTCGTCGAAGACGTTCCCGTCACGATCGACCACGTGGGCCCGCAGCGAGATCGCCTTGGCGCCCTTCGGCGTCACGAAGATCGCCTTGTACGTGCCGTGCCCGGTCGGCGCGACCGCAGCGTCATGCCACGTCTTGCCGTCGTCACCGGACACCTTGACCGTCACGGTCCGCAGCTTCGGCACGGTCGCACCCTCCTGCGCCACCACAGTCACCGGCAGCGAGGTCACCGTCGTACGGTCGGCGATGTTGTGCTTGTCGACCTTCGGTTGATAGCGAACCCCGACGTACGGAAGGAGCGTCTCGTCCGCGGTCGCGGCCGAGGTGAACGTCCAGCTCAGATCCGTCCTGGTCGTGAACCCGGCGTACGACGGCCTGGTCTGTGACGTCTCCAAGGTGTACTTCGCCTTCCCGGCCGGCAGGCCGTCGACGTAGACCCCACCGAAGTAGTCGCCTTCGGCAATCACGGTGCCGTCGTGGAGCAGCTTGGCGGACTGGGTGTCCACCGCGGTGAACCCACGGTGTCCGTCGGCGTCCTGGAGCGAGTAGGTGTTGATCCCCAGTGCGTCGCCGGACCGCGCCGCATAGCCCGGCGCCGTGGTGAAGGCGGCCGCGTTGAACCGCTCGTCGTACTTCTTACCGGCCTTGTACGTCGCAGTACTGATCAGCTGGGTGATGTCGTCCGGGAACGGCCAATTCGGGTCCGTGCTCGGAACGATCTCGTTCAGCTTGTGCATCCAGCTCGCCGGCTCGGCATCCAGCAGCAGACGGGTGTTCGACGGCTGGGTGAAGTTCAGGTCGGCCGACCAACCGCCCGCGCCGTTCGGACCGCTGCCGAAGTGTGCCACCGAGACGATCCGGTCGCTGGCGGCGTTGATCTGCTGGTGCACGACGGCCAGTTCCTTGTCCCGCACGTTCCGGACGAATCCGGTCGGGAAGCGTCCGGCGAACTCGTTGATCTGGCCGTACAGGTACGGCGTGTTCGTGTACGTCCCGTCGGCACCGGCATCAGCCCACTGCGAGGCGACGTAGCCGGCCATCTGGTCTCCCGGCAGGGTCTCGTCGCCGATCTGACCCGAGTACGCTCCGGTGAAGTCTTGCAGCAGGACCGACGAGCTCAGGCCCACGCCATTCTCCTCGGGCGCTCGCTCGTATCCGAACACGGCCAGTGCCGGCGAGGCGCCGGCCTTGGGCACAGTCACCTTGATCGGCTTCGCGGTCCGGAAGTCCACGACCACCGTGGTGTCCTTGGTCAGCTTGATCGACGGCTGGACCAGGGTGTAGACGTCGAGCTGGTCCGGGTCGTCGGGGCGTTCGACGAACGCGCTGGCCTGCAGCAGGTACTTACCCACCGGCAGCCGATTCTCGACCGTCGGACCGCCCTCGATGAAGCCGAACCGATCGTTGTCGACTCCGCTCAGAATCCCTTCGAACGTACCCGGCTTGCCGTCCGGACCGATCACGTTCAGGGTCAGGTTGTAGCTCTCGCCCTCCTTGACCGTGCCGACCGCGGTGGTGACCTGGGTGTCGCCGGCGGTCGCGGTGACCCGGCCGGAGTAGGCGCCGTTCGGTCCGTCGTTCTTGGTGTTCGAGGTCGCCTGGACCGACGCCGTACCGCCCGCTGGGACGGTCACCGTCGAGGCGCTGAGCTGGAAGGCTCCGGCCGGCGCCGGGGTGCCGTCCGGGGCGTTGAAGGTGGCGGCCAGGTTGAGGGTCACCGACTGGTCGCCGAGGTTGCGGTAGGTCAGCGTCTTGGTGACCGGGGTGTCGTCGTCGTGCGGGTAGGACGCCGTACCGAAGGACAGGCTGGCCGGCTCGGCGAGCACGGTCTGCTTGATACCTCGGGTCAGGTCGATCCGGCCGGCTCCCTGCTGGAACGCGGTCTGGTTGGCGGCCGGCTTGGCCGACGTCATCAGGGCGCTCTTCAGGTCGGTCGCCGTCCAGGTCGGGTGTTCCTGCAGGAGCAGCGCCGCGGCGCCCGCGACGTGCGGGGTGGCCATCGACGTACCGTCGAGACGTAGGTACTGGTCGCCGACCGGTTCGCCGATGATCGAGTCCTTCGCCTTCGCCGCCACGATCGAGACACCCGGAGCGGTGACATCCGGCTTGACTGCGCCGTCGCCGACCCGCGGGCCTTGGCTGGAGAAGTCGGCCAGCTGGTCCTGCTTGTCGACCGCACCGACCGTCAGTGCGGCGTCAGCAGAACCCGGCGAGCCGACCGTGCCGGCGCCGGGACCATCGTTGCCTGCGGCAATCACAAACAGGGTGCCGGTCTCCGCGGTGAGCCGGTTGACGGCTTCCTCGAGCGGGTCGACGCCGGGGAGGTCGGTGCCGCCGACGCTCAGGTTGACGATCTTCGCCTTGACCTCGTTCGCGGCCCACTCGAAGCCCGCCAGGAGCGCCGAGTCCGAGCAACTGCCGAAGTCGTCGCACACCTTGCCGTCGTACAGCTTGGCGTCCGGTGCGACACCCTTGTACTTGCCGTTCGAGGCCGCGGCCGTGCCGGCGACGGTCGAGGCGACGTGGGTTCCGTGGCCGAAGTGGTCACCATCGGGGGAATCCGTGAAGTTCTTCTCCGCCCCGATCACCTGGGTGGCCAGGTCCGGGTGGGAGACGTCGATACCGGTGTCAAGGACAGCCACCGAGATGCCCTTACCGGTGTAGCCGGCCTGCCAGGCGACCGGACCGCCGATCTGCGGGACCGACTGGTCCAGCGCGACCTTGTGCTTGCCGTCGAGCCAGATCTTGTCGACCGCGGCGGCGGACCGAGCTGCCGTCGTACCGGTGAGGAAGGTGGCGGCCTTGGCCTTGTCCACCTTCAGAGCCGCGCCGTTGATCGACGGCAATTGGTGGGTGACCGTCGCGCCTGGAGCGGCCGCGCGCTTCTGGGCCTGACCGCCGTAGGTCACGATCACGGGGATCGACTTCGACGACTTGTCGTCGTACCCGTCCTTGATCAGCTCGGTCACGTCGAAGAGCCGGCGGTCCAGCTTGCCGCTCGCGATCTGCGGCTGGATGTCGGACGGTACGACGTACAGGTGGTCCTTGAGCCGGTACGAGTTGAAGGCTAGGTGCTTGCGGCCCGGTCCCGGCACCAGGGTGGCGCGGCCGCCGTCTCCGCCGCTCAGGATGACGCGGTCACCGGTGAGCAGCGTGACGCTCTGGTCGGCCTTCGCCGTCGCCGGCGCCTTGAGTGGACGAGGTTGAGGTTGCGTTGTCGCGTGGGCGGGGGCAGAAAACGCCAGGCCCAGGGCTGTGATCGAAGCAACGGCGGCTACGCCGATACGCCTCGACCGTGGTGTGGATACCACGATGAGTCCCTCCCGATCGGTTGTCCTCACACGAGGTCGACCGGGTCACTCACTGAACGAATCCGATCGACCACTCACCGGAAGATGTTTTGGCAGCACGCTTCGGTTGCCGCAACTTGCTGCCACGGCAGGTTCCTGCCGGGTCGCCAGGGTTAGGCAGGCGGTGCGACTTCGGCGCTGGACTGGCCGGAGGTGGCCAGGGACTTGGCGATGAAACCGCTGGCCTTGAGGTCCTCGATGACGGTGTGGAGGTAGGCGACGGTCTCGGCGCTGCGGGTTTTCGTCGTACCGACGGCTTGCTGGATCTGCATGAAGCGCTCGTCGATCAGGCGGACCTCGGGGTTCGCGGCGACGAACTGGGTGATCGGCTGGCGGATGCCGGCAGCGACCTCCAAACCCTCGGCCAGGAAGACGTCCACACCTTCGTCGCCACGCACAATCGTTGCCTGCTGCAACGTTCTGGTCAGGTACAGGTCGTACGCCGAACCCTTCTTCACGCCGACCCGGACTCCTTCGGCATCCACGTCGGCGACCGTGGTCAGCGCCGAGTCGGCCGGTACGGCGAAGACGCCTTCGATCACGGCGTACGGTGCGGTGAACGCCACCTCGGCCGCCCGCGCCGGGTCGATCGCGAGGAAGCAGATGTCCGCCTGACCGGTCGTCATCGCCTCGAACGACTTCCGGGCGGCATCGAAACAGACGAACTCCACCGGCAACTCGAGCCGCCGTCCGAGCTCGCGCGCGATGTCCACGGTCACGCCCGACGGCTCGTCCGGTGTGCCCTGCGCGAGCACCGGATTCCCCAGGTTGATCGACGCGCGCAGGACGCCGGTCGGCGCCAGATCCTCACCAATCATCGTCATACCCGGACACTATCCACCCATTTCTGCAGAGACATTGTGTAAGTAGTCGGTGGCTCTTACTGTGTGCGCAAGAACCGTCCGATGGGGGTTGGAAATGAAGCGTCGGAGTTTGGGGCTGCTGGTGTCGGCCGCGCTGGTGTCGGCGGGGGTCTTCGCCGTACCGGCCGAGGCACACGACAGCGGCAAACGAGTGGTGGGGTACTACACGAACTGGAGTGGGTACGCCCGGAACTTCCTGGTCAGCGACCTGGTCAAGAACGGGTCGGCTGCCAAGCTGACTCACATCAACTACGCGTTCGGGTTCGTCGACGCCCAGGGGAACTGCACCAGCAGCGACGCGTGGGCCGACTACCAGCGGCCGTTCAGTGCCGAGCAGAGCGTCAGCGGTATCGCCGACGCGCCCGGTCAGGTCCTCAACGGCAATCTCAATCAACTCAAGCAGTTGAAGCAGAAGTACCCGAGGTTGCACATCAGCATCTCGCTCGGCGGCTGGACCGGATCGGCCCACTTCTCCGACGCGGCGCTCACGCCGGCGTCGCGGGCCGCGCACGTGAAGTCCTGCCTGGACCTGTGGCTGAAGGGCAACCTGCCCGGCCTCCCGGCGGGTGCGGCGAAGGGGATCTTCGACGGGGTCGACCTCGACTGGGAATGGCCTGCCAGCGAAGGCAACCCGGGCAACGTCATCCGGCCGGAGGACAAGCAGAACTTCACCGCGCTCGTGCACGAGTACCGCCAGCAGTTGGATCGGCTGTCCTGGCGCGATCACTACACGCTGACCGCGTTCCTGCCGGCGAACCCGACCATGATCGACAAGGGCTTCGAGGTCAAGAAGCTCTTCAAGGACCTGACCTTCGGTACGACGCAGGGCTACGACTACCACGGTCCGTGGGAGCCGCTCACGAACCAGCAGTCCGCGATCGACGGGCCGAAGGGCGATCCGACCACACCGGAGTTCAGCTCGCAGGTGACGATCGATTCGTACCTCTCCCGCGGTGCGCCCCGCAGCAAGCTCGTCATGGGAGTGCCGTTCTACTCACATGGCTGGACCGGAGTGACGGACCAGAATCACGGTCTCTTCCAGCCCTCAACCGGCGCGGCGCCGTCGACGTTCGACGCGGGCACCGAGGACTACCGCTACCTCAAGGCCAAGGCGGGCGACTTCACCGTCTACCGGGACAACCGGGCCGGATTCGCCTGGCTCTTCGACGGTACGACGTTCTGGACCTGGGACGACCCGATCGAGATGAAGCGCAAGGCGCAGTACATCGACCACCGCGACCTCGGCGGCGCAATGATCTGGTCACTCGACGGCGACACCGCAAATGGAGAGCTCATCTCAGCGTTGCACCGTAACCTTCACTGAGTGAATCTCGACGCACTGACGGACCGGTTCGGCGCCACCCGCGCCGAACCGATCCACGCCGGATTCTCCGAAGCAACCGTCGTACGACTCGACAGCGGCCCAGACCGCCTCTACTACAAGACCGGCGGTAGGTGTTAGTCGGTGGTGCGGAGGTCGGTGGGGGCGCCGTGGACGGCGGGGATCGTGCCGAGCTTGCCGGCCTGGAAGTCTTCGAACGCCTGGATGACCTCGGCGCGGGTGTTCATCACGAACGGTCCGGCCATGGCGACCGGCTCGCGGATCGGACGGCCGCCGAGGACGAGTACGTCGAGATTCGGCTCGGCCTGCGATTGCGTCGTACCGGCTGCGGTGCGAATCGTGTCGCCGGGACCGAAGACGGCCAGCTGACCCTTGTGGATCGGGCGGCGGGCAGCGCCGACGGTGCCCTGACCGGCGAGGACGTAGACGAGCGCGTTGTAGTCCGGCTGCCACGGCAGCACGAGCTCGGCGCCCGGGCTGACGGTCGCGTGCACCAAGGTGATCGGTGTGTGGGTCGAGCCAGGGCCGCTGTGACCGTCGACCTCGCCGGCGATGATCCGGATCAGCGCACCACCGTCGGCAGTCGACAGCAGGGCTGAGTCACCACCGCGGATGTCCTGGTAGCGCGGGGCTGCCCACTTCTGCGCTTGCGGCAGGTTGACCCAGAGCTGGATGCCGTGGAACAGACCGCCACTCAGCACGAGCTGCTCCGGCGGCGTTTCGATGTGCAAGAGCCCGGATCCAGCGGTCATCCACTGGGTGTCGCCGTTGCTGATCACACCGCCGCCACCGTTGGAGTCCTGGTGCTCCATGATCCCGTCGAGCATGTACGTCACGGTCTCGAACCCGCGATGCGGATGCCACGGCGTGCCCTTGGGCTCGCCCGGCGCGTACTCGACCTCGCCCATCTGATCCATGTGGATGAACGGATCCAGGTCACGGAGATCCACGCCGGCGAAGGCTCGCCGTACCGGGAATCCCTCGCCCTCGAACCCGCTGGGCGCCGAAGTCACCGACCGAACCGCCCGCTCGCGCACGACGGCCGGGTCGGGCTCATGCACCCGGGGCAGCACGGTGATGTCACTGACGGTCACGGCAGGCATGGTGATCTCCTCGGTTAGGTAGTTCAAGAATAAACTACCTGGCTCAACCCCGGCAAGAGTGGACGCATTCCCGGCTCCCAGGAACCTCCCAGGCTCTGCCCAGGGTGGTGGGAGGGCCGCTTGTCACCGTTGCAGTGGATGACCCGACGGGACTGGAGACCACTGATGACGACGACGCTCGACCGACCATTGACGACCGATTCGGACCATGCTGCGGGGTGGCTTCGGAGGCTGGTGCGTGGGCCTGCCGAGCAGGCGGCGTACGTCCGGCCGACGGCTGTCTCGCTCCTGATCGGCACCGCGTTCCTGTATCTGTGGAACCTGACCGCCTCCGGCTACGGCAACAGTTTCTATGCGGCCGCGGAGCTCGCCGGGACGCAGAGCTGGAAGGCGTGGCTGTTCGGGTCGCTCGACGCGGGGAACGTGATCACCGTCGACAAACCACCGGGCGCGTTGTGGGTGTCGACGGCGTTCGCGCGGATCTTCGGGTTCAACAGCTTCACCGTGCTCGCTCCGCAGGCGCTGATGGGGATAGTTGCCGTTGGCATCCTTTACCTGACGGTCAAGCGTGTCTCGGGTCCGGGCGCGGGCTTGCTGGCCGGGACCGCGTTGGCCTTGACGCCGGTCGCCGTACTGATGTTCCGGTTCAACAATCCTGATGCGTTGCTCGTTCTGCTCATGGTGGTGGCGGCGTACTTCGTCGTTCGCTCGCTGGAGAAGGCGTCGTGGCGTTGGCTGGCGTTGGCGGGAGTGGCGATCGGGTTCGCGTTCCTGACCAAGATGATGCAGGGGTTCCTGGTGTTGCCGGCGTTCGCGCTGGTGTATTTGATCGCAGCGCCGACGTCGTTGCGGCGGCGGTTCGTGCATCTGCTCGGGGCGCTGGGTGCCGTGATCGTGAGCGCCGGGTGGTATGTCGCTCTCGTTGAGCTGTGGCCGGCCTCGAGTCGACCGTATATCGGTGGGTCGACCAACAATTCGCTGCTGGAGCTTGCCCTCGGCTACAACGGGCTCGGCCGGTTGCTCGGCGGGGACGGCAACCGTGGTGGCGGAGGTGGCGGTGGGAACACGGGGTTTGGTGGGAGCACCGGCATCACGCGGATGTTCGGTGACACCTTCGGTACGGAGATCTCGTGGTTGTTGCCGGCGGCATTGATCGCGCTGGTCGGCGGGCTGTGGTTGACGCGCCGGGCGCCGCGGACGGACCTCACGCGGGCCGGGTTCGTGCTGTGGGGCGGTTGGTTGATTGTGACCGCGGCGGTGTTCAGCTTCATGAGCGGGACCATTCACCCGTACTACGCGGTCGCTCTGGCGCCGGCGATCGCCGGGCTGGTGGCGATGGGTGTTCGGCTGGCTTGGCAGCGGCGGACGTCATGGGCTGGTCGGGGGACGCTGGCGGCGATGGTGCTGGCGACCGGCGGCTGGGACTACGTGTTGCTCGGGCGTACGGCGGACTTCGTGCCTTGGGCGAAGTACGTCGTACTGGTCGCTGGCGTGGTCGGTGCTGCACTCGTCCTTGGTGGACGTTTCGTGCGGACGTTGTTGCCCGGTGTGGTGTTGGCGGTGGTGGTGTCGCTTGGGCTCGGGAGTACGGCGTACGCGGTATCGACGGCGTCGCAGGCGCATACCGGGGCGATCCCGACGTCGGGGCCGAGCACCAGCGCGATGGGCGGCGGGGGCGGGGCGCGGGGTGGCTTCGGCGGCGGTTTCGGCGGCGGGCAGGACGGTGGACCGGGTGGCGGGACGCCGCCTGGCCGCTCGGGGACCACGCAGGGGTCAGCGCCGGGCTCTGGTTCAACCTCGGGCTCGACCTCTGGTTCGGAGTCGGGGTCGGCGCCGGGGGCGGGTGAGGCGGGCGCGGGTCGGATGGGTGCTGACGCTGCTGCTAGTAGTGAGTTGACTGACCTGCTGGGCAAGACCACGACGGCTTGGGCGGCCGCGACGAGCGGGTCGCAGTCGGCGGCCTCGCTCGAGCTCGCTACCGGAAAGGCTGTGATCGCGATCGGCGGGTTCAGCGGGAGTGACGACGCGCCGACGTTGGCCCAGTTCAAGCAGTGGGTTGCCGAGGGCAAGATCTCGTACTACATCAGCGGCGGCCAAGGCGGCAGTCGCGGCGGCGGCTCCTCGGCAGCGTCGGAGATCCAGGCCTGGGTCACCGCCAACTACACCGCCACGACCGTCGGCAGCACCACGGTCTACAAGCTGACGACCTGACGATCTCCAGGCCATCACAATCGTCCGCCTCGGCCACGCCCACGCCTGGGAGTTAGCCGACGCGCCGATTGTGATGGCCTGGAGATCCGGACCTCCGCCACTCACCAACCTGGCCCGACCAGCCGGTTCACGCTCGGCGTCCGTCGCCGGAGCGGGGTTGGTCAGTGGCGGAGGTCCGGCGTGCGGTGGCACATGGCAGACTCAGGCGTTGTGACGGCGCAGATTCTGGATGGCAAGGCGACGGCGGCGGCGATCAAGGACGAGCTGAAGGTCCGGGTCGCGAAGCTGGCCGAGCAAGGTGTGGTGCCCGGGCTCGGGACGATTCTGGTCGGGGACGACCCGGGCAGCCGGGCGTACGTGGCCGGCAAGCACCGCGACTGCGCGGCGGTCGGGATCGCGTCGATCCAGGTCGAGCTGCCCGACACCGCGACCCAGGACGAGATCGCCGCGAAGGTGATGGAGCTCAACGAGAACCCGGACTGCACCGGCTTCATCGTCCAACTCCCGCTCCCCAAGCACGTCGACACGAACACGATCCTCGGTCTGATCGACCCCGACAAGGACGCCGACGGCCTGCACCCGTACAGCCTCGGCAAGCTCGTCCTCGGCCAGGACGGCCCCCTGCCCTGCACGCCGAAGGGCTGCGTCGAGATCCTGCGGCGGTACGACGTACCGATCGCCGGAGCTCACGTGGTCGTCGTCGGCCGCGGCGTGACGGCGGGCCGGCCGATGGGTCTGCTGTTCACCCGGCGGAGCGAGAACGCGACCGTCACCCAATGCCACACCGGTACGACGGACCTCGCCGCGGTAGTCCGCACCGGCGACATCGTGATCGCTGCGGCTGGTTCGGCCGGTCTGATCACCGCCGACATGGTGAAGCCCGGCGCCGTTCTCCTGGACGTCGGCACCAGCCGCAACGCCGAGGGCAAGATCGTCGGCGACATCGACCCCGCCGCCCGCGAGAAGGCAGCGTGGATCGCCCCCATGCCCGGCGGCATCGGCCCGATGACCCGAGCCATGCTCCTCACCAACGTCGTCGAAGCCGCCGAAGCGGCCCTGGCCGGATGAGCCACGTAGCCACGAAGAAGAGCGTGACGTGCTGATGGCAGGAGAAGTCCAGCGCCGCAGCGAGTGGCCCCTGATCCTGACCCTCCTGATCGGCGCCACCGGCCTGATCGTCATGCACTTCTACGACTGGCGCAACGGCATCCTCATCATCGCCGGCGGCGTCGTCCTGGCAGGCCTCCTCCGCGCCACCCTCCCCGACGCCGCCGCCGGCCTCCTCCGAGTCCGCGGCCGCATCTTCGACATCACCTTCCTCCTCCTAGTAGGCGCAGCCATAGCCGTCCTAGGCCTGATAATCCCCAACTGACCGATCCCCCCACGCGTGCGGCAGAACTGCGGTGAGCCCGGCGGACTGTGGTGATGGGATGGGTGTGGTTCACCCCCGCCCGGCCGACTCATGGCTTCCGGCTATCGCGGGACCTGCCGGGCGACGGGTAGGTGGTTGGACAAGCTGAAGAAGAACAAGGTTCTTGAACGGAGGGCGAGGTGACGGAGGTGGACGCACACCGGTTTGCCTGCAGCCGGACCGAGATCGTCGCCGGCTTCGGCGACGAGCGTCTTGGGCTTGGCTGACCCGTGGTGCTGCGGGCTGTGCGACCTGCTACGGCGGCGGACGTGTTGCGGATTGTTGAGATCTACGTGGAGTCGTGGAACGCCGGGTTCGTGGGGTTGATGGCACCCATCGCAGTCGACCAGGGTCGGATCGACCGGTGGGCAAGGGACCTGGCGAGCGGACGGTGGTGGGTCGCCGAGTACGACGGGAGCCTGGTCGGGCTCGTGGGAATCGGAGCGAGCCGGGATCCGGTGCAGCCCGGGCTGGGTGAGCTGGACACCATCGCGGTGGACCCGGCGTACTGGCGCAGTGGGGTTGGACGCGCCCTGATGCACACAGCAATCGAGGCGCTCGCCGCCGAATACCCAGAGGCGATCCTCTGGACGCTGGCCAACTACCCCCAAGCCCAACGCTTCTACGAAGCCACCGGCTGGACCCTCGACGGCAACACCCGCGACAACACCCGCCAGGTCTCCTACCGCCGAAGGTTTTGACCGTCAGGCGATCGCGCGTTCGTAACCTGCACGCCGCAGACTGTCGTTGTATTGGGAATGTTCTAGCGTGCTGTCAGGAAAGAGCAATCCATGTCTTGTACGCGCTGGCGCACGCGGTCGGCGAACGCCGGGCATCCGGCGGCGCGGAGCGCTGCCGGAAGATCGACTGCGCCGTCTTTCTGGAACCAGTACGTCATCTGATTCACGATGACTTTCTGGATCACATTGGGCGCCGATGCCTCGGCGATGCAGAAGAAGTCGTCCGGGTGCTGCGGCTCGTAGGGCAGGGCGGCGAGCTGCTTGTCGGTCATCTTGTGCCATCCGCCGTCGATGGTCAGGAGCACCTCGGCCCTGCAGGCTTTCGCTGCAGCGTCGACATGGGCGTCACCCGCGTCGTTCCCCACGAAGCTCTCATCGATCGTGTACTCCTCGACACGCTCGTCGATGTTCTCATCGATCCGCTTGAACATGGTCGAGATCACTCCGCCTCGGGCCTTCGGGTGGCGGTCGCGGTAACGCGCCGTCGCCTCGGCCATGACGTCCAAGCCGGTCGCGACCGTAAACATCCTCCCGTCGGACTCCAGCTTGGTGAGAAATAGCCAGTCGCGCAGAGTCCTGGAGAACAGAACGTCCGCGTCAACGAAGACCCGGGTAACCATGCTCGGCAGGCTACCCGGGTCCAGTCACGACTGGTCGAGCTCATCCTCCAGCGCACGCAGCTCGTCGAATGCCTTCCGCTGCCGCTCGAGACGAGCGCGCCTGAAGGCCTGCACATCGCTGAGGTTGAGCCGGTGATGGCTTCCCTTACGGTGTGCTGGGATCTCACCGTTCCGGATCATCTTCATCAACGTCGGTCGTGAGATGCCGAGCTGGTCAGCAGCCACGGTTGTCGTCAATTCCTCCGGCAGTGAGCCGATCGTGACTGACCCGCCCCGAGCCATCACCTCGACGACTGTCGCGAGGATGCCGGCCAGCTCCGGAGGAAGCCCGCGCAGCCGCTCAGCATTCTCGACAGCTAGCCGCTCAGGGTGGCCCGCAAGGGCTTCGAAGAGCTCAGTGGCTTGGCGCCGTTCCTTCGCCTCGACCAAGAGACTCTTGTCCTGGCTGACAAGTGCACTAGCCATCTCAACCTCCAACAGGGATCCTTACGGATACAAGTGAAGCACGTTACACCTGCAACCGCAAAGAGATTGCACGCGCCCCGTCCAGCGGAGACTCCGAGATCTCCAAATACAAGTGCGTCCGGGGGGGTAGTCCGAACGCCGCATGAGCGTCGGGCTCCAGCGCGTTCGCGTTGCCCCACCCGCGGTCCTCGAGCAACTCGACAGGTCAGCCCACTTCGTCAACCGGCGCCGTCTCGGGACTGGTCGATCTGGAGGGGGAGCTCCAACAACACCTGGGCAACGCGAATCCATGGCGCCGATACAGAAACGCACTGCGTTCCGAGGGACATACCACCAGCGTGTCGAACCTTTCGGCGCGCGCGTGTGCACGAAGCGCGTCCAGCAGTCGGCCGCCGAGGCCGCTGCCGCGATGCGCTGGGTCAACGAAGACGTTCGTCACCTAGCCCAGCAGGCAGGGTCCCGGATAAGGGCCGGGCACTTTCTCAATGACGTGCAGGAACACCTGCCCACACATGCGGCCATCCACCTCGGCAATCCAAGCCAGCCAGGTCCCGTTCTGCAGTCGCCCCTCGATCCACCGGCCGGCTTCATCCACGGAGGACTCATCCGACACCGGCGTCTCCGCCCCGTCGTTGTCTTCTCTCTTGAAGTCAAGGCGCATCTGCGCCAACACGAATGCGTCGTTGACGGTTGCGCGGCGGATGGTTGCGTCGCTCATCGGCTCAGCCTCGCACACCGTTTGCCTGGCGATCGATCTAGGAAGAGTCTGGTTTCTGGTGGAGCCAGGTGAGGGCGAGTGGGGCGACCTCGGCGGGTGTCAGGTTCCGGGTGTCGAGGCGAAGATGGCGGTGCCGGGTGAGGAACTCGTCGGCCGGGGTCGGCGTGGAACCCGTCGGGTCCGTACTCAGTTGATGGATTTCCAAGCTTCGCACGTTGCCGTCGGACCATTCCGTATTCCGCTTGCTCGGTTTGGCAGCCAGCCGCGATTCGCCCCGGTTGCGCACCAGGCGCGTTGCAAGATCAGCCGTCAGCTCGAGCACGCACACCTCGCCGCCGGCCTCCTCGACCGGCGCGACGAGTTGTTCGACGTAGGCAGTGTCAGCCGGGTCCTGCAGGTCCCAGACGAGGGTGAAGATCAGATCCACGCTGTTACGCACTGCCTCTTCGATCACCCGCCGCCGGAACTCGACGTTCAAGACGTTGAACGGCTCGGTGCCGTAGCCGAAGACCTCCATCAGCGGCTCAATGGTGTGGTGGTTGTGAAACAACCTGAAGTCACTCCGGGCAGCGATCTCTCGTCCTACCGTCATTTTCCCGACGGCCGGTGGTCCGATGATCAGAAGCAACCTCATGGTGGCCAACAGTCCCAGACGGTCCGTCGTACCGGCAACCAAATTCGCACGAGCCCCGGAGAACTGGCCGATCGGCATCCGACGCCACAGGTCGACGATCGCCCCGCACGGCGATAGCAGCCGCGCCGCAAGCGGGTGGACCACATCCACCCCATCACCACACCCAGTTCTAGTGGAAGAAGTGCCGCGTTCCTGTGAAGTACATGGTGATGCCGGCCTTGGTGGCGGCTTCGATGGCGGCTTCGTCTCGGATCGAACCGCCGGGCTGGACGACTGCCTTGACGCCGCCCTCGATCAGAACCTCGAGACCGTCCGGGAACGGGAAGAAGGCGTCGGACGCGGCCACGGACCCGACCGCACGCTCCCCAGCCCGAGACACAGCCAACCGGCAGGAGTCGACGCGGTTGACTTGCCCCATCCCGACACCAACCGAGGCGCCGTCCGAAGCCAGCAGGATCGCGTTCGACTTGACCGCGCGGCACGCCCGCCACGCGAAGGTGAGGTCGGCCAGCACCTCAGGCGTTGCCGGTGCACCAGCCGCGAGCTTCCAGGCGGCCGGATCGTCGCCCGGTGCTTGGAAGCGGTCGCGGTGCTGCAGCAGCAGACCGCCGCTGATCGCGCGCATCTCGACCACTTCGGAGCGGCTGAATGGCGGCGCGACGAGGAGTCGGATGTTCTTCTTCGCCTGCAGGATCTCGGCCGCGCCGTCCTCGAACGCCGGCGCCACCAGCACCTCGGTGAAGATCTCGGCGACCTGCTTGGCCATCTCGACCGACACGGGCGCGTTGGTGGCGATCACTCCGCCGTACGCCGAGACCGGGTCGCATTCGTGCGCCCGTCGGTGCGCCTCGGCGATGTCCTTGCCGACGGCGATGCCGCACGGGTTCGCGTGCTTGATGATCGCGACCGCGGGGTCGCTGAAGTCGTACGCCGTACGACGAGCAGCGTCGGCGTCGACGTAGTTGTTGTACGACATCTCCTTGCCGTGCAGCTGCTCAGCACCCGCGAGACCGCCGGAGCCGTTGAGGTACAGCGCGGCGGGCTGGTGCGGGTTCTCGCCGTACCGGAGCACGGTCGCCTTGTCCCAGGCCGAACCGACCCACGCGGGAAAGCCGCTGCCCTCGGAGGTGTCCGTGAGGTTGCTGCCCATCCAGGATGCGACCGCGACGTCGTACTCGGCGGTGTGGACGAACGCGTCGACGGCCAGCTGACGTCGCTGCTCGAGCGAGAAGCCGCCCTCCTCGATCGCGTCGAAGATCTCGGTGTACCGGTTCGGCGAGACGACGACCGCGACGTTCGCGTGGTTCTTGGCGGCGCCGCGAACCATCGACGGGCCGCCGATGTCGATCTGCTCGATGCACTCGTCGACCGAGGCGCCCGACGCGACGGTCTCGGTGAACGGGTACAGGTTGCTCACCAGCAGGTCGAACGGCTCGACCCGCATCTCGGCCAGCTGCTCCACGTGCTCGGGCTTGCGGACGTCGGCGAGGAGACCGGCGTGCACCCGCGGGTGCAGCGTCTTCACCCGCCCGTCCAGGCACTCCGGGAATCCGGTCAGCTCCTCGACCTTCATCACCGGTACGCCGGCCGCCGCGATCCGGGCCGCGGTGGTACCGGTCGACACGATCTGTACGCCGGCCTCGGACAGCGCCTTGGCGAGCTCCTCCAGACCGGACTTGTCGTAGACGCTGATCAGCGCCCGGCGGATCGGCCTGCGGTCGGTGCTCACTTCAGTCGAACCTTTCGTCCGGTGATGGTCCAGCCTTCGCGGACCAGGCGGCCGACCCACTCCACCAATTGGCGGCGTTCGACCTCCTTGATTCGCTCGGTCAAGTCTTCTTCGGTGTCGTCGTCGAGAACTGGTACGACGACCTGCGCGATGATCGGCCCGGTGTCGACGCCACCGTCCACGAAGAACAGTGTGGCCCCGGCCACCTTCACGCCGTACGCGAGCGCGTCCCGCGGTCCGTGGATCCCGGGGAACGCGGGCAGCAGCGCGTTGTGCGTGTTGATGTAGCGATCGCCGAAGGCTTCGAGGAAGTCGTCGCCGACCAGCTTCAGGAACCCGGCCGACACGACCAGATCAGGCTTGTACGACGCGACGGACGTGGTCAGCGCGCGATCCCAGTCGGCCCGCTCGGCGTAGTCCTTCACCTTGTGCACGAAACTCGGCACACCGGCGGTCTCGGCGCGGTCCAGCCCGGCGATCCCGTCCCGGTCCGCGCCCACAGCGACGACCTGAGCGCCGTACGCCGGATCCGCGCACGCATCCAGCAGGGCCTGCAGATTGGACCCCGATCCGGACACGAGCACGACGAGGCGCGCCGGCTCGGGAGTGGGCGCAACGGGGTCTGTCACGCGCCAAACCCTATCGCTCAGGGTCCGCCTCAACGTCAGCCGGTCGGCGGGAGGCGATGATCGCGGCCGTGATCGAGGCCCCGATCGCCATCCCCGCAGCCAGTACGCCGGCCGCCGGCAGCGCACTCGGGATCCCGACCACGGCCATCCGCCCTGGTCCGGCCGAGCCACCCGACAACGCCATGAGCAGGTAAAGCATGAGTCCGGCGAGCAGTGCGGCGATCCCACCCCGCAGAGCGAACGCATCCCACCCGAGCGCCTCAGCGTCCCGGTCCACCAGCCCACGCCGCGCCACCACGAGTCCCGCGACCACTCCGGCCGCCAGCGGCACCACAGCGGTCAGAACGAGCAGGTACGACGGAGTCGCGCCATCTGCAGGTACTGCGGCCAAGAGCGGCAGCGCAGGCAGGTTCCCGACATCCACGCCGGTCGGGGCGATCGACGTCCCCACTCCCAGCTGGAATCCGGGTCCGGCGAGGAAGGAAACGACGTACAGGATCAGGTTCGGCACCAGCATCAGGCAGATGGCGAACAGCACCACCGACCCGATCACCCCGGCGTCCAGGAGCTCGAGCATCCCGGTGATGCGGGAGAAGTGGATCGCGAGCAGAACGCCGTACAGGATCGATGCGATCCCGATGATGGTCATCACGGCGGCCACCGCGGCGGGAACGGCGTCCCGCAGCCCGGTGGGAGTCGCGTCGGCGATGTCCTGCGCAGCACCGGACTCGACCAGTACGCCGACAGTCCCCGCGACGAACGCAAGTAACGCCGCGCCGAGGAATGCGGACAGCGCAGAGACCTTGAGCCCGCCATCCGCCGTCAGCAACGCCACCACGAGCCCACCGAGGCCATAGACGACCGCAAATAGTCCGGAGAGCAGAATGAGGTCTCGGGCACGGTCAGCGCCGCTACTGCGCGCGGCAGACTTACCACCGCGATAGAGGCACCACGCGAAGAACAGCGTGAGACCGAGCGGCGCGACCGTGAGAGAACCGCCGTTGAGCGTCACACCGGCCTTGTGAGCGACCAGCCACGCCGATGCGCCCGCGCGGATCGCTCCGGACGCACCACCGAAGGTCGCAGCGAGCCAACCGATCACAGCGACCGCCGCACACGTCAGAAGACCCGTCAGCAGGCATGCCCCGGCTGAGATCACGGCGGCGACGACCACGGGCTTGGTCGGGGCGGCAGTGACCTCCGGCGGGCCGGACCCGGGCGGGTTCTGTGCACCGTCCCGGGCGCCCGGACGGCTCAGCATGTCGGTCATCTGCCTCCATCGTCACCCGTCGCGAGACACCACTCGTTCTGACACGCCGGATATGGAAGACTTCAGCGCGCTTACTCACGCAGGGTCCGCACGTTTTCACGTGGGGGTAGCTGTTTGTGGGCAGCGAAGGTTCACCGGGTACTGTCGGGTGGAATCAGTCAGGAGGTCGAGCTTTGGCCGGTTCCCACCGCGCACCACGCGGCGGCGGTCGTGCCGCTGCCCGGGAGGCGCGCCGGCAGAAGGCGCGCAAGCGGAACCAGACGATCGCCGCCGGGATAGCGGTTGTCGTGCTGGTCGGTGGCGGCGGGGTCGCCGCGCTGAACGCCTTCGGCGGCGACAAGTCGCCCGGTTCGAAAGCCGGCAACGGGCCCTCCGACGACAAGTCGAGCGACTCCAAGGTGCTCGCCGACGACAAGGCACTGCTCGACGTCGCCGGCGCGAAGCTCCTCGGCGCGACCGGCGCCTGGACAGTCACCGGGACGTCCGAGGGCAGCGACGGACCGGAGAAGTCCTTCCTCTGTCAGTCGCAGCGATTCGCCGATCCGTCCGGTCTGCGCACGTGGGTCCGGACCTTTCAGAACTCGGCCACCAAGGACACCGCCGTTCAGTACGTCGAGGTCTCGAACGACAAGACCGCCGCGGGCAAGGCTTACACCTCGATCGTCGGCTGGCTGAGCTCGTGCACGGTCCCGCAGACCCAGCTGACCACGAGCTACGCCACGAACGGCGTCGGCGACCGCGGTGTGATCGCGGTGTATGCCCAGCCGGCCGGCGCGAAGACGCGGTACAAGACGGTTGCGGTCTCGCTGGCCGGCCAGGCCACGATCGTGACCGAGCACGACACTCTGAGCGCGGCACCGCCCAAGCCGGACGCCGTGCTGGCGACGGCCGCGGCGGGGGTGAAGAAGATCTGTGCGCAGTCCGGCGGGTGTGGCAGTGGCGCCGCGACGGCCGCGGTCAGTCTGATGCCGTACGCCGATTCGCCCGGGTTCATGGCGGCGGTCGACCTGCCGACGCTGACCAAGATCCAGAAGCCGTGGGTGGCGGTTGCCGCGCAGACCGGTGTCGGAACGGGCTGCGAGAGGATCGAGATCAAGAAACCGAAGTGGTCGAAGGCCTCGACGTTCACGTATGTGACGCCGGATGCCGGGGTCGCGACGGAGTTCGGTCTCGACGACACGGTGGCGAAGTTCGCGTCGGTGAATGCGGCAAGCAGCTTCGTGGCCGGGATCCGGAAGAACGTCGACGGATGTCAGAAGGCGGTCTCGAACGCGAAGGTGAAATCGACCGGAACGATCTCGACCACGTCGATCAAGGGCGAGACCTGGCGGGCGACCTACGACACCGGCGGCGGCAAGAAGTTCACCTACCGCATCGGCATCGCCTCGGTCGGCACCCAGTCGGTCTATCTGCTCTTTCCGGTCCTCGAAGACCTGGACATCACCGACAGTGCGTTCAACCAAACCCTCACCAGAGCAGCCGAGCGAGCAACCACCTACAAATAGCCCCTCGCTTCGCTGGGGGGATGGATGGGTGATCCGCACCCGAGCAGCCGCGCAGGCTAACGACGTACGAAAAGCAGAAAGCGGGACCCACCGCCGGTGGGTCCCGCTTTCTGGTGTCTGTACTACTTGCTCAGGTTCTGCATGATTTCGCGCATCAGGTTGGCGGTCTCGGTGGGCGTTTTGCCGACCTTGACGCCGACGGCCTCGAGGGCCTCCTTCTTGGCGGCCGCCGTCCCCGACGAACCGGAGACGATGGCGCCGGCGTGGCCCATCGTCTTGCCCTCGGGAGCGGTGAAGCCGGCCACGTAGCCGACGACCGGCTTGGTGACGTTGTCCTTGATGAACGCCGCCGCACGCTCCTCGGCGTCACCACCGATCTCACCGATCATCACGATCGCGTCGGTGCCGGGGTCGGCCTCGAACGCCGCGAGCGCGTCGATGTGCGTCGTACCGATGATCGGGTCGCCGCCGATGCCGATCGCGCTCGAGAAGCCGAAGTCGCTCAGCTCGTACATCATCTGGTACGTCAGCGTGCCCGACTTCGACACCAGACCGATCCGGCCCGGCCCGGCGATGCTGGCCGGGATGATGCCGGCGTTGGACTCGCCCGGCGTGATGATGCCCGGGCAGTTCGGCCCGATGATCCGGGTCGTGCCGGAGGCCTGCGCGGCGGCGAAGAACGCGGCGGTGTCGTGCACCGGTACGCCCTCGGTGATCACCACGACCAGCGGTACGGCGGCGTCGATCGCCTCCAGCACCGCGTCCTTGGTGAACTTCGGCGGCACGAAGATGACCGATACGTCCGCCCCGGTCTCCTTGACGGCGTCCGCGACGGTCCCGAAGACCGCGATCGCCTTACCGTCGAAATCCTGGCTCTGCCCCGCCTTGCGCGGGTTCACGCCACCGACGATGTTGGTGCCCGAGGCAAGCATCCGGGTGGTGTGCTTGGTGCCCTCGGAGCCGGTCATGCCCTGGACGATGACCAAGCTGTGTTTGTTGAGGAAGATAGACATTGTTCGGCGATCCCTTACTTCGCAGCCAGCTCGGCGGCGCGCTTGGCGGCGCCGTCCATCGTGTCGACCCGCTCCAGACCGGCGAGGCCCGCCTCGTCGAGGATCCGGCGTCCCTCCTCGGCGTTGTTCCCGTCCAGCCGGACGACCAGCGGCTTGCTCACGGCCTCGCCGCGCGACGCCAGCAGCTCGAACGCCTGCACGATCCCGTTCGCGACCGCGTCACAGGCGGTGATGCCACCGAAGACGTTGACGAACACGCTCTCGACCTGCGGGTCGGAGATGATGATCTCGAGCCCGTTGGCCATCACCTCGGCCGACGCGCCACCACCGATGTCGAGGAAGTTGGCCGGCTTGACGCCACCGAACTCCTCACCGGCGTACGCAACGACGTCGAGGGTCGACATGACCAGCCCGGCGCCGTTACCGATGATCCCGACCGAACCGTCGAGCTTCACGTAGTTCAGGCCCTTGGCCTTGGCCGCGGCCTCCAGCGGATCGGCCGCCGAGATGTCCTCGAACTCGGCGTGCTCCGGGTGCCGGAAGTCCGCGTTCTCGTCCAGCGTGACCTTGCCGTCGAGCGCCTCGACGTTGCCGTCCTCGAGCTTGACCAGCGGGTTCACCTCGACCAGGGAGGCGTCCTCGGCGATGAAGACGTCGTACAGCTTGACGATCTCGGGTACGACGGCGTCGATCACGTCGGCCGGGTACTTCGCGGCGACCGCGATCTCGCGCGCCTTCGCCTCGTTCACGCCGGTGGCCGGGTCGATCGAGATCTGCGCGATCGCGGTCGGGTCGGTGTGGGCGATCTCCTCGATCTCCATGCCGCCGGCGGCGGAGGCGATGCAGAGGTAGTTGCGATTGGCCCGGTCGACCAGGAAGGAGAAGTAGTACTCCTCCGCGATCGCCGCGGCCGGGACGATGTTCAGGATCTTGACGAGGTGACCCTTGATGTCCAGCCCCAGGATCTCGCGGGCCTTCTCCTCGGCCTCGTCCGGGCTGCTGGCCAGCTTGACGCCGCCGGCCTTGCCGCGGCCGCCGGTCTTGACCTGGGCCTTCACGACCACCCGGCCACCGATCTTCTCGGCCGCCGCGCGGGCTTCTTCCGGAGTCGTGACGACCTCGCCAACGGTCGTCCGTACTCCGTGCTTGGCGAAGACCGTCTTCGCCTGGTATTCCATCAAGTCCACGACTGTGGTCCCTCTCTCGCCTGTTCGAGTAGGCCGCGGCAGGCGGGCTGGTCCCGGAAGAGGGCACGGTCGCCGGCGCGTTCCGTCGGCCTGAGACTAGCCACCTCACCGGGCCCGGCAACAGTCGGGGTACACGCTGAGACGACCGTCACAGATTCCTGGCGTGACCGTGCGAGGCTGGTCGGCATGACTGTTTCCGCAACCAGACCAGCTGACGACTGGTGGCGTAGCGCCGTCGTCTACCAGGTGTACCCGCGCTCCTTCGCCGACGCCGACGGAGACGGCACCGGCGACGTCAACGGGATCCGCGCCCGGCTGCCGTACCTGGCCGACCTCGGCGTCGACGCGATCTGGATCAGCCCCTGGTACCCGTCCCCGCTGCTCGACGGTGGGTACGACGTCTCCGACTATCGCGACATCAATCCCGAGTTCGGGACGCTGGCGGACGCGGACGCGCTGATCGCCGAGGCGCACGCGCTCGGGCTGCGGATCCTGATCGACCTGGTACCGAACCACTGCTCCTGGGAGCACCCGTGGTTCAAGGCGGCACTGGCCGCGGGCAAGGGTTCTCCGGAGCGGGACCTGTTCTGGTTCCGCGACGGCAAGGAGGGCGGGCTGCCGCCGACCAACTGGCCGGCCGCGTTCGGTGGCGGCGCGTGGCAGCAGATCGACGACGGCCAGTGGTACCTGCATCTGTTCGACATCTCCCAGCCGGACTGGAACTGGGACAACCCCAAGGTGATCGAGGAGTTCGACTCGATCCTGCGGTTCTGGTTCGACCGTGGCATCGACGGTTTCCGGATCGACGTGGCCGACTCGATGGCGAAGGATGCCGCCCTGCCCGACGTACAGCTCAAGGACGGTGAGCCGACGCACGAGAAGTACGTCGGGCACCCGTACTACGACCAGCCCGGCGTCCACACGATCCACCAGCGGTGGCGGGCGATCGCCGATTCGTACGCCGATACGCCGCAAGGACCCCGGGTGTTCGTCGCGGAGGCGTGGTTGTCGCCGGCCGAGCGGCTCGCGCAGTACGTCCGGTCGAACGAACTGCATTCCGCGTTCAACTTCGACGTACTGCGGGCTGCTTGGGACGCGAAGGAGTTGCGTGAGGTCATCGACCACACGACCGAGAACCTGTGGGCCGTTGGAGCACCGGCGACGTGGGTGCTGAGCAACCACGACACGATCCGGCACCGCACTCGCTACGGCCGGGACCAGCGGGATGCGCTGGAAGGGGCAGGCGTCGTACCGACCGATCTTGAGCTCGGTCTGCGCCGGGCGCGGGCCGCTGCGTTGCTGGAGCTCGCGTTGCCTGGTGGGGCGTACGTGTATCAAGGCGATGAGCTCGGACTGCCCGAGGTCGAGGATCTGCCCGAGGACGTCCTCGACGACCCGACCTGGGAGCGTTCAGGCCACACCGTCCGCGGCCGCGACGGCTGCCGCGTACCCATCCCGTGGTCCGGCACCGAGCCGCCCTTCGGCTTCGGTCCTGGCGAGGGCCAGCCCTGGCTGCCTCAACCGGCGGACTGGTCCACTCTCACCGCAGAGTCCGAAATCGCCGACGCCAACAGCCACCACAACCTCTACAAAGCCGCACTCGCCATCCGCAAATCCCACCCAGACCTGGGCGAAGGCCGCCTCACCTGGGACGAAGACGCCCCCGCCGACACCCTCTCCTTCACCCGCAACACCTTCCGCTGCGTAACAAACCTCGGCGACGCCCCAGTCCCCCTCCCCACCCACACCGCCATCCTCCTCACCAGCCAACCCCTGACCCCCACCAACCAACTCCCCCCAAACACCACCACCTGGCTAGCCGTCTGAGCCGCGATGCAAGAACCACAACACCCTCGTAACTGAGTGTGTATACTGATAATGCCAAGGCGGTAGCTGCGGAAGTGGACCCGGGAGCCAGCCGGACGACTGGTCGCCCGGGTTTCGCGCGTTCAAGCCAGTTGATCGGATACCGCTCCGCGGCGCCTGTTCTGTTGCCCCTGCGGCGGGTGCGCGAACTGCGGGGACACGCTCATCTGATCTGCGCCGAGCGGACTGTGGTTGGGTCAGGCCTTTGCAGAGGAACTGTGGTCCGCCGGCTCCCGCGGGGAGCTTTGAGCCGAGTGATGTGGATCCGGGAGGTCGGCGTGGAGCCCCGGCTGGTCTAGCTCGGTGCGATCCGGGCAGTCTCATCGGCCTGCCGATCGCCGGGCCCGTGACCCCAGGTTCGGGAAGATCTCTTCCCGTTCCGAGCACAACATCCTCCCGGACCGCCTTCCCCGCACCACGATTCCGCGGTCCGGACACCCGCGACCACATGCCGAGACCCGGCTCCGGGTGGGCATCGAGTCGTGGCTCAGGGTCGGCGACACGCGGCAGATCGCGCCAAAGTCCACGACTCGAACACCCGGCCCGCCCCACCCACCACGATTCAGCGATGTGATCACGCCGGCACCCCATAACCCCGGTCCGTCAGCCCACCACGATCCACCGCCGTGAACACCTCCGACGTACGACCACTCGGGTGAGCGGCTCCGCGACCAGCACGATCACGCAGCCCGAAGACCGCGACACCACAGTCCCTGCGCATGGCTTGGCCCAATCACAGCCCCTCCGCGAGGCTCGACCGCACCACGCTCGCCCGGCGCCAAACCGCACCTGCGGCGGATCCACGATCCGCGCCCCGCCGAAGGCAGAGACAGCCGCCGCGCAGCGGTGTCCGATCAATCCCCGCATCACACTTTCGTCGTTCTGGGGGAACCAGGGCCGGGATAGCATCTCGGCTGGTCTTCTAGGAGGGGTTGGGCGGATGTGGCGTGGGCGGCGGGAGCGGCGGGATGAGGTGGAGTCGCCTGTCGGGCAGGTGATGGGTGGGGATGTGGCTGGGGCTGAGAATCTGCGGTTGCGGGTTTATCGGGAGGATGCGTTTCCGGCGGAGGTGTGGCCGCATCTGCTGACTCGGCCGTTGGCGCCGGGGCTGGTGCAGGCCGTCGTACGGGACTTTCCGGACAAGCTGATGCCGGTGAACCGGATCGATCTGGATGGTGCGGACGAGAACGTCGTGTTCGGGCGGGCTGCGGCGCTGTCGCTCGGTGAGGAGTCGTACGTCCAGGAGCAGGAGGCGATGGCCCTGCCGATGCGAGTGATCGGAGGCACGCATCGGTACGTCGGTTCGCACCTGCAAGTGCTGCGTCGGTACGTCGATCCCGCGACCGCGCCGTACGGTGCCTTGATCGCTTTGCCGCTGCCCGAGTACGTCTTCATCCACGTGATCAGTCCGGAAACGCACGTGATCCTGGCGATCGACAGCCTGCAATCCGTGTCCCAGGAGTTTTTCGGCGGCGGCGACCACCCGATCACCCCGCAGGTCTACTGGTGGCGTCCCGGTGCGTACGAGGCGCTGCCCGAAGAGCAGGCTCTGGTCAGCGGCCAGGTCCCGGACCTCCAGCCGGTGGCCGTGGAGATCCAGCGCGACCCGGTCACCGTCAACGTCCTCAACGAGCAGACCAACGACCTGATCCAGCGCTGGCTGGCCGACAACGGGGCATAGCAAGAGGGCCGGAAACCCTGAGGTTTCCGGCCCTCTCCCCTGTTCAGCGGTAACGCTCTCGGTCCTGGCGGTCGCGCTCGTCGCGCTCCCACCGGTCCCTGTCCTCGCGGTCCCGCCGATCCCGTTCGTCCCGATCACGGCGGTCCCGGTCCTCCCGGTCCCGCCGAGCTCGGTCGTCCCGAGCCTGTTCCGCGCGTTTGCGGAACAGGCTCACTTCACGCCGCCTGCCGTCAGGCCGGCGACGATGCGGCGCTGGAAGAGCAGTACGGCGATCACGAGCGGAATCGTCACCACGACACCGGCCGCCATCTGGCTGCCGAACGGTTGGTCCCGGCCGGTCGTGCCGGTGAACTGCGAGATGATCACGTTCGCCGTCTGGATCGACTTCTTGTTCGTCATGCTCAGCGCGATCAGGAATTCGTTCCAGGCCGCGATGAACGTGATGATCGCGGTCGTGAAGACACCAGGCGCGGCCAACGGGATGATGACCTTGCGGAACGCCTGCGCCGGAGTACACCCGTCCACCATCGCCGCCTGCTCGAGCTCCTGCGGCATCTGCCGGAAGAACGCGGTCAGGTTCCACACCGCCAGCGGCAGTGCGAACGACAGGCTGGGCACGATCATCGCCTGGTAGGTGTTGATCCACTTGATGTCGATGAACAGCTTCAGCAGCGGGATCACCAGCGAGATGCCCGGGAACATCGACGTGGTGATGATGATGGCCAGCACGACGTTCTTGAACTTGAAGTCGAGCCGGGCCAGCGTGTACGCCGCGACCATGCCGATGATCAGCGTCAGGATCGTCACGGTGCCGGCCACGATCAGGCTGTTCAGCAGGCCCCGGCCGAAGCCGTTGGAGCCGGCGAAGACATCCTTGAAGTTCTGGATCGAGAACGGCGCCGGGATGATCTTGTTCGAGAACTGGTCCGACGGCCGGCGCAGCGCCGACACGACCATCCAGTAGAACGGCGCGAGGCAGTAGATCACGATCACCGCGACGCCGAGCAGCGGTGCGAACCGGCGGAACCAGCTGGCCTCGGCCGGCTGGGGAGCTACGGCGGCCATTACATCCCACCTCCCATGGCGACGGCACCGACCGAGGTGTTGTCGCTCGAGCCCGAGACCGCGTTCTTCTTCCGCCAGCGCTTGCCGCCACTGCCGCCGCCACCGGGCTTCTTCGCCCGGGCCTCACCGATCACATCGGCTCCGAGGATCCGCACAAAGGCATAGGCGACCACGGCGACGTAAACGAACAACACCGTCGCATAAGCGGCCGCCGGCCCATATCTGGTGTTGAAGGCTTCGTCGTACGCGAGCATCGACAAGGTCTCGACCGAGTCCTTGTGCGGGCCGACCAGCACGAACGGCAGGTCGAAGATCCGCAGCGTGTCGAGGATCCGGAACAGCACTGCCACCAGCAGTGCCGGCTTCACGAGCGGCAAAGTGATCCGGGTGAACGTCTTCCAGACGCTCGCGCCGTCCACCTTCGCCGCCTCGTACACCTCGGCCGGGATGGTCTGCAGACCTGCGAGGACCAGCAGGCCGATGAACGGTGCGGTCTTCCAGGTATCGGCGATGATCACCGACAGCTTGGACTGCCAGCCCTCGGTGGACCACAGCACCTGCGCGCCGATGAGTTGGTTGGCGACGCCGTCGGCCTGGAAGATCCACTTCCACAGCAACGCCGAGACGACGGTCGGGATGGCCCACGGGACCAGGATGCTGGCCCGGACGATGCCGCGGCCCTTGAAGGCCTTGTGCATGATCAGCGCCATCGCGACGCCGAGGACCGTCTCCAGTACGACGCAGACCACGGTGAAGAACGTCGTGTTGTAGAACGCGTTCCAGAACCGGTGGCCGGTGTCGCCCTTGAAGATGTCGAGGTAGTTGTCGAGCCCGACGAACGTCGAGCCCTTCACGATGAAGCCGTTCGCGTCGAGCTTCGTGCCGCTCGTGAACAGCGACTCACGCAACGCCGAGATGATCGGGAACAGTACGACGAGTCCGAGCACGAGCAGCGTCGGCGAGAGCAGTAGCGCGGCCAGCCGGCCGGTGCCCTCGTTGAAGCGCTGCTGCCGCTTCGGTTGCTTGGGTTCCTTGGCCGGCCGTTCTGCGACCGGCGCGGTTGCAGTCACCTGCGCCTCCTTCTGCTTCCCGGGCGAACCCGGGCAGGGACTGGCCGGGGCCGGCGCGCGGTCACTGTCTCACCGCGCACCGGCCCCGGCACATCGGTCATTGCGTGATGAGCGATTGCAGCTTGGTCTGCAGAGCGGTCAGGGCCGTCTTGGGATCCGTCGCCGGCTTACTCAAGATGTCGTACGCCGTCTGCTGGATCGCTGCCGTCACGTCGCCGTACTTGACCACGCGCGGCCGCGGCTGCGCGGACGCGATCGAGGCCTTCAGCTCGGGCAGGTACGGGAACTGCTTGGCCAGCGCCGGGTCGTCGTACAGCGAGGCCCAGGTCGGCGCCAGCGACGTCTTGGTGAGGTTGTCCTTCTGCTGGGCCTCACTGGCCATGAAGTTGATGAAGTCGACCGCGGTCGCCTTGTTCTTGGCGAACTGGCTGATCGCGTAGTCGTGACCACCCAGGGACGAGACGCCCGGGCCGGACTTGCCCGGCAGCGGTGCGACCGCGAACTTGCCGGCGACCTTCGACGAACCGTCGGTCTTGTTCGCCAGCGAGTAGACGTAGGGCCAGTTCCGCAGGAACAGCAGCTTGCCGTCCTGGAACGCGCGCCGGCTCTCCTCTTCTTTGTAAGTGATGGCGGCCTTCGGGATGGCGCCGGTCTTGAAGCCGTTCTGCAGCTCCTGTGCGCCGGCCAGTGCCTCCGGGGTGTCGACGTTCGGCTTGCCGTCCTTGTCGACGATCGCGCCGCCCGCGGAGTTGATCGCCTCGGAGAAGTTGACCGTCAGGCCTTCGTACTTCTCGAACTGGCCCGCGTAGCAGTTCAGGCCCTTGCCGGCCGGCGTCGCCGCGACCTTCTGGCAGTCGGCGAGCAGCTCGTCCCACGTCTTCGGCGGGTCGGTCACACCGGCCGCCGTCAGCAGGTCCTTGCGGTAGTAGAGCAGACCACCGTCGGAGGTGATCGGCACGCCGTACAGCTTGTCGCGGTACTTGGCGGTCTCCACCGTCGCCGGGACGAGCTTGCCCAGGTCGGGCACCTTGTCCTCGGGGATCTGGGTGATCCACTGGTTGGCCGCGAACTCCGACGTCCAGACGACGTCCATCACCAGCACGCTGTACGCGTCGGACTGGTTCTGCGCGTTCTGGACCATCTGCTGCCGCTGCGCGTCCGCGTCGTCGGGGAGCTCCTTGAGCTCCACCTTCTCGTTCGGGTGCGTGGAGTTCCAGGCGTCGAGCTGGTGCTGCAGGTTTCCGGACGTGTCCTTGCCACTGGCAAGGGTGATCGGTCCTCGGCCCTCGAGCGCGCCGGCCGAGCCCGAGCCCCCGTTGCCACTGCTCCCGTCGTCACCGCCACACGCGGATGCCAGCAGCACCAGGCTGCTTGCGACGGCAACGAATGCCGCCTTGCGTGTGTGTGATCGTTCAAACCTCATCGTTTACCTGCCCTCTCCCGATGGGACGTCGCTTTGGGTCTGCGTCAGCGGGTTGCACAGTCCCCCACCGCACTGCGATCCGCCCTGTCCGGACAGTAACCGAGAGTGGGGCCGATGTGTTCTGAGCCACACACACATTCCCACCGGACAGTCTCTGAAACGGACAGCCGCATGGCTGTATGCGACCGCGATTCGACAGCCCGCACAACCAGGTATTTCTTAACGATTCGGTATTACCGACAAGTAACCCGTCTGAACCCGGCCGGTACGTTCAGTTCGACTCCGGGCTGTCGTCATCACGCTCCGGAGCGGATCCGGGACTCCGGGAAAGACTCAGGTGGGACTCAGGCCGGACTCAGGCAGGTGATGCGGACGCGTCACCGACGTTGGCCCGAACCCACTCGACGATCTCGGTCGTCGTCGCGCCGGGAGTGAAGATCTTGTGTACGCCGAGCTCGGCGAGCGGCGCCAGATCCGCATCGGGGATGATCCCGCCGCCGAACACGACGATGTCGTCGGCCTCCCGGTCGACCAGCAGCTCGCGGACCCGCTTGAACAGGGTCATGTGCGCCCCGGACAGCACCGACAGGCCGATCGCGTCGGCGTCCTCGGCGATGGCGGTCTCGACGATCTGCTCGGGCGTCTGGTGCAGACCGGTGTAGATGACCTCCATCCCGGCGTCCCGCAGGGCCCGGGCGACGACCTTCGCGCCACGGTCGTGGCCGTCCAGGCCAGGCTTGGCGACGACGACGCGCAGAGGACTCGTAGCAGGCATGCTCGCAGGCTAACCGGTCCGTACCTCACGGATAAGACACGGAGCAGTGTGTTCCCCCACACGCAGGATGGGAACCGGTTACCGTGGAAAGTGATCGGACCATTCGGGGGGTCTGATTCGCCGGGAGGAGTCGCCCATGAGTGCCTGGCAAGAGGAAGTACGCGGTGCGCTGGACGGGTTGAAGTACGGCGCCCGCTCTGCACTGAACCTGCGAGTCCTGCAGGGCGCCGCCGTGGAGATCGGGTGGCTCACTACCCACCTGGCCATGTATCCGCTCGGCCTGGTCGGCGGATCCGCAGCCCCGATCCAGCGGCTCTCCCTGACCGGCCTGACGCCGGCTCAGCGCAGCCTGCTGGTCAGCGACGTTCGAGCGGCCGGTACGCCGATCCTGCTCGCCCACGGGATCATCGACAACCACACGATCTTCGCGCTGATGCGCCGCCAGCTCGCGCGGCGTGGATTCAGCAGCATCCACACGTTCTCGTACTCACCTCTGACGCTGGACGTACGCCGTACCGCGGAACGGATGGGCCAGGAGATCGAGGCGATCTGCGAGGCGTCCGGTTCGGACCAGATCCACGTCGTCGGGCACAGCCTGGGCGGTCTGATCGCGCGGTACTACATCCAGCGGCTGGGCGGCCATGAGCGCGTCCACACCTGCGTCACGCTCGGGACTCCGCACCAGGGCACGATGGCGGCCCGATTGTTGCCCTGGCCCCTGGTCAAGCAGGTGCGCCCGGACAGCGACCTGATGGCCGAGCTGGCCGAGCCGGCGCCGGAGTGCGGGACCAGGTTCATCGCCTTCTACAGCGACGTCGACCAGCTGATCGTGCCGCAACGCAGGGCCCGGATTCGGCATCCCGATCTGGTGGCGAGTAACGTGCGCGTTCACGGCGTGGGCCACCTGTCCCTGCCGTTCCATGGCGAGGTCGTGCACCAGATCACCGGGGTGCTGGCCCACCTTGACGAGCAACAGAGCAGTCCGGAATCTGCCTGACCAGGCAGGCAACCGGGCACTCGGAGCGGATGCACGTGCAGCCGCTCATGCAAAGGTTTCGTGAAGGAGACGGGGAAAAAGGGGTGGCAGGGTTTGTGCCCCCGTGACCCATCCGTTATGGTGCATGAGCCCGACGGGGGAATAAAACCTCCCGGAGGGTGGACAACCCCTCCCCTGTGACCGAAAGGCCACGTTGTGTCCCAGCACCGTGCCGCGGGCGACCGCGACACGCCAGGCAACACTGCGCGCAAGCCCGGCGCAGGACGTCACAGTGCCAAGCATCGTGTTGCCAGGCGTAATACACCAGGTGGTACCCAGATCGTCGGTTTGACCGCGGCCCTCGCCGCGGCGGCAGGCGCTGTCGGTTTCAGCGCCAGCTCGCTCGCGTCACCGACGCAGGCGAACTCGGCGGTCAATCTCGCCGCGCTCAGCCTCGACAGCGGGCAGCAGCTGTCCGGTATCACCACCGCACGGATTCAGGCCCGCCAGCTCGCCACCCGTGACTCCTCCCGGGTCCAGCTGGCCGCCACGGACACGACGAAGAAGCAGGCCGCGGCCACTCAGCTGGCCAAGCAGCGGGCCCTCAAGCTCAGCGCCACCCAGGCGCTCACCAACCAGCGCGCGAGCGCGCTGGCATCGGCGAAGGCGAAGCAGGAGCTCAAGGAGAAGACCGCCCGCGAGTCCGCCACCCGCTGCCAGATCATGGTCACCGGCTACCACATCACCGCGACCTTCGGTCAGGGCGGCAGCCGCTGGGCCAACAACCACACCGGCCTCGACTTCGCCGCCCCGCAGGGCACCCGGATCGGGGCCGTGATGAAGGGCGTTGTGATCTTCGCGAACTGGGCCGGCCCGTACGGCCGCCAGGTCCAGGTCCGGCACGAGGACGGCACCGTCACCTGGTACAACCACATGTCGGAGTTCGCCGTATCGGTCGGCGAGACCGTGTATGCGGGTGACAAGGTCGGCGAGATCGGGATGACCGGCAACACCACCGGCCCGCACCTCCACTTCGAGGTTCACCCCGACGGCGGCGCGGCGATCGACCCGGCACCCTGGCTGCGCAACCACTGTGGTCTGGACCCGTAAAGAAAACCTCTCTGCCTGGCCCCCTCTGCACGGCTAGGCTCCGCGCATGACGTCGTACGCCGAGGTTGCCGAGGCAGCCTGGAGTTGGGTCCTCGATCAGGTGCACTGGGACGACGACGGCCCGTGGATCCCGGAGTCGGCCGGTGGTCAGAAGCCGACCGAGTACCTCGACGGCATGCACAGCGGGATCGGCGGACTCACCCACGCACTGACCGAGATCCGGTTGACTCGTCCCTGGACCTCCGACGAGCAGCGTCTCGCGTCCGGCATCGCGGACCGCATCCGCGCCGTCATCCCGGCGGACGGCTCGATCAGCTACTTCGACGGCCTGGTCAGCTCGATCGGCATCCTGACGGCGCTCGGCGAGCCCGGCAGTGCCGCCGCGGTCGAGCGTGCCCTCGAGATCGTGACCGACGCGGGCTGGCACGAGAGCTTCCTGGACGACACCGACAGGTATCACCCAGGCGGCGCGGTCAACGACGCCACACTCGGCACCGCAGGGGCCTTGATGGGCGCTCTGTGGGCGCTGCGGCACGGTGTAGATGCCCGGCCCTTGGCTGACCGCGCTGTCGAGCTCCTGCTGGCCGAGCAGGAAGAGACGGCAGCCGGTCTGAACTGGCTGTTCATCCCGCGACGATTCGTGGTCGCGTCGCCGCCGACCGAGATGCCGAACTTCTCGCACGGGCTGGCCGGTATCGCAGCAGTCCTGGCCACAGCCGGCGTCGAGCTGCAACGGCCGGAGCTCGTGACCACGGCCCGGCGGGGTGCCGAGCATCTGGTCACTCTCGGCATCAACGACGACAAGGGTTTCCGCGTGCCGCGGGTGATCCCGTGGGCCGAGCGTCACGGCGACGAGTACACGTACAACTGGTGTCACGGCGGCGCCGGTACGGCGTTGCTCTTCAGCGCCCTCGAGTACGCCGGAGTCGGCCAGATCGCCGGTGAGTCCCCGACCGTCTGGCGCCGGCGCTGCCTGGACAGCGTGCGGTACTCCGGCATCCCCGAACGTCTCCACCCGGGCTTCTGGGACAACGACGGACGCTGCTGCGGTACGGCGGGATCCGGCGACGCGTTCCTGGACGGCTGGCTGCGCGACGGCGACAAGCAGGACCTGGAGTTCGCGATCCAACTGGGTGACACCCTGCTCGACCGGGCGTACCGCGAGAACGATCACGCGTACTGGCGTTTCCTCGAGCACAAGAACGACGAGCCCCTACTGCCGCCGGGCGTCGGCTGGATGCAGGGAGCGGCCGGGATCTCGGCGTACCTGTTCCGGCTCGAGCGCGTGCTCGGCGGCGATCAGACCGCGGTCGCGCGGATGGACAACTGGTGGGCCATCATCCCGAATAGCTAACTAGCGCTGCCAGACCTCGGCGGTGGTGAGGAACGCGGACGAGCCGGGCCGGTCGGGTGAGCCGTCGACCTGGACGAAACCGGGGACCGAGGCGCCGCCGATCGAGACGGTCGCGGACCGGACCGGTGCGATCACCAGGCTGAGGCTGTGGGTGCCCTCGGCCAGCTGGAAGTTGTCGGTCGCGAACAGCCGGCGGTCGAGCACGCCGCCCATCTCGATCTGGATGTCGGCGGCTTTGGCGCTGAGCCCGTCGGCCAGGTTCATCGAGACCTGGACGAGGTCACGCTCGACCGCGGGCTCGTGCCACGGCAGGCCCTGCACCTCGAGGAACGAACGCACGAAGTACCGCTCCAGCCAGGCGGCCAGGTCGACGTCCTCCGACACCACGCGAACGATTCCGTCGAACCAGAGGACCACCGCCGTACCCGCACCGCGGATCGACCAGTCGACCATCCAGATCGACGCGTACGCCGTGACCTTGCCGTTCTCGTCGAACAGCCGCAGCCCAGGGTTGGACCCCGCCAGGATGATCCGGCGGTTGGTGTCCGACGACTTGGGCATGGGGAACGCTTCCGGGGAGGGGCGAAGAGCCTTGATTGTCTCAATCTCCGGCTCAGACGCAACGTAAACGTCCAAAACCTTGACCGAGCTATGCCCTTCCCGCTCAGATCTTTTCTACCGGTGCATACCGCAACAACAATCTCTTGACGCCTTCGGACCCGAAATCTATGTCGGCTTGGGCTTGTTGACCCTCGCCTCGGACCACCACGACTGTGCCCATCCCGAAGCTGTCGTGGACGACCCGGTCGCCGGGGTTGAGGCTGATGACGGGCTTGTCCGAGGCCGTCTTGCGCGGCGGCTCGTACCGGCTGGAGATCCCGCTGCCGCGCGTCGTCCCGGTCCCCGACCAGCGGGTGATCGCGGACTCGTCCCGGCGCCAGTCGAGCAGCTCGGCCGGGAGCTCCTCCAGGAACCGTGACGGCGGGTTGTGCTGGGGAGCGCCGTACGCCGATCGCACCGCGGCGCGGGACAACGCCAGGCGTTGCCGGGCGCGAGTGATGCCGACGTACGCGAGCCGGCGCTCTTCCTCGAGCTCCTTCATGTCGGTCAGCGACCGCGAGTGCGGGAAGACACCGTCCTCCATCCCGGTCAGGAACACGACCGGGAACTCCAGGCCCTTCGCGGTGTGCAGTGTCATCAACGTGACCACACCGCCGTCCGCGGCCGCATCCGGGATCTGATCCGCGTCCGCGACCAGGGCGACCCGCTCGAGGAACGCCTGCAGGTCGGACGGTTCGCCGGCCGTGGTGCGCTCCTCGACGAACTCGCGGGCCACGGAGATGAATTCGTCCAGGTTCTCCAGGCGGGTCTCGTCCTGCGGATCCGTGGACTTCTGCAGCTCGTCGTAATACCCGGAGCGGTGCAGGGCGAAGTCCAGGATCTCGTCCGGCGGCGCACTCGAGTCGACCATCACGGTCAGCTCGTCGAGGATGTCGATGAAGGCCTGAACGGCGTTGACCGAGCGCGACGCCATCGCCGGCGCGTCCTCGGCCCGGCGCAGCGCCTCGGCGAACGAGATCCGGTCCCGCGCGGCCAATGCCTCGATCGCGGCCTCGGCCCGATCGCCGATGCCACGCTTGGGCACGTTGAGGATCCGGCGCAGTGAGACGGTGTCGGCCGGATTCACCAGCACGCGCAGGTACGCGAGCGCGTCGCGGACCTCCTTGCGCTCGTAGAACCGAACGCCGCCGACGACCTTGTACGGATGGCCGGTGCGGATGAAGACCTCTTCGAAGACTCGCGATTGCGCGTTGGTCCGGTAGAACACCGCGACATCGGACGGCTTCACCTTGTCGGCGTCGGCGAGCCGGTCGATCTCGTCGGCGACGAACTGGGCCTCGTCGTGCTCGTTGTCGGCGACGTACACCGCGATCTGCTCGCCCTGCCCCTGGTCGGACCAGAGGTTCTTCGCCATCCGGCCTTCGTTGCGGCTGATCACCGCGTTCGCCGCGGTCAGGATGGTCTGGGTGGAACGGTAGTTCTGCTCGAGCAGGATCGTCTCGGCGCCGACGAAGTCCTCTTCGAACGCGAGGATGTTGCGGATCGTCGCGCCCCGGAACGCGTAGATGGACTGGTCGGAGTCGCCGACCACCATCAGCTCACCAGGTGGCGCCGTCGGACCGTTGTAGTCGGTCGGATCCTCACCGCAGAGCTCGCGGATCAGCGTGTACTGCGCGTGGTTGGTGTCCTGGTACTCGTCGACGAGCACATGGCGGAAACGGCGGCGATAGTACTCACGGACCTCGGGGAAGGCCTGCAGCAGATTGACCGTGGTCATCAGCAGGTCGTCGAAGTCCAGCGCATTCGCCTGGGCCAACCGCTCCTGGTAGATGCGGTAGCACTCGGCGTACGTCTCCTCCAAGTGGTTGGAGGTCTTCGCCGCGGCGGTCTCGTGGTCGATCAGCTCGTTCTTCTGGGTGCTGATCCAGTTCAGCACGGCGCGCGGGTTGTACCGCTTGACGTCCAGGTCGAGCTCGCGGCAGACGAGCGTCATCAGCCGGCGCGAGTCGGTGTCGTCGTAGATCGAGAACGTCGAGTTGATCCCGAACCGCTTGATGTCGCGGCGCAGGATCCGCACACACGACGAGTGGAACGTCGAGACCCACATCAGCTTCGCCCGCGGGCCGACCAGCTCGACGACCCGCTCGCGCATCTCGGCGGCGGCCTTGTTCGTGAACGTGATCGCCAGGATCGAACCGGGGTGCGCGTCGCGGGCCGCCAGCAGGTAGGCGATCCGGCGGGTCAGCACCCGGGTCTTGCCGGAGCCCGCGCCGGCCACCACGAGTAGTGGTTTGCCGGAGTGCACGACCGCGGCCCGTTGCTGTGGATTGAGCCCCTCCAGCAGCGATTCCGGATCGGTCCGATGCTTTGTGGGCTCCTCCAGCGGCACCGGGAGCTCGTCAGGCGAAAACAGCGTAGTCATCACCGACCACCTTAGGCGCTCCCTCCGACACTTACCGAACGCCGGTTCGAACGGCCTAGGGTGAGGTATGAGGAATCCGGTGTTCGCGCGGTTGTATGCGCGGCTTCGGCCGCGGATGGACGAGGCCGGGGCGAGTGAGTACCGGCGGCGGTTGCTGGACGGGTTGTCGGGCCAGGTGGTCGAGGTCGGTGCTGGTGACGGCGGGAACTTCGCGCACTACCCCGCCGCGGTGACGAGCGTGCTCGCGATCGAGCCCGAGCCGTACCTCCGCGGCAAGGCACAGCAGCAAGCCGAGTCGGCACCGGGCGGCATCGTGGTCGTGAACAGTACGGCGGACCGCCTGCCGCTGCCCGACGACTCGGTCGACGCCGTGGTGATGTCGCTGGTCCTGTGCTCGGTCCCCGACCAGGTAGTCGCGCTCACCGAGGCTCGTCGCGTCCTACGGCCTGGCGGCGAGCTCCGCTTCTGGGAACACGTCGCAGCCCCTCCCGGCGCGATGGAGACCTTCCAGAAACTCCTCGACCTGACCATCTGGCCGCCACTGGCCGGCGGCTGCCATCTCCATCGCGACACCGCCACCGCAATCACCACCGCGGGCTTCACCATCGCCACCATCGACCGCTTCAGTTTCCCGCCCAGCGGACCGGACCCATCCCGCCACCACATCCTCGGCCGCGCCACCTGAGACCGGTCGTTGCGGGCTGAGCTGGCACATTTCATGGGTTGGCCCATGAAATGCGGGGTTGCGGACCCTGAACATGGGTCAGGAACCCCCGATTTCACTGGCAGACCCAGGAAATTCGGTGGCCAACCCAGGAAATCAGGCCGGGTGATCTCCTGATGTGGCCGGACTCGCCTTGTGGGGTTGGGGTTGGGGGAGCTCGACCTGTCGAATCTGGTTCGTCACGCTCCCCGGTCGGGGCTGTTTTGTGTCCGCAGTCCCCAGTCGGTGGTCATGGGCGAGTCAGGACGGCGACTGCCGCGCGACCCGTCCTTAGGACAGCTGGCGGGTCAGCTGAAGCTCAACCGGGCTGATGGAACCGAGCCACAGCATCTTGGCAGCGTGGTCGTCGCAGGACGTGATGCGGAGCCCGGGGACGCCTTCGATCGTCCCCTCGTAGTCCTTCGCAGCAAGGTGCGCCACGACGGTCGCGAGCTCAGGCCCGTCCATCCACTCCACCCGAGCCAGATCCGGGCGCGCCTGCCACATGTCGACCCAAGCGGCGGGGTCCTCGCTGAACAGCGTGGTCCGCAAGATCATGGAGACGGCACCGAGCAGCGTCGCGGCCGGGGTGGCGGTCAACTCCAGCAGAGTGCGTTCCTGATCGGACAGACCATCGGCGACCAGGATCGCGTTGTCACTCAAATTCACTCGACGGAGACTGCCATAACACTTTGTTGGCTGTGGGCAGACTTGCCGTGAGCAGAAAAGCTGGGATCTGCCTGGTCGGCCGGGTCAGTGTTGACGACATGGCAGAAGACATGAAACCGCCGATGTTCAACGAGACCGCGCGGCAGCGGTTGCTCGGGCAGCGGATCGTCGTACTCGACGGAGTCCTCGACGACGACAACGGCACCTTGCTCGCGACCCAGCTCCTGACGCTGGCCGCCGAGGACCCCAAGGCCGACATCGCCTTGTGGATCCACTCACCCGGCGGATCAGTACCGTCGATGCTCGCGATCCGGGACGTGATGCGGCTGATCCCGTGCGACGTGTCGACGCTGGCGATCGGGCTGGCCTGCAGCGCCGGACAGTTCCTGCTGTCGGCCGGTACGCCGGGCAAACGCTACGCGCTGCGGCACTCGAGAGTGCTGATGCATCAGGGCTCGGCCGGTATCGGCGGGTCCGCGGCGGAGATCGAGATCCAGGGCAACGACCTGCGGCACATCCGCGACACCGTCCTCGCGCTGGTCGCCGAGGACACCGGGCAGTCGTTCGACACGGTGCATGAGGACTCTCGCCACGACCACTGGTACACCGCCGAACAGGCCCGTCAGTACGGCTTCATCGACCACATCGTCGAGTCGTTCGACCAAGTGACGCCCGCACGAAAGGACGCCGCATGAGCAACAGCTACATGATCCCGAACGTGATCGCCGAGCACCCGCGGGGTGAGCGGATCATGGACGTCTACTCGCATCTGCTCTCGCAGCGGATCATCTACATCGGTACGGCGATCGACGCCGGCGTGGCGAACGCGATCATCGCCCAACTGCTGCACCTGGAGACGGACAAGCCCGACCAGGAGATCGAGGTCTGCATCAACTGCGAGGGCGGCGACATGTCCGCGATGCTCGCGATCTACGACACCATGCGGTTCATCCGCTCGCCGATCGCGACCCGAGGCATCGGCCAGGTGATGGCGGCCGGCGCGGTCCTGCTGGCGGCGGGTGAGCCCGGGCGCCGCGCCGTACTGCCGCACACCCGGGTCGTGCTGCACCAGCCGGCCGCCCGCGGCCAGGGCACGATCCCCGATCTGATCCTGCAGGCCGACGAGGTGGTTCGGGTCCGCAGTGAGGTCGAGGAGATCCTGTCGCACCACACCGGCCAGTCGATCGACAAGCTGCGGCACGACACCGACCGGGACCTCGTGCTGACCGCGGAGGCGGCGAAGGAGTACGGGATCGTGGACGAGGTGATCACTGCGCGGATGCCGCTGGCCGCACTGGCCTAGCCGGCGGCAGCGAGGACCTCGTCCGCGACGGCGACGTGGTGGGCGAGGTCAGCGGCCGGACGGCCGAGGCGGTTGGTCAGATAGGCGTACGCGATCCGCCGGTCGGGGTCCGCCCACCCCACGCAGCAGTTGCTGCCGTTGTGACCGAACGTCCGCGGACTGCTCAGCGTCCCGAACGACGGAACCGAATCCGGCACCGACCGCGGACCGCCGAGCTGGAACCCTTGTGACCACCGGATCGGCGACCGCGCGGTCCGATCGATCGCACCCTCGCTGGACGGCTCGGTTGCGATCGCGAGCGACTCCGGACGCAGCAACCGCCCGGCCGGACCGACTCCACCGTGCAGCAAGGCCTGATAGAGCGCAGCAAGGTCCCGTGCGGTGGTCGAGATCCCAGCAGCCGGTACGACGGCCGCCCGGGTACTGCGGCGGTTCACCACGGACTGGATGAACGGGCCAGCCGGTCCCGCCACCCTCAGTGGGACGTGCCGATCCCACTGGTCTGCGGGGAGTCCGAGGTAGGTGTCCGTGACCGCGAGTGGTTCAAGGACGGCACGGCGTACCAGATCCTCGATCGGCCGCCCACTACACCGTCGAGCGACCTCACCGAGGATGAAACCGAAGGCCAGCGGGCTGTAGGCCACTGTGCCGACCGGCCAGCGCGGAGTGGCCTCTTCGATCCGCCGCAGCGACCGGTCCCAGTCCGCCATGGCACGGGCGTCGCCGAGGTACGAACCGGCGGTGGTGACACCGGACCGGTGCTGAAGCACCTGGCGGACGGTGATCTCCCGCTTGCCGTTGTGCGCGAACTCGGGCCAGTAGGCCGCGACCGCGTCGTCCAGGTGGAGCCGTCCGGCCTCGATCAGCTGGTAGATCACGATGGCGACGTACGGCTTGCTCGCGGAGAAGAGCCAGAACAACGCGTCCGGTGCGCACCCGAAGGATCTGTCGAGGATCAGGTGGCCGTCGCGGAGCACACAGAGCTGGGCGATCGCTCCTCGGTTCTGGACGAGCTCAACCGCCGCAGCGAGCCGGCCGGAGTCCAGGCCGACGTCCTCCGGGTCGCACGTACCGCCGAATTCCATCGCACCTCCTAGGAGTCCAGCTTGCAGTGACGTATCAAGGGCCGCACCAAGCAGTTAGGGTCGGTCAGGTGAACGTGCCTGTGGGAAATCCGCGTCCGGACCGCGAAATCGAGCGAGTGCTGTGCGTGGTCGCGCACCCGGACGACATCGACTTCGCCGCAGCCGGCACGATCGCGTTGTGGACGAAGGCCGGTATCGAGGTCCACTACTGCATCGTCACCGACGGCCAGGCCGGCGGGTTCGAGCCGGATCGGGACCGGGCCGAGATCCCCGTCGTCCGGCGGGCCGAGCAGACCGCCGCGGCCGAGAAAGTCGGCGTCACCGATGTGCACTTCCTCGGGTACCACGACGGCGCGGTCGAGCCCACCCAGGACCTGGTCCGTGACATCGTCCGAGTGATCCGCAAGGTCCGCCCGCAGCGGCTGCTGAGTCCTTCACCGGACCGCAACTGGATGCGGCTGCAGGTCTCCCACCCCGACCACCTGGCCACGGCCGAGGCGGCCGTCCGCGCGTTCTACCCGGCGGCCGGCAACCCCTTCGCCTTCACCGAGCTCAGCGAAGAGGCCTGGGACCTCGACGAGCTCTGGATGATGGAACACCCCGAGGTCAACCACTACGTCGACATCACCGACACCTTCGACCAGAAGATGGCCGCTCTGATGTCCCACGCCAGCCAGCACCACGACCCCGAGCATTTGGCCGGTGCCATGCGCGACCTCAGCCTCCGCCGGGCCACCACCGCCGGCTTCCCCGCCAACCACTACGCCGAGCAGTTCACCGTCATCCGGCTTTAATGATTTTGCCGGTGGGCCGCGACCAGACAGGGTTCGGGCATGACGATTTCGCATGCGGTGGTTGGAGATGGGCCTGCGTTGCTACTGGTGCACGCGGGGGTGGCGGACGCACGGATGTGGGCTCGCCAGGTCGAGGAGCTCAAGGCAGACCACCGGGTGATCACGGTCGACCTGCGAGGGTACGGCGAGACCCCGCTGCAGCCCGCCGCCAAGTACTCCGACGCTGGTGACCTCCTCGCCGTACTGGACGAGCTCGGCGTGGACAGTGTCACGGCGGTCGGAGCGTCGTACGGCGGTTACGTCGTACAGCAGGCGGCCAGCCGACAGCCGGAGCGGTTCAACCGCCTCGTCCTGATCTGCGCGCCGACCGACAACGTCGTACCAACCGACGACCTCCGCGCCGTGTGGGCCGAGGAGAACCGCCTGGTCGAGGCGAACGACGTAGCCGGTGCCACCGACCTCACAGTCCGCAAGTGGATCGGACCGGACGCCGACGACGACGCCCGCGAACTACTCCGAGCGATGCAACAGCGCGCCTACGACCTCCAGATCCCCGCCGGCGACGTAGACAACGAGGAGTACACCGTCGAGCCCGAAAAGATCAGCGCGCCCGTGCGACTGATCACGGGCGCACATGATTTCCAGTTCTTCGCGGACTGCGCAACCTACCTACAGGAACGCCTGCCCAACCCCGAGCGCCTCGACCTCCCGTGGGCCGGGCATCTCCCGACCCTCGAGCGTCCCGCCGAAGCGCTCCGGCTGATCCTCTAGTCGGCCAGGGCACCCATCGGGTCCCAGGCCGGGAGCACGATAGGGGCTTCGTCCAAGCGGGCCTGGAGGTCGGCGGGGAGGGCGGAGCGGCGGACGGCGATCTCGAAGACGTGCTCGGCGAACCAGGAGTCGTTCATCGTCCAGAAGCCGCTGTCGCCCTTCTCCTCGCCCCAGCTGTTCTCTACCCGCCAGCGCCGCGGTTTGCCGTCCAGTACGTCGACGCCGGTGAAGAGCATCGCGTGGGTCATCAGGGTCTCGTGGTGGACCAGGCGATCGGCCTTGTTCAGCGTGAACTCGGTGTCGTAGACCGAGCCGTAGTCGTAGAGCTTGGCGTCCCAGTAGCCGAGGTCGCCATTCATCTGCTTGCCGACGTCGCAGCCGAACCAAACCGGCTCACCGTTGAGGATCGCGTCCTGGGTGAGCTGCTTCATCAGGTCGATCTCGACGTTCAGGTAGGTCACCGGGGGTGCGTCGATGACGTTGCCCAGGTAGTCGACGGTGAAGGTCTTGCCGATCGGGCTGGTCTCGCGCGGGTCGTGCACCAGGCAGACGTAGTCGTCGACCGGCAGCTCCACATACGCCGCGGCGAACTCGGCCGGCGTGGTCCAGCCGTCGCGGTGGAAGGCCTTGTCACTGTCCTTCCACTGCCACAGGAACTTCTGCGGCGGCGTCCCGAGGTGGATGCTCAGCACCCGGTGCACAGTGCTCAGGATCTCCTGCTTGCGATCGCGGCGCGCGTCCACACTGTCGAGTGCGCGCAGATCCCGGGCGCCCTGGCGGAGCACCTTGCGCAGGATGTCGTTCATCTGGGCGGTCGAGGACGAGCTCTCGGTCTCCGGCATCGCCGACTTGGGCACCAGGCCGTGCTTGCGGACCACCGCGACGAACATGTTCCACTGGCCGCCGTCACCGATCGGGTCGGAGAGCAGGTGTGCCACCGTCCGGTCGTCGGCGTCGCGCTCGGCCGTCTCGATGATCGCCTCGAGGAAGAAGTTCGAACGTTCGAACTTGTCCCAAAAAAGAACGTAGTTCTGGGAGAACTCGAAGTCCTTCACCCCGAGCTTCGCGGCCGCCCCGGCCCGGAGCAGGTTGAGCCCGGCGAACATCCAGCACCGGCCGCTCTTCTTCTGATGGGTGACCTTCCAGTCGTCCAGCACGTTCGACACCGAGTGGTCGATCGAGGTGACCACCTGGCGGTCCAGGGCGATGGTGTTGACCGGCGTCTGCGTGACGGCGTTCTGCATCACCCGGTACTGCGGGTTCGACGCGAACTCCTTCTCGAAGAGCGCGAGCTGATCGGCTGTGAGATTCCGCTCCATAAGAGTCGACGGTATAACAGCCACCAAGCCCCGGACGCCCGTACCGGGGTGGCGGATGGGTGCCCTGTCCAGATCTCGCCACCCACACCGCGTGCGTTAGGCTTGATGAAAACGACGTTCAACAGAGGAGGGACCATGCCGCGACGCCCACCACCCACCGGTAAGCGCAAGCCGAAGCAGAACCCGCTCGACCGCGACGGCATCACCTACATCGACTACAAGGACACGGCGTTGCTGCGGAAGTTCATCTCCGACCGCGGCAAGATCCGCTCCCGCCGGGTCACCGGACTGTCGGTGCAGCAGCAGAAGCAGATCGCCCGCGCCATCAAGAACGCCCGCGAAATGGCGCTCCTGCCCTACACGTCGGCAAGCCGCTGACGGTACGGCGACCTCACACCAGACGACGGTCCGTGGCCCAGCGGGTCAGCTCGTGGCGGTTGGAGAGCTGGAGCTTGCGCAGCACCGACGAGACGTGGGTCTCGACGGTCTTCACCGAGATGAACAGCTCGCGGGCCACTTCCTTGTAGGCGTAGCCGCGGGCGATCAGCCGCAGGACCTCGCGCTCACGCTGGGAGAGCCGGTCGAGGTCCTCGTCGACCGACGCGATGTCGATGGCACCGGAGAACGCGTCCAGCACGAAGCCGGCCAAGCGCGGTGAGAAGACCGCGTCACCCTCGGCGACCCGATTGATCGCGTCGATCAGCTCGGTACCGCTGATGTTCTTGGTGACGTAGCCGCGCGCGCCGGCCCGGATCACGCCGATCACGTCCTCGGCCGCGTCGGAGACCGACAGCGCCAGGAACTTGATCTCCGGGTGCCGCTGGTGGACCTGCTTCATCACCTCGGTGCCACCGCCACCTGGCAGGTGGACGTCCAGCAGCACCACGTCGGGCTCGGTGCCGACGATGGCCTTGACGGCAGAGTCGACGTCGGATCCCTCCCCGACGATGTCGACCGCGGTGCCGATCTCGCTGCGCACCCCGGCCCGGAACATGTCGTGGTCATCGATGACGACAACGCGCCTGCTGCTCATCTGTCCATCTCCAGTCGCACTTCGGTCCCTGTCTCCGGATCGGACCGCACCGTTGCGCGGCCGCCGTGCCGTTCCATCCTGCCCAACACACTGTGCCGCAACCCGAGCCGATCGTCCGGCACGCCCTCGACATCGAACCCCTTGCCGCGGTCCCGGACGAACATCTCCGCCCGGTCGCCGTCCACCTCGACGAACACGTCGATCTTCGCCGCGCCCGAGTGCTTGGCCGCGTTAACCATCGACTCGCGCGCGGCCCGGACCATCGCGGCGAGCCCTTCGGTCAGGTCGCAGTCGCCGACCGTCACGACCTCGACCGGCACGCCGTGCGAGTCCTCGACCTCGGCGGCGGCCCGCTTGGCGGCTCCGGCCAGAGTCTGGTCGGTGTTGTCGTCCTCGTCGTACAACCAGGACCGCAGCTCACGCTCCTGCGACCGGGCCAGCCTGGCGACGGCCTTCGGATCGTCGGCCTGCTTCTGGATCAGGGCGAGCGTCTGCAGCACCGAGTCGTGCAGGTGGGCGGCCATGTCGGCGCGCTCCTCCGACCGGGCCCGCTCCGCGCGTTCGTTGTTCAGGTCCCGGCTCAGCCGGTGCACCCACGGTCCGGCGATTACGCCGAGGCCGACCACGGCGAGCACCAGCGCGATCAGTACGTCGCCGACCATCGACAGCCGGCCGTTCTGTACCAGGAACAGCGTGACCGCGGTCCCGAGCAGCACCAGCCCGACGGCGATCCGGATCAGCGACTTCCAGCCGCCCTTCCCGAGCACGATGCCGAGGATCGGAACCCGAACGTCCCGGGCCCACTGCTGCTTCTGGCTCTCGTCGGCCTGTCGCCAGATCAGCGCGAGACCGGTCCCGGCGAACACCAGCGGCCAGAACATCTTCCCGGCGATCCCGAGCCCGGCGACCTGCAGCAGGATCAGCAGCCCGATCCCGATCGCCACCAGGGCCGTGACCTGTCCGCGGCTTTTCTCCCGCTTCCGCTCCTTGGCCTCGGCAACCGGTGGCGGCGGTTCATCCGAACGCAGCCCGCCGCGGGTGTGCGCAGCCAATCCGGGCGCCGCCGGCATCGTCCGCGGCGCCAGCGGCATCAGGAACCACAACGCCGCATAGACAAGTACGCCGACGCCGCCGAAGACCGTGGTCGCGATCAGCACCAGCCGGACGACGGTGTCGGAGACGCCGAGGTGATCGGCGACCCCACCGGCAACGCCGGCGATGACACGTCCTTCGGTCCGGCGATACGCCCGGCGGACCGGGAGTGGCTCGGTCGGCGGCCGCGGCTGACCACCTGGGCCGGGCTGACCGCCGTACGCCGGTCCGGCACCGTTCGGTCCAGCGTTGCTCGGTCCGGCACTCGGTCCCGCGCTGAACGGTCCGGCGCTGTAGGTCGGCCCGCTGCTGTAGGGATGGCCTGAGTAGCTCTGTCCTGAATAGCCCGCGTAGCCCTGGCCTGCACTGCCGTTGGGTGCGCTGCCGTTGGTGGCATTACCCATCCTGGCCGCGTAGGCGGCGTACGGGCCTTGGTACTGCGCGGGGCCTTGGGGTCCCCAGCCCTTGTACTGCCACGGGCTCTGGTCCGGCCCAGCCGGGTTTTGCGCGGCCGGGTTTTGCCCAGGCGCGGGCTCGGGTGGGGCTCCGTTCGCGGAGGACCCGCCCGGAGGCGTGGCGGCTGGCTGGCTCATCCCTACGATCGTCACATGCCGGACCGGTCCACACCAGCAGGCTTACCCCGGGCGGCATCCTCACCGCGGTTCGCCCCGGCTCAGGGTCTGCTCGGGGAGAACCCCGAGTCCGGCAGACTCCGGGGTCCTCGGGGGGCATCCCCGATGTGATCACGCCGCCGAACGCGCCACTATCGATGTCATGGAGCAGAACCAGAGTGGACCCGGTGGGTTCGACCGCAACCGCCTGCAGAACGTGCAGAGCTGGCAGCGGAGCCGGTCGGACCGGTGGGTGGCGGGTGTCTGTGGCGGTATCGGCCGCGCGCTGAACATCGACCCGGTCCTGGTTCGGGTGGTGATGGCGGTGCTGATCATCAGCGGCCCGGGCATCATCTTCTACATCGCCGCCTGGGTGCTGATGCCCGAGGACGGCAGCGAGCGCTCCGCCGCGCAGGGTCTGCTCGGCGACCGGGTCCGGCCCGATCACCCGTGGCTGTGGCCGATCGTGATCGGCGTCTGCGTGTTCGCGGGGATCGCGATGATGTCGTCGTTCAACATCGGCCGCTTCATCCCCGGTCCGCTGATCGTGCTCGCGGTCATCTGGGTGGTCGCCCGCAGCCGCAAGGGCGGAGGACGCCGCCGCCATCAATGGGGTGGCACGGGCGTCAACCTGACGCAGCAGGGCCAGCAGTGGGACGGCCGCGGGACGGACTGGGCGGGTCGCCCCCAGGACACCACCCCGGGCACCCCACCGGCTTCGCCGTACGCAGCTCCGCAGAGCGCAACTGCCCCGACATTCGCACAGACCGGCCCGTCCGTTCCCCCGACGGGCACGGCGTCCTCGGCCACACAGCGACCTCAGGACCGCACCGTCGAATCGGTCCAGCCTGTGTGGACCGAGGACGACCCCCTCGGCCTGTACGTCGACGAACCGCCGACCGCTCCCCCGCCCAACCGGACCACGACTGCGGAGCCGCCGGCCAAGGGTGTCCGCGGGATCAAGTCGATCGTCGTCGTACTCACCGGTCTCGCGATCGGGATCGCCGCACTCGCGGGCGCCCCGACGGCGACCATGCTGATCATCGGCCTGGCCACGCTCGGCGCCGGCATGCTGATCGGTGGGTTCGCCGGTCGCACGCTCGGCCTGCTGCCGCTGGGCATCCTGCTTGCCCTCGGGGCGGTGGCGAGCACCGTCTTCCCGAGCGTGCCGCGCGATGTCGCCGACATCAACTACGTCGCACCGGCCGATCAGACGATCAGCGCGACCGGGACGACCTACACCTTCGACGTCGGGTCGGCCCACCTGGACCTGACCAAGGCCACGTTCGCCCCGGGCGCCAAGGTCGAGGTGCACGGCGGGGTCGGCGAGATCCTCGTCAAGGTCCCGGCGGACGTCGACCTCGAGGGGCAGCTGACGTCCAAGACCGGCGAGGTGGTCTGGCAGGACCAGCACAAGGGCGGCCATAATGCGGAACTGACCCTCAACGACCTCGGCGCCGACGGCAAGGCAGGCCCACAGAAGGTCACCCTCGACCTGGACCTCCGTCTGGGCAGCATCAAAGTGGAGCGCGGATGAAGCAGCCGCAGAATCAGCCCCGCAAGCGGGCCAAGCCGGATGTTCCGGGCGTGATCGCCGGGACCATCCTGACCGGTGCCGCCACGATCTGGATGCTGAACGACAACGGCGTCCTGCAGACCGACGACCTCGGCGTCACCGGCGCCCTCCTCCTGGTCACCGCCGGCGTCATCGGCCTCGCCGCCTCCCACCGCAGCTGATCGGTTCTTGTAACGGACGTATGGACTTGGTTCGGACGCCGCTTCGCGGCGGCTGTGTTAGTTGCCGCCTTCGGCGGGGCGTCGAGGGTGGATGCGCCGCTCGGGTGGTGTGCGAGAGGGGGGCTGTGGTTGGGTCGGGCCTCGCAGAGGGACTGTGGTGTCGCGGTCTCCGGGCTGCGATCGTGCCAGTCATTTCCGCGGGCCACCTGTGACCAGACCGCTGGCAACCAGCTTCCTGCAAACCATCCCAGCACCGCGAGATGGAGTCAGGAATCTGGCGTCGCGGACCTGCACCACTGACCAACCACGCCGGTGAAGACCTACCCAGCGCTCGGAATCTCGCCGGGCCGGCCCCGGGACCGCGATTGATGAGTGGCTGAGGTCCGGGCGCCGCCTCGGCTTCGTTGCCGGTGGCATCTTGTTGCCCGGCTGGCGCGCGTTCGCACTGATCGCATCGCTGCCGCCGGCAGGATGCCCTAAGCTTGTGGACCGCCCGCCGGCTTCGGTCGGTGGGCGAGTACCCGAGGGGTCCGGGTAGAGCGGGTCCCGTGCTCGAGGAGTTCTGATGGTGCGCGGCACCGTGAAGTGGTTCAACGCCGACAAGGGCTACGGCTTTCTGGCCGCCGACGGCGAGGACGACGTCTTCGTCCACTGGAGCAAGATCGTCTCCGACGGCTACAAGACGCTGGAGGACGGCCAGCAGGTCGAGTTCCAGATCGTCGACGGGCCGAAGGGCCGGGAGGCCGACGCCGTCACCGCGGTCTGACCCGACGCACGGGTCGGAGTTTCGGCCCTGCACCGAACGGTCGTCAACCGGTAACCTGACGTCTCACGGTGTGAGGGGTGGAGAGTGACAGAGCCGGTACCTGTGATCCGCAAGCTCGAGCGAGCGCTGGCCGACGACGACTTCGCGTGGTCGTTGATTCTCACCGGCGAGGACCAGACCGACAAGCTGGCCACGCTGACCGGCGACCTGCGCGGACCGTTCTCGAAGACCGGCGACGGCAAGCAGATCGCCTCGGGCTTCTCCTATTGGGGTATCGGCCCGACGATCGCCTGGGCGAACGCCACCAACGATCCGTTCTACCTGGTCATGAAGGCCGGCGCGGAGTCCTTCCTGCGGCACTGGCGCAAGGTCCTGCCGCACGTTGCCCACGGCGGCTATCACCTGGTCAGCCTCGGCGTCGGCACCGGCGTCAAGGACCGCACCATCCTCGGCGACCTGCACCGGAACAACCCGGACATGTATTACCTCCCGGTCGACATGAGCTCGGAGATGCTCCGGCTGGGGACGCTGGAGCCGGTCCGTGGCGCCCAGTTCCCGATGCCGCAAGTGCTGCCGGTGCAGCTCGACTTCTCGCTGACCGACAACATGAAGGAGCTCGGCCAGATGCTGGCCCGGCTGGTCGGCGCCGACCCGATCCTGTTCACCCTGACCGGGAACACGCTGGCCAACTTCGAGAGCGACGAGGAGCTCCTCAGCACGCTGACCCAGGTCCTGCGCCCGCAGGACCGGCTGCTGCTCGAGGTCGCGACCACGAGTCGCCTGGACCAGGAAGCGGCGAAGGCCGCCGCCGACGAGTACCACCAGACGCGGGCGTTCGCCGAGTTCGTCACCAGCGCCCTGCGCTACAACACCGATCTGGCCATCGACAACGAGCGCATCGACTTCCGCGGCGAGATCGAGAACGACGACGCCCTGCGGGTCAAGATCGTCTGGCAGAACAACACCGGCGCGCCGATCCTGATGGGCTTGCCGGACCACACCGAGGTGGTGCTCGAGCCGGAGGACACGATCCTGCTCTACACCACCCGCAAGTTCTCCAACGAGCGGCTGAAGAAGCTCACCGAGGCGTGCGACCTGACCCCGATCGAGCACGCGCACTCCGGGTTCCGGCACACCCGGCGGCCGAGTCCGTTCGGCCTCGACCTGCTGCTGCTCGCGCCCGGTACGGCGGAGAACATCGAAGCCAACTCCATCGCCGACGACCTCTGGTCCAACCCGAGATGATCCCAGCCGTCGCGCGCTGGACGGCGTACCGGAGATCCATTGTCACCGCGATCAGCTACGGGCTGCTCGCGCTGGCGTTCGTGCTGGGCGTGATCTGGTTCATCTCGCCCGGCAACGCCCGTTGGGAGCCGGCGGTCAACTCGCTCACGCTGGTCGCGGGCCTGACCGGCATCTTCGTCGAACGGCTGACGGCCGAGGCAGAACGCCGTACCGAGGTGCTGCGCGCGGTCCGGGACGAGCTGCAGGAGAACACCAAGCTCCTGTACGACGACCGGTTCTCGCCGAACGCGCCGACCACGCGGCAGGTGTACCCGCGGCTGGTCGTGTCGGCGGTCGACCTCGCGCTGGTCTCCGGCGCGCTCGGGCTGCATCGCGACGCCGAGCTGGTCGGCCTGCTGCACCGCTGGCGCGACACCGTGCACCTGTTCAACCGGCGCCTCGACCTGACCGAGATCAGCACGTTCTCGAACACGATCTCGGCGGCCGAGCTGGCCGCGTTCCACCGGGCCCTGCATCGCGAGAACAGCTACTTCGCCGCGACCCGGGCGACGCTCGACACTCTGCTCGCCCGACTCCCCGTTGCTTAACGGCTGAGGCCGTAACTAACGCTTTCGTTGCCAGTACCGGCAAATCTTGCCGAGCGATTGACTTCGCCAGCCGGTCAGGGCTTCACTTTCGGACAGGACCGTAAATACGGCACCGGGAGGCGCCTGTGAGATCTGCCCGCTCGCTCGTCGCGGTAGTGCTCGCTGCCGTTCTCGTCAGCACCTCCGCGCCGGCCGAGGCCACTCGACACCACCCACCCACAGCCACCGTCGTCTCCCTCGGTACGCCGTTGTCCGACGTACTACTGATCGGCGGCACGGTCGCACCGGGCCCGAACGGCAAGACGGCGATCTGGAACGTGTCGACCGGGACTCCGGCGTACCTGAGCGCTATCGATCCCGTCACCGGCGCCAGCCTGCTGTCCCAAGCGCTGCCCGGCGCCGACGGCAGCTACGCGGTGGCCGCGACCCCGGACGGCACGATCTACGTCGGCACCTACAACAACGGCCACCTCTACCGCCTGCGCCCGGGCGGTACGGTCGAGGACCTCGGCCGGCCGATCGCGACCGAGTCGTTCATCTGGCGGATCACCACCGACGACCAGGGCAACGTGTACGGCGGCACCTTCCCGAACGGCAAGGTCTTCCGGTACGACGACAAGACCGGCGCCGTCCGCGACTACGGCCAGGTCAGGGCCGGGCAGCCGTACGTCAAGAGCCTGGATTACGCGAACGGCAAGATCTACACCGGCTCTCTCCCGGACGCGCACGTGATGGAGCTCGACGTGACCTCGGGCGCGATCACCGAGCTCCCCTCGCCACCCGGACTCGACCCGACCGGCAAGACCGTCTACGACCTGAACACCCGTGGCGGCCGCGTCTACGTCCGGATCGGCACCTCGGCCCCGGGACCGCTGTACGTCTGGGACATCGCCTCCCGCACCTGGGTCGACGACATCCCGAACACGCACGGTCTGGACATCTCCCCGATCGGCGCGGACGGCTCGCTGTACCTGATCCAGTCGAGTGAGCTGAAGAGGTACGACCCGACGACCAAGACGCTGACCGGGACCGGCCTCACCTTCACCGGCCGGATCCAGAACGCGCGCGCGATCGGGTACGCCGACCTCGGCCTGCCCGACTACCCGGGCACGAGCGTCGTCGGCACGCTCTGGCGCGGCGACGAGTTCCGGTACAACCCGCAGACCGGCAAGTCCGAGATCTTCCCGACCCAGGTACGCCGGGAGCCGATCGAGATCCTGTCCGTGGCAGGCGGTAAGGACAAGATCTACGCCGGTGGCTTCCTGAACGGCGGCGTCGCCGTGGTCGACCCGAACACCGGCGCAGCCACCTTCAACCGGTTCTCGCAGGTCGAGGCGCTGATGGAAGCCTCGAACGGCATGGTCTGGGTCGGCGCCTACCCGGAAGCCCGCCTGTACGGCTACGACCCCACAAAGCCCTGGAGCAGTCCGGAATACTCGCCGGGACCGCCCGGCACGCCTGACAACCCGGTCCAGGCGCTCAACCTCAAGCCGGACCTGTTCCAGACCCGGGCCCGCGCGCTGGTCGAAGTCGACGGCAAGATCGCGGTCGGCACCGTGCCCGACGGCGACCGGCTCGGCGGTGCGCTGGTCATCTACGACCCGAAGACCGGGGTAGCGCAGAAGTACCGCAACGTCGTCCAGGACGAGAGCGTTTTCGGCCTGACCGCGCGCCGCGGCATCGTGTACGGCGGTACGTCGATCGCCGGCGGGCTCACCACCACCCCGCCCACCCGGACGGCGGGCACCGTCTTCGCCTGGGACGTGAAGAGGTCCCGGAAACTCTGGGAAACCGTCCCGGTGCCCGGGGCGGCCACGGTCTCGTCCGTCACCATCGGCCCGGACGGGCTGGTGTGGGGCGTGGCGGGCAAGACCGTGGTCGCGATGGACCCGGGGTGCGGCAAGGTGGTCAAGTCGTTCACGCTCGGGACGACCACGTCCAGCGGAGACATCGTCGCGACCCGGGAGGCCGTGTACGTGAGCATCGACCAGAACAAGATCTACCGGATCGGGCCGGGACGCGGGGACGTCCCGACCTTGTTCGTTGCGCATCCGCACCGGCGGCTCGGCGTCCGGGGAGATCACCAACTGCTGTTCTCCAGCGGTTCCACGCTGTTCCGAGTTGATATCAGCCGTTGACAGCCGAAATTCACCACAGCTACTTTCGGTCCTGACCGTTATTCGGTCTCCTACTTTCCGGCCCTGACTTCCGGACACCCTGGGGGTGGCAATGAGATCTACTGTCCGCCGCATCGCGGCACCACTCACGGCGCTCGTACTGGCCGCGGCACTGAGCTCGTGCTCCGGTTCGGACTCGCCCGACGCCAAGAAGACCGTCACGCTCTGGATGTACCCGGTGATCGCCGACCAGGCGACCAACGACGCGTACTGGAAGAAGGTCGAGACCGACTTCGAGGCGGCCAACTCCGGCATCGACCTGAAGGTCGAGGCCCAGGTCTGGGACGCGCGGGACCAGAAGATCGCGGCCGCGTTCGCCGGCAAGAAGGCTCCCGACGTCCTGCTGATGATCCCGGACCAGATCCCGCAGTACGTCGTCAACGGCTCGCTGGAACCGATCGACGACGTGATCTCGCCGTTGAAGGACAAGTTCCTGCCCGGTGCGGTGCCCGGCCTGACCGTGCAGGGCAAGATCTACGGGGCGCCGATCTACAACACCGTCAGCACGACGATGTACAACAAGACGATCCTGACCAAGGCCGGCATCACCAAGCCGCCGGAGACGTGGGACGAGATCAAGGCCGCCGTACCGAAGATCAAGGCTGCCGGTTTCTCCACGCTGGACTACTCGGCCTCACCCGAAGCGACGCTGAACCTGAACTTCTACCCGCTGCTGTGGCAGGCCGGCGGCAAGGTCTTCGCCGACGACGGTAAGTCGGTCACCTTCAACCAGGCGCCGGGGCTGGAGGCGCTGACTTTCCTGAAGTCGCTGTGGGACGAGGGCGCGATCCCGAAGAGCGGCCTGACGAACGTCAACAAGATCGCCGACCAGCCACTGGGCAAGGGCCAGGTGGCGATGGCGATCACCAGCACGCCGGCCGACGCGGCAACCGTGGCCACGTCCTGGGGCAAGGACAACGTCGAGCTCGGTACGCCGCTGACCGGTAAGAAGCAGGTCGGGTACGGCATCCCCGGTGGCCTCGTCCTCAACGCGGCCTCGAGCAACAAGGACGAGGCCAAGAAGTTCCTCTCCTTCATGGTCCAGCCCGCTCAGCTCGAGGGTCTGAGCAAGGCATCGGGCTACTTCACCCCGCTCGCCGACACCAAGCCTCCCACTGGGGACCCGAACGCGGCGAAGTTCGCGGACGCACTCCAGTACTGCTACGCCGGCGAGGCGAACCCCTCGGCCCGCCAGGTGATGGGCCTCCTGAGCACCGAGATCCAGGCTGTCCTGACCGGTAAGAAGCAGCCGCAGCAGGCCCTGGACGACGCCGCCAAGCAGGCCAACGACCTGTTGTCGAGACAACGTTGACCGATCCCGAACCGGCCACTGCGGTTGACGCTGCGGCCGGCTCTCCGGTTCGGACCCGCTCACGGTCGCTGCGGCGACCGTGGGTGGGGCTGTTGTTCGTCGCGCCGATGCTGGTGTTGTTCCTGGTGTTCCGGGTGGTTCCGGTGGTCGGGGCATTCTTGCTGAGCCTGACCGACTACCGGCTCAGTGGCCAGTGGTCGTTCATTGCCTTGGACAACTACAAGCGGCTGTTCTCGGACAGCCTGTTCCACGAGACGTTGCTCGTCACGCTCACGTACACGGTGATCTTCGTCCCGCTCACGGTCCTGCTGTCGCTCGGCACCGCCGTACTCCTGCATCAGGTCGTCTGGAAACGCGGCTTCTTCCGCGGGGTGTTCTTCCTGCCGTACGTGACCAGCATCGTGCTGGCCGCGGTGATCTGGAAGTGGATCTACGACGTCCAGGACGGCCTGCTCAACTCAATCCTCGGGATCGTCGGTATCGGCCCGATCGACTTCCTCGGCCAGTCCGGCTCGGTGCTTCCGTCGATCGCGGTGACCTCGGCGTGGAAAGGGTTCGGCTACTCGATGCTGATCCTGCTCGCGGGCCTGCAGGCGGTCCCGAAGTCGTACCTCGAGGCCGCGATGATCGACGGCGCGAGCACGTGGCAGCGATTCCGGTACGTGACGCTGCCGCAGCTGCGCCCGATCCTGTTCTTCGTGCTGGTGATCGAGACCATCGGCGCGTTCCAGGTCTTCGACGCGGTGTACGTGATGACCGGCGGTGGCCCGGTCCACTCCAGCTACTCGCTCGTCTACTTCCTGTACGACAGCGCTTTCAAGTACTTCGACTTCGGCTACGCCAGTGCGATCGGCCTGGTCCTGTTCCTGATCGTGCTGATCGTCTCGCTCGTCCAGCGCCGGCTCGTCGGGAGGGACGACTGATGGTGAACGTACTCGAACGCCCACCCGTCGAGGAGTCCCGCGACACCCGCCCCGTCGGCCGGCGCCCGGTCGCCCGGCTGACGCTGCCGACGTTGCTCACGCTGACCGCGATCGTCACCATCGTCCCGTTCGCGGCGATGGTGCTGGTCGCCTTCGCGCCGCCGAGCGGCCAGACGTTCCCCCGCGCCCTGAACCCCGCGCATTTCACCCTCGAGAACTTCAAGGCCGTCCTGTCCAGTTCGGACATCCCCCGGTGGACCGTCAACTCGCTGATCTACTCGCTCGTCTCGGTCGTCTGCGTCCTGCTCTTCTCGTCGATGGCCGGGTATGCGTTCGCGAAGAAGAAGTTCCCCGGCCGGGAGCTCATGTTCTGGGCCTTCCTGGCCACGCTGATGGTCCCGTTCCAGGCGACCCTGATCCCGTCGTACATCCTGGTCGCCCGCCTCGACTGGGTCGACAGCTACTGGGGCCTGATCGTGCCCACCCTGGCGAACTCCCAGGCCGTCTTCCTGATGCGCCAGTTCATCAGCCAACTCCCCGACGAACTCTTCGAAGCCGCGCAGATCGACGGCGCCGGCGAGTGGCGCATCTTCACCACGATCGTCATGCCCCTGATCCGCCCCGTCCTGGCCACCCTGGGGATCTTCGTCTTCCTCTGGCACTGGAACGACTTCCTCTGGCCCCTGGTCATCGGCCAATCAGGCACCATGCAAACCCTCACCGTCGGCCTGGCCACCCTCCAAACCCAAGCCGTCCCCATCAACCACATCATGGCCGGAGCCACCATCACGGTAGTCCCCAGCCTCCTGGTCTTCGGCCTACTCCAGCGCTACCTGACCGACAGCATCGCCATGTCCGGCCTGAAAGCGTAGTTCTCCCCCGCGTGCTACGCAGTCGCTGATGATGCTCGGGATCTGGCTCATGAGTCTGCTTGTGGTTGATGGGCCAGCCGGCGCGCAAGGTACGGCGCGGTAGCACTGCCCTCCGCCGAGGCGACGTCGGCGGGGGTGCCGATGGCGACCACCCGTCCCCCCGCATCGCCACCGCCCGGACCGAGGTCGATGACCCAGTCGGCGGTGGCGATCGTGTCGAGGTCGTGCTCGACGAGGACGACGGTGTTGCCTGCCTCGACGAGCAGGTGCAGTTGTCGCAGCAGCAGGGCGATGTCGGCAGGGTGGAGGCCCGCGGTCGGTTCGTCGAGCAGGTACAGCGCGTGACCGCGGCGAGCGCGCTGCAGTTCGGTGGCCAGCTTGATGCGCTGCGCCTCACCGCCGCTGAGTTCCGTCGCGGGTTGGCCCAGCCGCAAGTACCCCAGCCCCACCTCGCGCAGCGTCTCGAGACTCCGGGCGGCGGCGGGAACGTCCGCGAGGAACTTCGCCGCGTCGTCGACCGTCATCGCCAGTACGCCGGCGACGGTCTTGCCCTGGTAGGTCACCTCCAGCGTTTCGGCGTTGTAGCGGGAGCCATGACAGGTCGGGCACGCCGCGTAGGTTCCCGGCAGGAACAGCAGCTCGACGGCCACGAATCCTTCGCCCTGGCAGGTCTCGCACCGGCCCTCGGCGACGTTGAACGAGAACCGGCCGGCGCCATAGCCGCGGGCCTTCGCCTCGTCCGTGGCTGCATACAGCTTGCGCACCGCGTCGAACATCCCCGTGTACGTCGCGAGGTTGGACCGCGGCGTACGCCCGATGGGGCGCTGGTCGACCAGGACGAGACGGTCGAACGACTCGAGTCCCGACGCGTCCTCCACATCGATCTCGAGGTCGGCCTGGTCGGGATCCTCGGGTGCCAGGCCCAGATGGCAGCGCACGAGCTCGGCGAGTACTTGGGTGACCAGCGTCGACTTCCCCGACCCGGAGACGCCGGTGACCGCCGTCAGCACGCAGAGCGGGATGTCGACCGAGACGTCGGTGAGATTGTGGCGGGAGACGCCACGCAGATGGAGGTGGCCGTGCGGTGCCCGCGGGCTGTGGTCAAGAGGCTCGGCGCGCCCGAACAAGTAGTCGCTCGTGGCGGACTCCTCGACGTCCTCCAGGCCGGCCACCGGGCCGCTGTAGAGCACCCGGCCGCCAGCCTCCCCCGCACCCGGCCCGATATCGATGACCCAGTCCGCGCGTCGTACGACGTCCATGTCGTGCTCGACCACGAAGAGCGAGTTGCCCGCCGCCTTGAGCCGGGCCAGAACGTCCAGCAGCGGCTCGGCATCGGCCGGGTGCAGGCCGGCCGAGGGCTCGTCCAGCACGTAGACGACCCCGAACAGGCCGGACCGCAGTTGAGTCGCGATGCGCAGGCGCTGTGCCTCGCCGGGCGACAGAGTCGTCGAGGAGCGCCCGAGGCTGAGGTAGCCCAGGCCGAGGTCGAGCAGCACCTCGATGCGCGCGACCAGGTCGGCGCTGATCCGCACCGCTACCTCGTTGGTCTCCTCGGGCAGCTCGGCGACGGGCCGCAGGACAGCGACCACTTCGGCGAACGACATCGCGTTGACCTCGGCGATGGAGTACCCGGCAACGGTGACCGCGAGCGCCTCCGGCCGCAGTCCGCTGCCGTGACACTCAGGACAGGGCACGCTCCGCACGAACCGCAGCGCCCGTTCGCGCATCCGCTCGCTCTTGGAGTCGGAAAGCACGTGCATGACGTGCTTGCGGGCGCTCCAGAACTTCCCGTAGTAGCCGTAGTCGACACGGTCACGCTCTGGCTTGATCAGCACCGATGGCTGCTCGTCGGTGTAGAGCAGCCAGTTCCGGTCCTTCTTCCGCAGCCTGCTCCACGGCTTGTCGATGTCGATGTCGAGACCACTCACGATGCTGCGGAGGTTGGCACCCTGCCACGCACCTGGCCAGGCCGCGATCGCGCCCTCGCGGATGCTCAGCGACGGGTCCGGGACGAGGAGATCCTCGGCCACGTCGTGTACGACGCCCAGCCCATGGCAGCGCGGACAAGCGCCGGCGGCGGTGTTCGGCGAGAATGCTTCGGCGGCCAGGTGCGCGGCACCAGGCGGGTAGGTCCCCGCTCGTGAGTAGAGCATCCGGAGCAGGTTCGACAGCGTCGTGATCGTGCCGACCGTCGACCGTGAACTGGCCGCACCACGCCGCTGCTGAAGGGCCACGGCCGGCGGAAGTCCGGTGATCTCCTGCACATGAGGCGCACCTACCTGCTGAAGCAGCCGACGAGCGTACGGCGCGACCGACTCGAAGTAGCGCCGCTGCGCCTCGGCGTACAGGGTGCCGAACGCGAGCGAGGATTTGCCGGATCCGGAGATCCCGGTGAAGGCGACCATGGCGTCGCGCGGGATGTCGACGTCGACGTCGCGCAGGTTGTTCTCGCTCGCGCCCCGCACGTGCACGAAGGTGTCGCTCGGGTCATAGGTCACGACCCATCTTGACCCTCCACGCGCGTGGAGGAGCATCCCGGGACAAACTTCCTGCTACCTACCGGCTCGCACGGCGGCGCGTGCGTCGGCGGTAGCCGACAGGTCGGGCGGCGGTAGCCGACCATCGGCTCGGGGGTTAGAGGTTTCCGAAGGCTTCTATGGCGTGGAGGGTGTCGGATTGGGAGAGGCCGGGGGGTTGGATTCTCAGGATTAGGCCGTCGGCGCCTAGGGACTCGTAGTGGGCGATGCGGTCGGCGCATTCGGTGGGGGAGCCGATGACGCTGCGGGCGGCTATGTCGTCCCAGCCTTGGGTGTAGCGGCTGGCGTCGGCGGAGGTGCGTTTCCAGCCGGTGTAGGCGTCGTACAGGTCGCGGAGGGGATCCTCGAGGATTTGACGCGCCGCCTGGGACGTGGGCGCGCAGAAGCCTTCGCGGCAGATGATGACCTCGGCGCCTAGCGTGCCTTCGCCGCGGGGGTACGAGTGGTACTCGGCGATTTTGGCCGGTAGGTCGGCGTCCAGTTCGTTGAACGACGTGGTCCAGCCGTCGCACATCCGTGCGGTCCGCTCGAGCATTGCCGAGACCCGGCCGCCGTTCCACAGCCGGGGACGTGGGTTCTGCACCGGACGCGGCGACAGGAACGCATCCGCGATGCTCGTGAACTTCCCGTCGTACGTGACCGAGTCCGAGGTCCACAACCGGGTCAGGATCGTCAGGCACTCCTCGAAGCGCGCGACGCGCTCGGCCTGCGTCACGCCGTACAGCGCGAACTCCTCCGGCCGGTACCCGAGCACGAAGCCGGCCGTCAGCCGCCCGCCGGAGAGTACGTCGATGTGCGCGAGCGTTTCAGCCAGTACGACGGGGTCGTACAGCGGAGCCACGATCCCCGCGGTCGCGATCCCGATCCGCTCGGTGTGGGCTGCCAGCCAGGTCAGCGACGTCAGGATCTCGTGGTACCCGGGCCGGTGCAGGTGCCGCTCACCGAGCACGATCCACTCGAATCCTGCCTGCTCCGCGAGGCGCGCCTGCTCGACCGCATCGGCCAGGCGCGGGGGCTCGTCCGCGGTGCCGTAGAGGTTCAGATAGAGACCCAACCGCATCGGGGTGCCACCTTCCGTTGACAGAGAGCGCTCGCGGTATTTACGGTCTTGACCGTAAATGCTTTCCGATCAGAATGCGACCCTAGGAGCCGGAATTGAGTGTTGCATCGCATCCGGTCGGGTTGCCGACCGGGCCACAACAGACCGGACCCGCCCTCGCATCGAGCCGGATCAGCGCGATCAAGACCCGCGTGGTCAGCGCGCGCTACCGCCGCCCGTTCCAGATCAGCAGCGGCATCAGCACCGAGCTGGTCAGCCTGGTCGTCGAGATCCACACAGCCGACGGTGCGGTCGGTATCGGCGAGACGTCCCCGATGACGGCGTACACCGGCGAGACACTGGCCGGAGTCACCGCAGCGATCGAAGAGCACCTCGCACCGGCGCTGATCGGGCGTGATCCCCTCGACCGGGCCGGTGCCCATGTTCTGATGGACACCGTCCTCCGCGGGCAGCACGTGGCCAAGTCCGGGCTGGACATCGCGCTGTACGACCTGGCTGGGCGCATCAGCGGCTGGCCGGTCCACGCCCTGCTCGGTGGCAGCGTCAGGGAACGTGTGCAGACCACGTGGGTCGTCGGGCTCGGCACGCTCGACGAGATGGCTGCCGAGGCCGCTGAGTACGCAGACCGAGGTTTCCGGCATCTGAAGGTCAAGGGCGGCCAGGAGCCGGCCAAGGACCTCGAGCTGGTCCGTGCGGTCCGTGCGGCGATCCCAGCGGACGCAGAGCTCTGCCTGGACGCCAACGAGGGGTACGACGCAACCACAGCGCTCCCGTACCTCGCCAAGATGACCGAAGCCGGCCTGGACCTGCTGGAGCAGCCCCTACCCCGCTGGGACCTGGACGGGTTCGTGCGCCTGCGTGACCGGCTCGACGTACGACTCATGGTCGACGAGAGCATGCACTCGCTGCATGACGCGATGGAGATCGCTCGGCGTGGCGCGGCCGACGTACTGAACATCAAGATCCTCAAGGTCGGCGGACTGCACCGCGCACTCCAGATCGCGAATGTTGCCGAGGCGGCCGGGCTCGCCGTGAAGGTAGGCTCGATGCCGGAGCTGGGAGTGGCCACGCTGGCCGCGGTCCACCTCGCCGCCGCCGTACCGGGCGCGACCGTTGCGGGCGACTTCGTCGGGCCGCTGATGGTCGATGAGGACCCGCTGGCGCCCAGTGTGTTCGCCGACTGCAACGGCTGGATCGACGTACCGAAGCGACCAGGTCTGGGTCACGACGTCTGAGAGGTCCCATGCACGCATTGGTCGAGCAACTCCGCGGCACTCTCATCCCCGCGGTCGCCACACCGATGGACGCCGACGGCGTAGTCGCGTACGACGCTCTGTCCGCGTACGCCGGTGCCCTCGCGGCAGAGTCCATCGGCGGACTCGCGGTGTGGGCTCACACCGGCCGTGGGCTCTACCTGTCCGCTGCTGACCGGTCCAAAGTGCTCGCAGCGTGGAGGCAGGCCACGGACGTCCCGATCATCGCGGGAGTCGGCGTACCGCGGGCAGCTGAGGCGCACTCGCTCCAAGAGGCGGCGGATGCGACCGTGGCGATGGCACTGCAGGCCGCTCAGGGCGGTGCGGATGCGGTCATGGTCTATCCGCTCGCTGCGCTCGGCGGGCTGCCGGACGGGCACGCACAGGCGGTGGAGCTGCACGAGCGGGTCGCAGCGGAGAGCGGACTGCCACTGGTCGGCTTCTACCTCCACGGCGAGGCGGGTGGGTATCCGTACCCGCCAGAGCTGATCCGCGACCTGCTCGCGCTGCCGTCCATGCTCGGAGTGAAGACAGCGACGCTGGACCGAGCCATCGGATGCCAGGACGCGATCTGGGCCGGACGTGGCACCGGGAAGCTGCTGATCACCGGTGAGGACCGGATGTACGGGCCTTCATTCATGTGGGGCGCGGACACGGCCCTAGTGGGGATTGCTGCCGCACAGGTCCCGTTGTCGGCCGCCGTATTGAGTGCCTGGACGTCGGGAGACCACACTGGCTTTCTGACTGCCTCTGAGCGGCTGGACCGGTTCGCTGCGGCCACTTTCTACGCACCGATCGAGGGCTACGTGCAGCGCATGCTCTGGGCCGCAGTGTGGGAAGGGCTCCTGCCGGAAGAGGCGGCGTACGACGTCTATGGCCCAGACCTGCCCGCGGCCGAGCGCGACCTGGTCATCCGCTGCCTCGAGGACCTCAACAGCTGACGGGCAGTGAGGTGGCGCGCTCCCTCCATCGCTCCACCACACCGACGCCGTCGCGTCCGCCTCAGGGCTGGCGGTAATTGCGGTCTTGACCGAAACTAAAAGAGGCGAGCGCGAACGTCAAGGGGTAACTCGTTCCCTGCGCTATTCTGCCAATTGAGGGCCCGACCAGAAGTCACTAAGGAGTGCCGTGCAGATCAGCCCAGGCAAGGGCGCGGTGGCCTGATGAGCCTGACGGTCGGCGTCGTCGGCCCGGAGGACCTGGTGCAGCGCGTGATCCTGCTCGGCCCGCCGAGCGGCGCGACGCTGCTCGCGCTGCCGTACCGGCACGAGACCGAGGCGGTCGAGCTGGTCAAGCAGGCCCACGAGGACGTCGACGCCCTCCTCTTCACCGGCGTCGTGCCGTACACGATCGCCACCGAGGCCGGCGTGATCAACCGCCCCGCGATGTACGTCTCGTACGACGGTGCCACGCTGCTACGCGCGCTGGTCGAGCTACTCCGCCTCGGCCACAACGTGACCCAGTTCTCTATCGATACACTCCGGCGCAACGAGGTACTCGAGACGATGATCGAGGCGAAGCTGCCGACCGATCAGATCCACGTCCTCCCCTACCGGCCCGGACTGACATCGGACGACATCGTCGCGTTCCACCGGACCGCGCGGGACAAGCACGACACCAAGGTCGCGATCAGCTGTCTCGGCTCGGCCTTCCACCTGCTCGAGAACGAGATGCCCTCGGTCCGGCTGGCGCCGTCGCGGTACTCGATCCGGTCGACCCTGCAGGCCCTGGTGCTGACGACCACCGGGCAGCACGTCGGTGACGCACAGGTCGCGCTCGGCGTGATCGCGCTCCCCGAGCCGGACGAGGCGCTGGCCGGCGATCTGATCACCCTCGGCGGCAGTCTGGCCGCGCTGCCGGACGGGCGGCACCTGGTCGTCACCACCCGCGGCCTGCTCGAGCAGGCGACCGAGCAGTTCACGCGCATGCCCTTACTCGACCACCTCGCGGCGCGGCACAGCACGGCGTACGTCGGTTTCGGTGTTGGACGTACGGCGGCGGAGGCAGAAGCTCTCGCCCGCCGGGCCGTTAGCCGGGCGGAGTCGATCGGCTCGGTCGCCGGGGTTGTCTCGATGTCGGACGACGTGGAGATCGTGATCGAGCCGAGCGGCGATCACCCGGTCACCAACCGCGGCCCGGAGAGCCTGCCGCTGCTGGCCCGCCGGGTCGGCCTCAATACGCAGACCCTGGCTCGGATGCGCGAACTGACGGCCACTCTGCCCGACGGCCTCACCACTCAAGACGTTGCGGACCACTTGGCCGTTCAGCTGCGCACGGCCCGCCGAGTGCTGAAGCGCCTGGAACGGGCCGGTCTGGCCGCCCCGACAGGCACTCAGCAACACGGTCGGACGGGCCGTCCACCGACGGTCTATCTCATCCGCCTCTAGCGTCCTGTTACGTGTCCGGTTTCAGCTGCCTTCAGCCATTCCGTTCCGCGTTCAGCCATTCTGTTCCACCTTTGTTCAGCGCGAGTAGTTGATCCAGGTGCCGGCCGGCGGGCGCTGGCCGATGCCGGGACGGCTGTAGTCACAGACGCCGGTCGGGAAAGCTTGGCGAAGCTTGGCCTTGTCCGCGGCGGTGAAGGTACCTGGGTAGTCCCGCAGATTCAGCGGTTTCAGCGCGCACTTCAGCGTGGTCAGGCTGAGACCTTCCTCGGCAACGAGCCTCGGGTTGGCCGCGACCTGGTACGCCGTTCCGCACTGGCCGGTCGGCGGGTAGGTCAGCTTCTCGTTGATCCGCTGGGTTGCGGACAGATAGCAGCCGTCGCTCAGGTCGGCCGGCTTGTTGGCGATGACCTTCTGCTGCGCACTACGCCGGGAAGTGTCGCCGGTGATTGCGGCCAGCCAGCGATCCATTGCGTCGAGCTCGTAGCGAGCGGCGGCCGCCGACTGCGCCGGGTCCAGCGAGGACATGATGATGACCTGGTTGGCCGCCGTGCCGTTTGCCTTCAGCAACCGGTCCCGCGTGATCCACGACAGCTCCGACGTATGGATATCGATGCCGAAGCCGGCTTTGTCGGCGTACGTGCGCTGGTCGATGATCGGGGTCGAGGCGAGGCCCATTCCCCCGCTGGCCGAGAGGTTGTCGGCGTACGCGATCTTCAAGGCCTTGGGGTCGGCCACCGCGCGGTCGGCGACCAGGTTGCCGGCCTCGTCGACGCCGCCGACACTCGCGTTGAGGTCCGCGAACTGGGTGGGCGTGATGGTGCCGGACTGCAGTGCCTTGAGTCCGTACTGGATGCCGACGTTGTCCCTTGTACTGCGGACGAAGCCGGTCTTCGGGTCACGTCCGAGCTGATTGGCCCATTGATCCGACGACATGCACTTGATGCCGCCGGGGTTGGTGACCGGGTCGTAGAGCGCGGTGGGCGGGATCGGTGAGTTCGGGCTGCGGTCGCAGCTGCCGGTCGGGGTCATCTTGGGACCGAAGCCGGCCTGCCACGAAACGCAGGGGCTACTGCTGACGAATCCGGTGACCGCGGTCTTCTGCGCTTCGGTCAACGGGGTTGTCGCGAAGGCCTTGTTGAGCACGCTGCAGTCGGCCGCCTCGGTGAACGCCGTCAGCATGTCTGGGAAGGAGACGCCGGGGATGATGCCGTCGAGGATGCCCGGGTAGCCGTCGGCGATGTCGTGCTGGTTGACGCTTCCGCCGGAACCGCCCCAGCCGATCGTGTACCGCACCGGGCCGTACGTCTCGATGAAGTGCTCCTTGACCATCATCGCGGCCTCGCCGGAGATGACGATGCTGCAGTTGATCTCGGGCACGTTCAGCGTCGACGATGCGACCGCGTATCCCTGGGAGAGGAACAGGTCGTTCAGGACGTTCCCGGTCTGGCTGCCCTGGTGGTAGCCGGCGTTGCAGCCGCCGCCGAACGTGTACACGAGCTTGTTGTTCCAGCTCTGCTGCGGCTTCACGGGCGAGGGATCGGTCCCGTCGTACAAGGCCGCCGTCTGGTAGACCGCGCGGTCGATCGTGCCGGTCTCTACGCGGACGACGTACGGGACGACGCGCCCGTCGACTGTCGCCGTGGCGAGGTCGGCGGGTCGGGTCGCGGGGTCGGCGAGCGGTACGAACTTGCCGGTCGTCGACTTGTACTGATACGTCACCTTGGTCGGCGCCTCGCACAACGGCTGTACGGCGGGCGCCAGGCCGAACTTCGTTGTCTCACAGTAGAACGGGACCTGCTGTGGTCCGGAGAACACCGGCCCGGACAACGGATAGTTCCTGACCCGGAGCGACGAACCTGCGGCGGTCAACACGTTCTCGCCGTTCCGCAGCCCCTTCACCAGACCAAGAAACGTCCCGTCCGGCTGCTCGACGAACCCCGAACTGACATCACGCCCGTTGGCCCGGACGGTCGCCGGCCGGCTGAGCCGCACCAACACGTCCCCACCACTGACAAACTCAGCCCTCGTATTCGAGACCACCGAGATCGACACCGGCGCCCCGTCTTCAGTCGCCACCGCCGACCCAGGCGCCGCAACCACCAAACCCAACGCCACCAACGCAGCCCACCAGGATTTACTCACGCCCCGCACGGTAGTAATCGCTCCCAGTCTCCACCACCTCCACATGGAGACCGACCTCCAACCCCCCGCGCGCCAAACCGGAGGCTCCTACGCCCCGCCCACCACGCGCGCGACCGACCCGCCTCGTCCCTCCCGCGGGCACCCGCCGTCCACCAACCCGACTTTGTGCACCAAATCCGTACTTTCACGCCCGGTCCGTGCGGACCTGGTGCACAAAGTCGGCGCTACGACGCCTGCGGCGGCGAGTCCGTGGGGCGGGGTCGCGGCGGCGGGTGCGGTGGGTAGGGGCGGGGTCGCGGAGGCGGGTGCGCTACGGGGTGATGATGGTGATGCCGGGTTGGGTGTTGTCGGCCAGGGCGGCAGGGGCTTCGGCGAGGGTGATGGTGCGGGTGATCAGCGCGGCGGGCTTTAGGTTGCCTTGGGCAACTAGGGTGAGCATTTCGGGGTAGGCGTGGGCGGGCATGCCGTGGCTGCCCAGCCATTGGAGTTCTTGGGCGATGAGGCGGCTCAGGTCTAGCTGGACGCCGCCTGGGAGGAGGCCGACCTGGAGGTGGCGGCCGCGGGGGCGGAGGGAGAGGAGGGCTTGTTGGATCAGGTCGCTCGAGCCGAGTGCGTCCATGGTGACGTGGGCTCCACCCAGGGCGCGGAGGTCGTCGACCGTGGTGGACGAGGCTTGCAAGGTGTGGGAAGCGCCGTACGCACTCGCGAGTGACAACGCAGCCGGATTGGTGTCGATGGCAACGACGCGAGCACCCGACGCGGCGGCGATCATGACCGCGGAGAGGCCGACGCCGCCGCAGCCGAAGATGGCGACGGTTTCACCGGCGACGACACGACCGATTTGGCGGATCGCCCGGAACGACGTCGCGAATCGGCACCCCAGACCCGCCGCAGTGGCAAAGTCCAGCTCGTCCGGCAGCCGGACCAGGTTCACCTCCGCATACGGTACGGCGACGTACTCGGCGAACGAGCCCCAATACGTGAACCCAGGCTGCTCCTGGTTCGGGCAGACCTGCTGATTGCCTTCGCGGCACTGCTCGCACACGCCACACGCGCAGATGAACGGCGTCGTGACCCGGTCCCCGACCGACCACCCGCGCACACGCGCGCCGACGGCGGCAATCGTCCCGGCCAGCTCGTGCCCCGGCACATGCGGCAACACGATGTCCGCATCGTGACCCATCCACCCGTGCCAGTCGCTACGACACAATCCGGTCGCCTCGACCTTCAGTACGACGGAACCCTCGGCCGGCTCGGGGTCTGGAACCTCCTGTACGACGGGAAGTACGCCGTACCTCTCGATCACCACTGCGCGCACTGCGTCAGCCTACGCAGAACTCGTTCCCCTCGGGGTCGAGCATCACGATGTGACCGAGCTGATCCCCGTAGAACTCCTCACGCACCTGCACAGCGCCCAACCCGACCAGCTCCGCAGCCTTCGAGCGCATCCGCTCCCCGGAGGCCTCGGTCCGTAGGCCGGGCCCGGCCACCCGGATGTCGATGTGCAGCCGGTTTTTCGCCGTCTTCGGCTCGGGCACCCGAGCGAACCCGATCGCCGGCAGCTCGTCGTCGGGGTCGATGATCGACGCCCGGTCCGGCCCGTCGAACCCGGGCTCCAGCACATAACCGAGCGCTGCGGCCCAGAATCTCGCGAGCGGTTGTGGGTCCGCGGCGTCACGGCCGATCGTCCATTTGGTCGCCATACCGACCGACGATAACGATGGTTCCGGACGTTCCACGCCCGGAACCATCACGAATTTCAGCCGCCTGCAACCGCCGGGATGATCGAGACCTGACCGCCGTCCTTGATCGCGGTCCCCAGCCCGTCGGCGAACCGTACGTCGTCATCGTCGACGTACACGTTCACGAACCGGCGCAGCTCACCCGCCTCGTCCAGCACCCGGCTCTTGATCCCCGGGTACGACGTGTCCAGCGAGTCGAGCACCTCACTCAGCGTCGAGCCCTCGGCGGAGACCTCGGAGACACCCTTGGTGTACGGGCGCAGGATGGTCGGGACGCGAACACTCACACTCACTGCAGGCCTGCCTTCACGAAGGCGTCGTACGACGCGGGGATGGTCACCTTCGGGCCGACCCGGTCGGCCACGGCGTCGAGGGTCTTCAGGCCGTCACCGGAGTTGATGATGACGGTCTCGGCGTCCGGGTCGAGCTGTCCGGTCGCGATCAGCTTCTTCAGGGTCGCGACGGTCACCCCGCCCGCGGTCTCGCCGAAGATGCCTTCGGTCCGGGCCAGCAACTGGATGCCCTCGATGACTTCCTCGTCGCTGACGTCCTCGATCGCACCGCCGGTACGGCGAGCCACGTCGAGGACATAGGGTCCGTCCGCCGGGTTGCCGATGGCGAGCGACTTCGCGATCGTGTCCGGCTTCACCGGCTTGACGACGTCGTACCCGTCGCGGAACGCCTGGGCGACGGGCGAGCAACCGGTCGCCTGAGCGCCGTACACCTTGTAGTCGGTGGCGTCGACCAGGCCGAGTTTGCCCAGCTCGGTGAAGCCCTTGTCGATCTTGGTCAGCTGCGAACCGGACGCGACCGGGATCACCAGCTGCTGCGGGATCCGCCAGCCGAGCTGCTCGGCGATCTCGAAGGCGAGGGTCTTGGAGCCTTCGGAGTAGTACGGCCGGACGTTGACGTTGACGAACGCCCAGCCCTCCTCCTCACCGGCGATCTCGGAGGCCAGCTTGTTCACGTCGTCGTAGTTACCCTCGACCGCGACCAGCGTCCCGCCGTATACGGCAGTCGTGATCACCTTCGGGCGCTCGAGGTCGTGAGGGATGAAGACGACCGAGCGGATACCGGCCCGGGCGGCGGCCGCGGCGACGGCGTTGGCCAGGTTGCCGGTGGAGGGGCAGGCGAAGACCTTCAGGCCGAGCTCGCGGGTGGCGCTCAACGCGCTCGCCACGACCCGGTCCTTGAAGGAGTGGGTCGGGTTGCCGGAGTCGTCCTTCACCCACAGCTTGCGCAGGCCGAGCTCGCGGGCGAGGTTCTGCGCGTCGACGAGCCGGGTGTAGCCGGGCTCGGTGTTCGGGAAGCTGGCCACGTCGACGGGGACGGGCAGCAGCGGTTGGTAGCGCCAGATGTTCTTGGGGCCGGCTTCGATCTGCTCACGCGTGATGGTCGGGTACTCGTACCCGACCTCGAGTGGACCGAAGCACTCCATACAGGCGTAGAACGGACCGAGCGGCGACTTCGCTCCACAGGCGCGACAGCTCAGGTGCGTACCGTTGCCGAAGGCACCTTCACGGATGGTGTGCGTTGCGGTGCTGAGGCTCATGACGGAGTTTCCCTCCTCATCTTCCCCGGCCGGATCTCGGACGGGACGGATTTGGCACCGTTCCGCCGCGAGCGACCCGGGACCGGGTCCTCAACGGGGAGGGTTGCCGGGACGTCAACGGGCCGTTTCCCTCAGTCCCTCTGGATGAGCTCCCCCGAGATTACCCAATCGGGTCCACATTGTGTCCCGCGTTCCCACCATCCGAGACAGCCGATCTCACCGTCACCCACCTCGGCGCCACCCTCAAACCCCCACCAACCCCAGACCCCGTCCGTTCCCGTCCGCTCCCCGTCCCGTCCCGGGGATTTGCCTGGCAGACCCACCAAGTCGGAGGTTCCACACCCACATCACGGGTATGGAACCCCCGAACTCATGGGTCTACCAAGCAAATTGGTGGGTCAGCCAGGCAAATCAGCGTTGCCGGAGGGCCAGGGGTGCTGGGGGTCAGCGGAGCCGGTGGGTGGCGCCGGGGGTGTGGGTGGGGAGGGACTTGCGGGGGCCGTGGCGTGGGTGGTGGATGCCGGCCATGTCCAGCAGGCGTTGGACGCGGAAGCGGTGACCGCGGTACGGCTCGATCAGCTCGGCGCAGCCCTCGTCGTCGAGCTCCTCGCCGATCAGCGCGTACGAGACGTCGCGCGAGACGTGATAGTCCGCGAACGAGAACGCATCCGCGTCACCATGCGCCCGCTGCCTCACCTCCGCGGCGGTCCACACTCCAACACCAGGCAGCGACCGCAGCCGGCGCTCGATCTCGGCCGAATCGCTCAACTCCAGCGTCCGCTCCAACGCCTTCGCCCGCGTCGCCGCCGTCACAACCACGCGCGAACGACGGCCCTCGACACCAGCCCGCAACCACTGCCACGACGGAATCAACCGCCAGTCCTCCGGCGCCGGCGGCACCATCATCGCGCGTCCCTCGGGACCACCTGGGCCCGGCGCGGGTTCGCCGTACTCGCGCAGCAGCACCCGCCAGCCCCGGAACGCCTCCTTGCCGGTGACGACCTGCTCGATCCCCGCAGCGGCCATCGCCTCGAACACCGCCCGCGTCCGCGGCACCCGCACATCAGGGAACCGCCGCGCCGCATCCACCAACGCCCGATGCTCCGGCAACGGCTCGAACCCTTCCCAACTGTCCTTGTCCCCCAACAACTCCGGCACCCCGTCGAGCGCCCACTCCGCCCCCGCACCCCAAGCCTCGGCCTCAACAGCTCCCGCGTACGGCGTCAGCCGCAACAACACCGGCCCTTCGGGCGTCCGAGTAGCCCGCCACACCGTCCGCCGCCCAGCATCAAACACATACGCCGGGTCCCCGGGCCCCTTCCGCAACCCCCCAATCACCGAATGCGGATCCACCACCCGCCCAGCCCGCCAAACCCGCACCACCGAACTCACCCGCCCAGTGTTACGCACCCCGCCGACAACTACCCGAGGACGGTAGGCACTCCGGCCAGCCGCTCACGCATCCACGGATACGGATCGACCAGTGGATCTCGGACGGAGAGGGTGTTCTGCACGACCTCCGCGAGACGCTCACCCATCACGTAGTGCCGCCCCTTGGTCTCGCCGACAGCTCTCAGCAGCCCAAGCTCGGTGAGCCTGGTCAGATCGCGGGTTGCAGTCCGCTCCTCGATCCCGGCCCGGCGCACGTACGTCGAACGCCGCATCCTGAAGCCGAGCGACGCGTCGAAGAGCTCGTCGGCGACACGTTCGGCCAGGCCGTGCTTCTCGATCAACTCGTCGAACGCCAACCACAGCTTCCCGGCCTCGCGATACCGCCTGCGGACGGTCTGCGCCTGGATGTGGTGTGCGCGCAGGTTGAACTTGACCCACAGAGCCGCCGACCGGTCCGGATGCCATGCTCCAGCGCCGGTCGCAGCCAGCACCCGGTAGTAGTCCTCGGTGTTGCTCCCCAGCCATTCCTCGATACTGGAGAACGCCGGCTCGCCGATGCCGCCCCGGGACAGGACCAACGTCTGCAGCGCTCGCGCCATCCGGCCGTTTCCGTCGCGGAACGGGTGGATCATCACGAGATTGAGGTGTGCCATCGCCGCACGCACGAGCGGGTCCGCCGCATCACCGGCGAGGCGATCCATCAGCTCCCCGACAAGGTCAGGGACTTTCTCGGCCGGCGGACCTTCGTAGACGTTCACTCCAGTAGTCTCGTCGTGCACGTAGACGGCGCCCTGACGGTAGCTGCCCGGACTCTTCGACAGGTCGTGGCTGAGCATCATGAAGTGCATGCCACGAACAGCGGACACATCCAGCCGGAAGTCCGCATCCTGCGCCATCGCCAGCACATATCCGAGCGCCTGCCGATACCCCCGGATCTCGGCGAACGTGAGCTCGTCGGCACTGAGCGCTTCTTCGTCGTCCAAGGCGGCCGCAGCGTCGTCGAGGTTCACGTCGTACCCCTCGATGCTGTTGGAGCCCTGGATCGCCCGAGCCAACATGCTCCGCCGCAGTCCGCCGGCCCAGCTCCGAGGCACGCGCAGGATGTCGGTGAGTTCGGCACGGAGCGCATAGATCTGCCCGAGGACCTGCTGATCCTCGGGATCCGGCTCCGGCGTGCTGTAAATCGTCATGACCCCACTGTCCTGATGTCTTAATTCTTAGGACATCTTAGCCGCATGTCCTAAGAATTACGACATTGGGACAAGAGGTGCCGGCTGAGCTGATACTGAGATGTATGAGTGGGTGGCAGTGGGTGAAGGTGGTGGGGAATTTTCTTAATTTGAGCACTGTGGTGGGGGTTTTGGTGGGGGCGGTTGGGCGGGTGGAGTTCAGTCGGGGGCCTCGGGGGCTGGTGTTCGGGAACGGGTACAAGTTGCGGTTTCCGGTGGCGGGGGCTTTTACGATCGGGAACGTCGTGCTCAGCAAGCACCCGCGGGCGTACTTCGACAATGCGGCCCTGGTGCGGCATGAGGAGCGGCACTCGTGGCAGTACTTCTGCTTGATCGGCTTGCCGATGCTCCCGTTGTACGTCGTTGCCGTGGTGGTCTCGTTCGTGCTGACCGGGGATCCGGCGTCGCGTAACTTCTTCGAGCGGTTGGCCGACCTCAAGGAAGGTGGCTACGTGGAGCGGCCGATTCGGCCCATCGGCAAGACGGTGACGCAGGCGTTCAGCGGGCTGCGATCGCGTCCGAAAGGGCCGTGAGGACAGTCACCACGCCGTCCGGGTCGTCGACGACGATGTCGGCGGCTTGGATCAGCTCAGTGGCGTTGGACGAGCGAGTAGCGACCAGTACGGCGCGGAGTCCGGTCTTGCGATGCTCTTCGACCGCCCGGAACGCAGCCAGGTCGCCCAGGTCGTCACCGGCGTACAGGATCGACTTTGCACCGGTTGAGTCGAGCAGCCGACGCAGTGCGACGCCCTTGTCGATGCCTGGTGGTCTGAGCTCCAGGACCAGGTTGCCGGGCTCCAGGCGCAGCTCAGACGATTCAGCCAGCGCAGTGAGCGGCGTACGCAGTCTTTCCAGCGCACCGGCCGGATCGGCCAGCCGACGGGTGTGGACCGCGAGCGAGCTCTCTTTGTCCTCCACGAACGCATCCGGCAGCCCAACCTCGGCCAGCAGCCCAGGCAGCCGATCACGCGCGGCAGCAACACCAGGAGGCACGGCGTCGCTCGTGATCGTCCCTGTCGACGCGTCCCACTGCTCCAGACCGTAGTGCCCCAGTACGACGAGACTCCCGAGCCCCGGGTGACCAGTCACACCGGTGAGCTCGGTCGCGACCAGCGCGGGACGTCCAGTGACGATCGCGACCTGTCGAACCGAACGCGCCAGCCGGGCCAGTGCGTCCAGCGCACCCTCGGCCGGCCGAGCCCGAGCCGGGTCCTCAACCAGGGGTGAGAGGGTGCCGTCGAAGTCGGTGGCGATGACTGCGGTGGCCGGTTCACCGACGATGGCTTCCCAGCCGTCGCGGCCGGGCTCGGTCTGGATGGTCGGAGTACTCATCCGGGGTAGTCCGAGGTCAGGATCACGGTCAGGCGATCCTTCTTCATGTTGTCCAGCGCGCCCTTGGTCCGCCCGACACCGAGGTCATGGGCGAGCTGGTTGGCGGCATCGAGCATGCCCGGCGGGTAGTAGACCGTGCTCTCGACGACCTTGCCGCGCCAGACGTCCGCACCGGCCACCACCCAGCCGGCCTGCCGCGCGCGCACCGCAACCGAGGCAGCCAGGCCCTTGCGCGGAGTGTTGTTGTAGATCTCGGCCGCCGGTCGCTCAGCCGGCGGAATCGTCGTCGGCCCAGGCGGCGGTACAGTCGCCGGCGGCTGCGTCGGCTGAGTGGTCTGAGGCGGCTGAGTGGTCTGAGTCGGCTGGGCCGTCTCCGGCGGCTGGGTCGGCTCACTCGGCTGCGTGCTGGGCGGCGCCGTACTAACTTTCGACGGCCTCGGCACGCTCGCCGCGATGGTCGACGGTCCCGACGCCGGTTTCTTCGCGCCCGCCGGCTCCTGCGCCTCGCTGTTGTGCCCTCTGGTACCGAAGAGCACCAGCAGACCGACGACGATCGCGACAACCGCCGCCACGGCAACGAGGGACGAAAGAACCTGTCCCCGATCGTCCTTCGGGCGCGGGAACGTAGTACTCGCCCTGAGGCGGATCAAGATCAGACCTCGATGCCCAGCCGGCGTGCGGAGCGGGCGCGCTGGCGGGCGGCGCGCAGTCGGCGCAGCCGCTTGGTCAGCAGCGGGTCGTGGGCGAGCGCCTCGGGCCGGTCGATCAGAGCGTTCAGAACCTGGTAGTACCGCGTGGCCGACATCTGGAACTGGTCCCGGATCGCCTGCTCCTTGGCACCGGCGTACTTCCACCAGTGCCGCTCAAACGCGAGGATCGCCGCATCCCTCTCAGAGAGTCCGGCAACGGCCGGCTGCGCAGCTTCGGCTGGGCCGGAAGAGCTGGCGTTGGCGCTGTCCATCTGCTGGTGACTCCTGTGCGGTCGGTGATCGTCCGTCCGCGCTCCACTCTACGTGCTGAACAACACCGATGTCATTCACCGCACCCCGACACGGTCCGTGTCGTTGAGCGGGCAACGGATCGCGCTCAACCATGACAGGATCAGGAGGTGAGCTCAACCTCCTCCAGTGTGGCGCTGGTGGAAGAGCTGCAGGCCAGGGGGCGTGAGGTGGACGTGCTGGTCAACTCCGTCTGCACGCCCAATCCCGCCGCTCTCACCGAAGCCGCCCAACTCGACACAGAGCGTGACGACGGGCGGGTCCGTGGCCCGCTGCACGGCGTACCGGTCCTGATCAAGGACAACATCGACACCGCCGGCCTCGCGACCACCGCCGGTTCGCTGGCGCTGGCCGAGCAGCCACCGCCGCTGGACGACGCACCTCTGGTACGGCGGCTCCGCGAGGCGGGCTGCATCGTCCTGGGCAAGACCAACCTGAGCGAGTGGGCCAACTTCCGCGGTTCGTCGTCCTCCTCCGGCTGGAGCGCGTACGGCGGTCTCACGCGCAACCCGTATGCCTTGAACCGCTCCCCTGGTGGTTCCTCGAGCGGATCCGGCGTCGCGGTCGCCTCAGGGCTCGCGGACTACGCCATCGGCACCGAGACCAACGGCTCGATCGTCTGCCCGGCCGCTCTGAACGGAATCGTCGGTCTGAAGCCCACAGTGGGTCTCATTCCGCAGCAGGGCATCGTCCCGATCTCCCACTCACAAGACACGGCCGGTCCGATGACGAAGACCGTCACCCAGACCGCAGCACTGCTCACGGCCATGACCGGCGGCAGTACCGACTACACCGAGCACTGCCGCGGTGCGGACCTCAGCAACATCCGGATCGGCGTACCGCGCGGCCCGCTCTGGGGCTACTCGCTGGGCCTCGACAAGGTCACTGAACAGGCGCTGGAGATACTCAGCCGGTGCGGAGCCACCCTGGTCGACCACCTGTCGCTTCCGACCCCTGGTGGTGACGAAGACCAGCTCCACGTGCTGTCTCACGAGCTCAAGGTCGACATGGCGGCGTACCTGGCCACCCGTGCACCCGGCGGCCCCAAGACGCTGGACGACCTGATCGCATTCAACCGGGAGCACGCCGACACCGAGCTGCAATGGTTCGGCCAGGAGCTGTTCGAGCGAGCCGCAGCGACTGAGGGCCTGAGTTCACCGGTGTACGTCGCCGCCAGGCTGACCGCGATGCGGGCCGGCCGTGACGGCATCGACAACATGCTGCAGGACAACCAGCTCGACGCACTGGTCAGTCCGTCGTACTCGCCGGCGTGGGCCATCGACCTCGTCAACGGCGACCACGTCCTCGGCGGCTCGTCGTCGCACGCCGCACTGGCCGGCTATCCGCTGATCTCGGTGCCGTCCGGTTTGGTCGCCGGACTGCCGGTCGGGATCACCTTCAGCGGCACGGCGCGGAGTGACGCCACGCTCATTCGCTTGGCTCATGCCTTCGAAACCGCGAGAATCAAGGCTGACGGACCGTTCCCGAGCCCGGAGTTCACCCAGTGGGTCTAGATCGCGTCAGATGGGGCATCGTTGCTACCGGCAACATCTCGACCCAGTTCACGCAGGACCTGGGTCTACTCGCCGACGATGCCGTCGTCACGGCGGTCGCCTCCCGCTCCCAGGACAGCGCGGACCGGTTCGCCGCCGAGTTCGGCATCGAGAACGCGTACGACGACTACCGCCGGCTGATCGACGCCGGCACCGTCGACGTGATCTACATCGGTACGCCGCACACCCAGCACTACCCGATCGCCCGTACGGCGCTGCAGGCCGGGATCGCGGTCCTCTGCGAGAAGCCGGTCACGCTCACCGCCAAGCAGGCCCGTGACCTGATCGCGGTCGCCACCGACCACAAAACGCTGTTCGCCGAGGCGATGTGGATGCGGACCAACCCGGTCATCCAGGCGTTCTTCAAAGACCTCGAGAGCGGGGTGATCGGCGAGCCGCAGCAAGTGGTCGCGGACTTCGCCTTCCACAAGCCCTCACTGCCTGCCCGCCTGCTCGACCCCGCTCTCGGCGGCGGCTCGTTGATGGACGGCGGCATCTACCCGATGACGCTCGCCTACCTGGCGCTGGGCCGTCCGGCCGAGGTGAAGGCCGTCGGCTCGCTCAACGAGGACGGCGTCGATCTGAACGTCGCCATGGCCTGGCGCTACGACTCCGGCGCGGTTGCCGCGCTCACCTGCGGCCTGAAGTCGCAGAGTCCGTGGGTCGCGTCGGTCAGCGGTCCCGACGGCAGTCTGCAGCTGCCACACCGCTTCCACCACCCCGATTTCTACACGCGCACCACGGCTACAGGCAGTGAGCGGATCGACGTACCGACGCATGGCCGTGGGTACCACTACGAAGCGGCCGAGGTGATGCGTGCGTTGCGCAACGACCTGATCGAGGTCCCGGCTCTGCCTCACGCCGGCACGCTCGACATACTCGAACTGCTCGACGAGACCCGGAGCCAGATCGGGGTGCGCTACCCCGGTGACGACGACGATCTGAGTGGATGACATGTCTGACGGACGCAGTGCCTTCGTAGTGGTGGCCAACCGGCTCCCGGTCGACCGGATCGAGATGCCCGACGGCAGTACGGCGTGGCGCCGCAGTCCGGGCGGACTGGTCACCGCACTCGCGCCGGTGATGCAGCGGCACCACGGCGCCTGGATCGGCTGGACCGGTAGCGCCGACGAGAAGGTCGACCCGTTCGACAACGAGGGCATGCACCTGGTCCCGGTGATGCTGACGGCCGAGGACGTGCAGCTGTACTACGAGGGCTTCTCCAACGCGACGCTCTGGCCGCTGTACCACGACGTGATCGTCGCACCGGAGTTCCACCGTGAGTGGTGGGAGTCGTACGTCGCGGTGAACCGACGGTTCGCCGAGGCCGCCGCGGAGGCTGCCGACGACAACGCGGACGTCTGGGTGCACGACTACCAACTGCAGCTGGTCCCGGCGATGCTGCGCCGGCTGCGTCCCGACGTACGCATCGGGTTCTTCCTGCACATTCCGTTCCCGCCGACCGAGTTGTTCGCGCAGATGCCGTGGCGCCGGCAGATTCTGGACGGGCTGATGGGCGCGGACCTCGTCGGGTTCCAACGACCTGGTGCCGCGTCGAACTTCGCCCGCCTGGCCCGCAACCGGATGGGCCTGCGGACGCGCGGCGACCGCATCCACCTGCCCGACGACCGGATCGTCCGGGCCAAGGCGTTCCCGATCTCCATCGACGTCAGCGAGCTGGAGGACCTGGCCCGCCAGCCGGAGACCATCGCCCGCGCCGCCGAGATGCGCCAGGAGGTCGGCAACCCGGCGCACATCCTGCTGGGCGTGGACAGGCTCGACTACACCAAGGGCATCCGCCAGCGGCTCCGCGCGTTCGGTGAGCTCCTCGACGAGGGACGTGTCTCGGTCGACGACGCTGTGTTCATCCAGGTCGCCACACCGTCGCGGGAGCGCGTCGAGCAGTACCGCGTGCTCCGCGACGAGATCGAGCTGCTGGTCGGCCGGATCAACGGCGAGCACGGCCGGATCGGTACGCCGGCGATCAACTACCTGCACACGACGTACTCGCGCACCGAGATGGCCGCGCTGCTGCGAGCCGCGGACGTCGCGGTCGTGACCCCACTGCGCGACGGGATGAACCTGGTCGCCAAGGAGTACGTCGCCACCCGGTACGACGACACCGGCGCGCTCGTGCTGAGTGAGTTCGCCGGCGCCGCGGACGAGTTCCGGCAGGCGTTCCTGGTGAACCCGCACGACATCAACGGCATGAAGGACACGATCGTCGACGCGATGAACACCGACGAACGCCAGCTCGGCCGCCGGATGAAGGCGATGCGCAAGCACCTCGCCGCGCACGACGTGAACGTGTGGGCGATGAGCTTCCTGAAGGCCCTGCATGACGAAGACTGAGGGCGCCATCACCAACGGGGGCCGGATTCTCGCCCTCGATCTAGGTACGTCGTCGTCGCGCGGACTGGTGTTGTCCGCCGACACCGCCGCGCCGATCGCCGGCGCGCTCGCCCGGCACAAGATCACCCCCACGTACGGATCCGCCGGCTCCGCGACCTTGGATCTGCACGAGTACGTCGAGGGCCTGCTCGGCTGCCTCGACGAGCTGCAGCAGAACGGTCACCTGGACGAGATCGGCGCGATCGTGCTGTCATCGCAGTGGCACTCGATCGTTGCCCTCGACAACAACGGTCACGCCCAGACCCCCGTGATCACCTGGGCGGACACCCGGTCGGTGGATCTCGGCCTGCACCCGTCGTTCGACGAGAAGGCTTTCCACGCCCGGACCGGCACGTGGCTGCACCGGCTCTACTGGACGCGGCGGATCCCGTGGCTGCTGTCCACAGGCTCGCCGGCCGGCTTCGCGGGACTGCCCGACCTCGTGCTCGAGCGACTGACCGGCGAGCGCGTCACTTCGGTGTCGATCGCCTCCGGCACCGGGACGCTCGACCTGGCCAGCGGCCTGTACGACGAAGAGGCGCTGCAAATCGCGGGAGTCAAGGCCGACCAACTGCCACAGATCGTCCCGACCGGGTGGACCGGCACACTGTCCGCCGAGTACGGACGCCGCTGGCCCGGCCTCGTCGGTGTACCTGTGCATCCGCCGACCGGCGACGGCGCCGCGTCGAACGTCGGGACGGGCGGATACGACTCGGGGACCGCAGCGGTGACGGTTGGTACGTCGGCCGCCGTACGCGTGGTGCATCCGATCGACAATGCACCCGAGCTGCCGTGGGAGTTGTGGCGCTATCGGGTCGACGACAAGCGGGCCGTGACCGGGATGGCGTTCTCGGCCGCGGGCAACCTGCACTCGTGGCTGACCGGCGTACTGCAACTGGAGTCCGGCGCGCCCGGCGACGTACCGATCGGGTCCTCGCGGGTGATTGCAGTCCCGTTCATGGCCGGGACCAGGCCTCCGGCGACTGTGCCGAGCGGATCCGGGGTGTACTTCGGCCTCTCCTTCGACGACACCGCAGCGGACCTCCTGGCCGCATCGCTGCAGGGTGCCTCGCTGGAGGTCGATCGCGGGCTGCGAATGCTCGATGGATTGTTCGGGCGGCAGCTGGACGTCGTACTGGGTGGTGGCGGCATCGATGCATCCGAGTGGTGGCGCCGCTGCCTCACTGCGACGTTCGCACGCCCGACCACGGTCTGTGCGGAGGCCGAAGTCGGCGCGCGCGGCGCTGCGGCCGTGGCCCTCGGCCTTTCACCCGACCCGGGTGGTGAGCACCTCATCCCGGTTCAGTCCGAGGTCGACGCGGTTGCAGCGCTTCGGCCGCGCTACGAGGCGATGCGTGCGCTCGCCGTACAGGCGTCGACGATTTAGGTACCGCATTCGCAGTACGGCGAGGATACGGCCGCAGGACGACGCGACTGTCGATCCGAACACGTACTGTGAGGACATGGGTGCGCTGTCGCGGTGGTACCGGGGCCTACGAGTGCCGCCGGCGCTGTCGGAGTGCGCCCTGGCCGGGTTCATCCTTCTGCTCAATCTGATCCTGCTAGGCAAGCGACAGCATGATCACGTCGGGCCGACCGTCACGGGCATCGCGCTGTGCATCAATGCGGCCATCGGGATGCTGTTCCGGCGGAAGGCCCCGCTGCTCGCGCTCGGGATCACCACGGCCGCCGGGGTCGCGTTCGCGATCACCCAGCAGGTCAAGAGCCCGATCGGGCTCTTCATGGCTTGTGCGGCGTACACGGTCGTGATGCGCACCGATCGCCGGACGCGCACCGTCGCGATCATCCTGGTGGTCGCCAATACCGTGGTCGCGGCCGCCGTCTTCACCAACGGTGAGCTGCTCGCGAGCCTTTTCAACGGCGTGGTCGTGCTGTTCGGGGCCGCGATCGGCGAGGCGACCAGGTACCGGCGGGCGTATCTGCGCGAGCTGGAGGAACGGGCCGTCCGCGCCGAGCAGTCGCGGGACGAGGAAGCGCAGCGGCGCGTGATCGAGGAGCGGCTGCGGATCGCGCACGAGCTGCACGACGTGATCGCGCACCACATCGCTCTCATGAACGTCCAGGCCGGTGTCGCAGCGCACGTCTTGCGCGATCAACCGGACGAGGCGGAGCGTGCCCTGGCCCTGGTCCGGTCCGGCGGACGCACGGTCTTGCAGGAGCTCACAGTGCTGCTCGGCGTGCTCCGGCGTTCCGGCTCGCCGCTGCCGACCGCACCGACGCCGTCACTGCAGGAGTTGGGCGCGCTGATCGCATCGTTCACCGCGGCGGGCGTCAAGGTCGACTGGGCCGCGCCGGACGCCATCGGTGAGCTGCCAGAGGTCATTGAGCTGACTGCCTACCGGATCGTGCAGGAGTCGCTTACCAACGTGCTCAAACACGCACCGGGCGCCGCTGCGGACGTCCGCCTGGTGCGGCGCCGAGGAACGCTCACGATCGACGTCACCGACACCGGCGCCACGGGCGGTCTGAATCACAACAGCGCCGGCAATACCGGCCATGGTCTCGTCGGGATGCGCGAACGGGTCGCGGCCGTCGGCGGCGAGCTCTCGACCGGACCAGAGCCCGGCGGCGGGTTCGGCGTACATGCAGTTCTTCCTCTGGAGACGGGAGTGGTGAGTGACGATCCGGGTGCTGCTGGCCGACGACCAGACGCTGATTCGCAGCGGTTTCCGTGTATTGGTGAGCTCGGCGCCGGATCTGGAAGTCGTCGCTGAGGCGTCGAACGGCCGCGAGGCGGTCGAACGGGCCCGGACCGAGCGGGCCGACGTCGTCCTGATGGACATCCGAATGCCGGAGGTCGACGGCCTCGCGGCGACCCGGCTGATCACGGCCGACGAGGCGCTCGCCGGGGTCAAGGTCCTGATCCTGACGACCTTCGAGGTGGACGAGTACGTCTTCGACGCGATCCGGGCCGGGGCGAGCGGCTTCCTCGGCAAGAGCGTCGAACCGGACGAGCTGATCGACGCGATCCGGGTGGTCGCGCGCGGCGACGCGCTGCTGTCGCCCAAGGCGGTTCGCGGCCTGATGAACCGCTTCCTGACCGAACCACAGGCAGGCCAGGCCATCGGCCCGTCCGTTCTCGACGTACTGACCGAACGCGAGCGCGAGATCGTCGGTCTGGTCGCATTGGGCTTGTCGAACGAGGAGATCGCCGTACGACTCGTCCTTTCGCCATCCACCGCGAAGACTCACGTCAACCGGGCCATGGTGAAGCTCAACTGTCGTGACCGCGCGCAGCTGGTTGTGCTCGCTTACCAGACCGGGCTGGTCCGGCCGGGCACCGTCGTACCGCAAACGCAGTAGCCCGTACGGCGTGCGCAGTACGGGCAGATGTCCGCGATCAGGCGACGCCAGCGACAGAGCCGGGTCGGAAGCATCTGCTGCATGGCTATCTACCTGTATCGGCTCGGCCGGTTCGCGTTCCGACGGCGCCGGCTTGTGGTGTTCATCTGGCTCGGCCTCTTGGCCGCCGGCGCGGTCGGGGCGGTCACGTTGTCCGGTCAGACCTCGAACGGCTTCTCGATCCCCGGCACCGAGTCGCAGCGCGCGGCGGACCTCCTGCAGGAACGTTTCCCGCAGGCAGGTGCCGACGACGCCACCGCTCGAATCGTCTTCCAGGCTCCCGAGGGGCAGAAACTCGCCGACTCGCCACAGGTGAAGGCGACCCTGGATCGGATCGCCGCCGCGCCGCAGGTTGCGAGCGTTCTCGATCCCTTCACCGCCAAGGCGGTCTCGCCGGACGGCCGGACCGGATACGCGCAGGTGACCTACCAGGTTGGTGCGACCGACGTCACCCCGGAAGCGAAGGATGCCGTCGAGGCCGCGCTCGCTCCGGCTCGCGCGGCCGGGCTGACGGTCGAGTCCGGCGGTGACGCGTTGCAAGCCCAGGGCCAGCAGCCGCTGACCGAAGTCATCGGTCTCGGCGTCGCCGCCGTGGTCCTGCTGATCACGTTCGGATCGTTGATCGCGGCCGGCCTACCGTTGCTCTCGGCAATCATCGGGATCGGGATCGGGGTGACCGCGATCACGGCGGCGACGGGGTTCATCGAGATCGGGTCCGGGACGCCGATTCTCGCGCTGATGATCGGGCTGGCCGTCTCGGTGGACTATGCCCTGTTCATCATGTCCCGCTACCGGCATGAGCTGAGTAACGGGCTCGAGCCTGCTGAGGCCGTGGGACGGGCGGTCGGGACGGCGGGGTCCGCGGTGGTGTTCGCGGGGCTGACCGTGGTGATCGCGCTGGCCGGGCTGTTCGTGGTCGACATCCCGTTCCTGACCCAGATGGGGCTCGCGGCCGCGTTCACGGTCGTCATCGCGGTGGCGATCGCGCTCACGCTGTTGCCGGCGCTGCTCGGATTCGCCGGGCGCCGAGTCGTCGGCGGTCGGATCCCGGGATTGCGGTCGGGCGACCCGGAGCAGACCGGGCGAATCACCGCAGGGCGCCGCTGGGGACAGTTCGTCACCCGCCGACCGGTGGCGGTCTTGCTGGTTGCGGTCATCGGTCTCGGCGCGCTGGCATTGCCGGCGACCGATCTCCGACTGGGTCTGCCCGACGACAGCACGGCCGCTCCCGACTCCACTCAGCGCAAGGCGTACGACCTGCTGACCGAAGGCTTCGGGCCGGGATTCAACGGTCCGCTGATGGTGGTCGTCGACGCGGGTGCGTCCGCGGATCCACAGGCCGCCGCCACTGCGACAGCGACCGCCGTACGTGGTCTGCCTGACGTGACCCTAGTGGCCCCGCCGCGGTTCAACCCGGCCGGAAACACGGCATTGCTGACGGTCATTCCGTCCAGTGGGCCCAGCTCGGCGCAGACCGGCGACCTTGTCCAGGCGATCCGGTCGTTGCCGACCAGCGGCGGTAGCGAGGTGTCGGTGACTGGTTCCACCGCGGTCAGCATCGACATGTCGGACAAGCTCAGAGACGCGCTCGCGCCTTATCTGGCGTTGGTGGTCGGGCTCGCGTTCCTGCTGCTGATGCTCGTGTTCCGCTCGCTGCTGGTACCACTCAAGGCGACGCTCGGCTTCCTGCTCACGGTTGCGGCGACCTTCGGTGCGCTGGTCGCGGTGTTCCAGTGGGGTTGGCTGGCCGGGCTGTTCGGGATCGAGGGGCAGACCGGTCCGGTGATCAGCATGCTGCCGATCTTCCTGATCGGGGTGGTGTTCGGGCTGGCGATGGACTACCAGATCTTCCTGGTCACCCGGATGCGCGAGCAGTTCGTGCACGGTGACGAACCGCGCGCCGCCGTCGTCGGCGGTTTCTCCCACGGGGCCAGGGTGGTGACCGCAGCCGCGGTGATCATGACAGCGGTCTTCTCGGGCTTCATCCTCTCCGGCGAGACGCTGATCCGGGAGATGGGCTTCGGGCTCGCACTCGCCGTACTCATCGATGCCTTTGTGGTCCGGATGACGATCGTCCCCGCCGTGATGGCCCTCCTCGGCCGGCACGCGTGGTACCTCCCACGCTGGCTGGACCGCCTCCTCCCGAACATCGACATCGAAGGCGAGTCCCTCCGCCGTACCCTCACCACCCCCCGCGAACCCGAACTGGTCCACTAACCGCGCCAGGCCGACAGGAGCGATACTGGGAGACGCACATCCGGTGGAATACGTGGGAAATGAGGACTGGTCGAGGATGACTGAGACGACCGAGAGCAGCACGCCGAAGACGTCGACGCACGACACCGAGCCGAGCCCGAAGCTTCGGGAGTTCATGAACTCGGGGTGGGGCGACTCGGAGCGAGCGGACGTGACGCTGAGCGACGTCGGGGTATGGGCGGCGAAGCGGCGCGACGCGCTGTCGCAGGCGTTCCCCGGTGAGCGTCTCGTCATCCCGGCCGGTACCTACAAGGTCCGCTCGTACGACACAGATTTCGTGTTCCGGCCCCACACGGACTACGTCTGGCTCACCGGCAACCAGACCTCCGACGCCGTCCTGGTGCTCGAGCCGAACGGGACCAGCGGCCACGACCCGGTCCTGTACTTCCGGCCACGCTCCGACCGTTCCGCGGGCGAGGAGTTCTGGCGCGACCGGACGTACGGCGAGCTCTGGTCCGGCCGGCGTCCGTCCCTGGCCGAGACGTCCAAGGAGTTCGGCATCGAGACCCGGCACATCGACCGGCTCGCCGACGCGCTGAAGGGCGACGTCCAGACCCGGGTACGACGCGACGAGGACGTGTCGATCGCGTCACTGCTCAGTGGCGCGAAGACCGACGACCAGAAGGACCAAGAGCTGGCCGCGACGCTGTCCGAGCTGCGGTTGGTCAAGGATGCCTTCGAGCTCGAGCAGTTGCGGGACGCGGTCGCGATCACGCACCGCGGGTTCTCCGACGTCATCGCGGAGATGGACAAGGTTCGCCAGTACGGCGAACGCTGGATCGAGGGCACGTTCTGGCGCCGGGCCCGGGCCGAGGGCAACGACGTCGGCTACAGCTCGATCGCCGCGGCCGGACCGCACGCGACCACGCTGCACTGGATCGAGAACGACGGCCCGGTCGTCGACGGCACCCTGATGCTGCTCGACATGGGTGTGGAAAACCGTCAGCTCTACACCGCGGACATCACGCGCACGCTGCCGGTGAGCGGCGAGTTCACACCCCGCCAACGCGAGCTGTACCAGCTGGTCCTCGACGCCCAGAACGCCGGCATCGCTTCCCTGAAGCCTGGCGTGACCTTCCGGACCGCACACTTCGCCGCAATCGAGGTTCTGGTCCGCGGCCTGGACGCGATGGACCTCCTACCGGTCTCCGCCGAGGAGGCGCTGGACCCGGAAAGCATGCTCTACCAGCGCTACACCCTCCACGGCGTCAGCCACATGCTCGGCCTGGACGTCCACGACTGCGCCCAGGCTCGCACCGAGATCTACCGCCAAGGCCCGTTGAAGACCGGCTACGTCCTCACCGTCGAGCCCGGCCTCTACTTCCAACCCGACGACCTCACCGTCCCCGAAGACCTCCGAGGCATCGGCATCCGCATCGAGGACGACATCCTCATCACCGAAACCGGCGCCGAAAACCTCTCCGAAGCCATGCCCCGAACCCCCGAAGCCCTCCAATCCTGGATGGCCTCCTAACCGCCCCGCAGCGCCGCTGGCGGGTCGGGTGGCTCGAGTCGTGGATTTTGGCGCTGTTTGGCGCGTGTCGCCGACCCTGATCCACGACTCGATCCCGGCACCCGGCGCCGATCTCGGCATACGGCCGGGTTCGTCCGGATGGCGGGATTCGTGGGCAGGGAAGGGGGACGGGCCGGCCGGTGGATCAATCTGCCCGGATCACGGGGCCCAAGGCCCCGAACAGCCCTTACGGGCGGCGCGGACACCGACGGTGACTGCGGAGACGCCATGACATGTCCGCAGCCCCCGCCAGCGTATCTGCGCCACCGGATACCAACCGCCGGCACACCAGGACCAGACCAGTCAACACACCCGCTACTGCACGGTTCTGCACCGAACTAGGCCGGCCCGGGTCCACGCCGACTTCCCGGGTCCAGATCTCGGGCTCATAGCTCCCGCGGGATCCGCGTAGCGCGTCCTTCCCTTGGTCGCACCATCACGCAGCGGAGCCCGCGGACGACAGTCCCCCACAGGGCCCGACCCAACCACAGTCCGTCGCACCCGGCCCACCACATCCCCCGCGCCAACCACGTCGACGGGAACGACCGAATCTGCGCCCCCGCCGAAGGCGGCAAGAGAGCAGCCGCCGCGGAGCGGTGTCCGGTGGACCGTGCTTGAGGGGTTACCAGATGCGGACTCTGTCTTCTGGGGTTAGCCACATGCCGTCTGTGGGTTGGGTTTTGTAGGTTTGGTGGTAGGCGTCGATGTTCTTCACGACGGCCGTGCAGCGGAACTCTGGTGGGGAGTGGGCGTCGATCGCCAGGCGGCGGGCGGCTTCTTCGGGGCGGGTCTTGGTGGCCCAGACGCGGGCCCAGGAGACGAAGAAGCGCTCGGCTCCGGTCAGGCCGTCGATGACTGGCGGTTCGGCGCCGTCCAGGGAGAGCTCGTACGCGAAGTACGCGATCGACAAACCGCCCAGGTCACCGATGTTCTCGCCAAGGGTGAGCTTGCCGTTGACGTGTTGATCAGGCACCTCGGCCGGCACGAGAGCGTCGTACTGCGCGACCAGCTTGTCGGTGCGGTGCTCGAACGCGGCGCGATCCTCGTCGGTCCACCAGTTGTTCAGGTTGCCGGCGCCGTCGTACTGCGAGCCCTGGTCGTCGAAGCCGTGCCCGATCTCGTGCCCGATGACGGCACCGATCGCGCCGTAGTTGACCGCGTCGTCGGCATCCAGGCCGAAGAACGGCGGTTGCAGGATCGCGGCCGGGAAGACGATCTCGTTCATCCGGGGGTTGTAGTACGCGTTCACCGTCTGCGGTGTCATCCGCCACTCGGTCCGGTCCACCGGCTTGCCGAGCTTGGCCAGGTCCCGCTCGGTCTCGACCTCGACCGAACGGCGCACGTTGCCGACCAGGTCGGTGGGGTCGATCTCGAGAGCGTCGTACGACTTCCAGACGTCCGGATAGCCGATCTTGGGCACGAACGTGCCAAGCTTCTCCAACGCCCGCTGCCTGGTGTCCGGTCCCATCCAGTCGAGCGCTTCGATCCGCTGCCGGTACGCCTCGACCAGGTTGTTCACCAGCTCGAGCATCCGGGCCTTGCCGGCCGGCGGGAAATGCTCGGCGACATACAGCTTGCCGAGCGCCTCACCCAGCGCGGACTCGACCGTCCCGACCCCACGCTTCCACCGCTCGCGCAGCTCAGGCGCACCGGTCAGCGTCTTGCCGTAGAAGGCGAAGTTCTCGTCGACGAACGCCCGGCTCAGCAGCGGCGCCGCGGTGTGCACGATCCGCCAGCTCAGCCACTCCTTCCACCGGTCGAGCTCGATCTCCTGAAGGATTCCGGCGGCCGCGGTCAGGAAGTCCGGCTCGCGAACGACGACCTGGTCGAAAGCGTTCTCCGGTACGCCGGCGCCCTCGAGCCACCGGGTCCACTCGAACCCAGGCGTCAGCGCGTCCAGCCCGGCCCGGTCTAGCTTGTTGTAGGTCAGCTTGACGTCACGGTCCTTCACCCGATCCCAGTGCGCACCCGCGACTCTGGTCTCCAGCTCCATCACCCGCTGCGCGGCACCGGCCGGATCGGAGACCCCAGCCAGCTCGAGCATCCGCGTGACGTGCGCGACGTACGCCGTACGCACCTCTGCGAAACTGTCTTCGCGGTAGTAGGACTCGTCCGGCAGGCCCAGCCCGCCCTGCATCAAATGGACGATGGTCTCGTCGGAACTCTTGGCGTCCGCGTCGACCCAGTAGTGGAAGACGGCGGACACGCCCTGCAGCTCGAGCTGACCGATGACCGAGACCAGCCCGGACAGGTCCTCGACCCCACGAACCAGCGCGAGCTGGTCGGCGATCGGCTCGGCGCCGAGGCTCTCGATCCGCTCCTCGTCCATGAAGCTGGTGTAGAGGTCGGCGATCTTGCGCGCCTCACTGCCCGCGGGGTGCCCGGCCGCGACGGCCTTCTCGACGATCGCGCGGACATCCTGCTCGGCCTCGTCCCGGAGCACATGGAAGGCGCCGTGGATGGGCTTGTCCGCGGGAATCTCGTGCGCGTCGAGCCAAGGGCCGTTCGCGTACAGGTACAGGTCGTCCTGCGGCCGCACCGTCGTGGACAGACTCGAAGTATCGATTCCTGCTGTCATCCGTGCCCCTTGTCCCGTGTCGGATTGCTGTCTGCGAACATACCCGTTCGCCGCCGGCCCCGTGATGAACTATCCACAGGCCCAACCCGTTGAGCCCAGCAAGAAGAATCACCGGATCAGGAGGACCCGCCCATGTCGCACCTCGTCCGCCGGCTCACCACGCTGATCGGCGTCCCGGCTCTGATGCTGGGTTTGGTGAGTACGTCGGCTGCCACGGCCGCCCCATCGACGACGACCAACCCGACCGCTTTCCCGACCCGGATCGAACTCCCGGCCGGTTTCCAGCCCGAAGGCATCGCGATCGACGGAGGTACGGCGTACCTCGGCTCCCGCGCGAACGGCGACATCTACGCCGCCGATCTGAAGACCGGCACCGGCAAGGTGATCAGCACCGGGCCGGGCACCGGCTCGCTGGGGATGAAGGTGGACGGCTCCGGCCGGCTGTTCGTCGCCGGTTCGGGCGGCGGCAACGGTCGGGTGATCGACACCCGCACCGGGAAGGTGCTCGCGAGCTACACGTTCACCACAGCGACGCCAACATTCGTGAACGACGTGATCCTGGGTAAGGACGCGGCGTGGTTCACCGACTCGCAGCAGCCTGTGTTCTACAAGGTCCCGTTCGGCCGCCACGGAAAGCTGCCCGCCAACGCTGAGACCATCCCGCTGTCCGGCGACTATCAGCACACCCCAGGCGCGATCAACGCCAACGGCATCTCGCTCACCCCGGACGGCCGTGCCCTGATCATCGTGCAGTCGTCGACCGGCTTCCTGCTCCGGGTGGACCCGAAGACCGGAGTCGCCCGGCGGATCGATATCGGCAACACCGTGATGACGAACGGCGACGGCCTGCTGCTGATCGGACGGACCCTGTACGTCGTCCAGAACCGCTCGAACCAGATCTCCGTCGTGACCCTCAATTCGGCGGGGACCAAGGGCACTGTGGTCCGTGTGGTCACCAGCACGGACTTCGACGTCCCGACGACCGCCGCGGCCTTCGGGGACCGGCTCTACCTGCCGAACGCCCGGTTCAACACCCCGCCGACACCGACCACGCCGTACTGGATCAGCGCAGTGTCGGCGACCACCAAGCCGATCAAGCACGCGGTCGACGAGGGCGAGTGCGACAAGATCCGGTTCTTACCCAGTAACAGCTAGTCAGGACACCCTGCGGAGGTTGCCTCGGGCTGCGGCCTTGAGGCGACTTCCGCAGGAGAGGCGGACGGAGTAGGCGGCCGGGATCGAGAGCGGCTCACCGGTCTGCGGGTTGCGGCCGGTACGCGGCGCTCGCAGCACCCGCTCGATGCTCAGCAGGCCGGTCAGCGACACCTTGTTGCCCTGCTGCACGGCCTCGGTGACGACGTCGCCCAGGGCGTCGAGAACCTTCTCGGCCTGGTTCCGCGGGATGCCCGCCTTCTGCGCCACCTCGGCGACCAACTCGTTGCGGTTCACGGGCTCTCCTCAGATTCGACTCAGACTCGGTTCAGATGCGGAAAAACCTTCCGAGCGGCACCTTAACCAAAATGATTGTCGTTAGCGAGAAGCATCCGCATTCCGGTCACCCCGGACAGACTGGGAACTTCCGCACCGGGATGACCGTCGTTCAGAGCCCGTCGCGATCGTGCCAGTGGTGCTGCCACCGGGCGTCGATCGCGTCGTCCGCCCGTTGGTACCGGATGTCGGTCGACAGCCGCAGCTCAGCCGACACGTTGTCCAGAGCGGCGTGAATCGTGTGGGCGGTGTGAATGACCACGTCACCGGCCGCATAGTCGGTGACCAGCCAGTTCGCGTCGTACTGCTCGGCCAGACTGGGCAGGTCGGCGGTCATGGACGCCGCAGGTCGTTTCAGCCGCCCGGCAGCCTCCTCAGCAAGCACTCGTTGGTGGCTGCGCTCCAGATAGGTCAGTCCGCCGCGAGCGACCGGACAGTCACCGAGTGGGATCCAGGCTGACAGCACCTGGTCGCTACCCTCCCGGAGGTACAGCAAGTCGTAGTGCGCCTGAGTCGCCGTACCGATGCCGTTCTCGCCTGGTGCCGTCTGCCGGATGATCTTCCGACGATGCAGGAACGGCTCCCCGCCCAGGAACCACTCGAACCACCCCTTGAGCGCCGGCTGCGCGCAGAACGCCGCGTACTCCGCCCCCGGCACTATCTGCTCGAAAAGCACCTGCCGGTACGACGCTCTGTCGCTCAGCCCGCCGGTCAGCCCGAGGTAGTACTCGCGGAAGCCGCGCACCACCGCGGGATCCAGCAACCCGGTCAGAAACAGATACCCGGCCTTCCTCAGCCGCGCCCGCAACGCAGCGCGATCGGCACGCTCCTGCGCAGGCACCGGGACAAGCTCACCCAGCCGCCGCTCATCAAGCAGATACCCATTGGAAGTCAGCACCGCTCCAGTTCACCCTGCAGCAACCACAGGCGGAATGGACACTCGCGACCGACTTCTTGGACTCTTGTGCCATGGCGGATTGGTCGATCTACCTGACCCCTGGCGCAACCGAGCAGCAACTTGGACTCTTCTGCCTGGGCGCCGGAGAGCAGCTCAGCCCGCCCGGCCCGGTCCCGGAGCGAGCACTCGGCTGCCACGCGCTGGTCTGGCTCAAACAAGGACGCGGTCAGCTTCTGCACGGTCCAGACCGTCAGCTGTACGACGTCCACGGGCCGGCCATGATCTACCTCTACCCCGGCGTCCTGCATGGATACCGTCCAACCACGAGCTGGCGCCAGAGCTGGACACTCTTCAGCGGTCCAGCGACCGGAGCACTCACCACTCTCGGCCACCTGAACCAGCCCGTACGCCGGTACTCCGATCCACGACCGATCGACCGGGCCTTCAGCCGCCTGCTCCGCGTCAGTGAGACACGTGACGCCGTACAGACCATTGCGGCGCTCTATGACCTCATCGCAACGGCCGCGCCCGCACCCACCGACGACGTAACCGTACAGCTGGCCGAGCTCGCGTGCTCACCGCTCAGCGTTCCGGAGTACGCCGCCGCGCTCGGACTGACCGTCAAGGAGCTGCGTGAGGCAGTTCGTCGTACCACTGGCTCCACGCCGCAGGAACTGGTTTTGACCACCAGACTGAACACCGCGAAGAGTCTGCTGGCCGAGGAGGACCTGACCGTCGCAGCGGTGGCCCGGCGGGTCGGGTACGACGATGCCGCCTACTTCACCCGTTTGTTCACCGCCCGGGTCGGGGTCTCGCCGCGCGCGTTCCAGCGGTTTGGTTCGGTGTCCGGGCCGATTTCCTCCTTCCGGAGGAGGCGGGATCTACTTTCCGACCGGTAAAACCATTCAGTGGGGTGACGTGCGCGGGCACTGGGCACCTATACCGTCATGGCTATGAGTGAAACGCAGCCCATCGACCCGCGCCCAGCGACCAGACGCCCGAAGAAGCGGCGGAACTGGTTCCTGCGGACCGTCGGACTGATCGTCCTGTTGTTCATCCTGATGCTGGTCGTCGTCCCGCTCTACGCCTGGAGCCGGATGGACAAGATCGATGCGATGCCGACCGGCGCCCGTCCGGCCGATACACCGGGAACGACATACCTGATGGTCGGCTCGGATGCCCGCGAGGACCTCACCCGGGCCGAGCGCGCGCGGCTGCACACCGGCGGGGACGCCGGGCCGCCACGGACCGACTCGATCATGCTGATGCATGTGCCCGAGTCCGGCCCGACGGTGCTGATCAGCATCCCGCGTGACAGCGCGGTCAACATCCCTGGTGTGCAAGGCAAGCAGAAGATCAACGCGGCCTTCAACAAGGGCCCGGCGCTGCTGATCCAGACCATCGAGAACACCACCGGACTGCGCATCGACCACTACGTCGAGGTCGGGTTCGGCGGGTTCGCCTCGGTCATCGACAGCATCGGCGGCATCAACATGTGCTTGCCCAAGGCAATGAAAGATGCGGACGCGCACATCAACCTGCCGGCCGGCTGCCAGAATCTCGACGGCGTGAACGCGCTCGGCTACGTCCGATCACGGCACGCCGACGGCAACAACGACTTCGGCCGGGTGGAGCGGCAGCGCGCGATGGTCGGTGCGGTCGCGAAGAAGGCGAGCTCGCCGTCCACGTTCCTGAACCCGATCCGCTACTACAACGTCGCCACCAAGGGCGTCGACGCGCTGACGGTCGACAAGGACATGAGCCTGTTCGACTTCATCGGCTTCGCCCGCGGCATGCGTGCTGTGTCGGGCAGCGGCGGCATCACCTTGACCGTCCCGATCAGCAGTGACCACTACGACCTCGGCAACAATCGGGGCGTCGCCGTGAAATGGGACACCGCCAAGGCACTGGCTCTGTTCAACGCCATCAAGGCCGACAAGACGTCGGGTCTGAAGAGCAGTTGATGAAGCTGGACGACGTGGCCGGACTGCGGTTCAACTACACCGTGGTCGGATCGACCCGGTACGACGAGACGCCGCAGGGGTACCACCGGCTCGAGCAGCGCAGCCGGATCGGCGCGGGCAGTGAGGTATTCGCCCGCGCCGGTCAGGCGTTGCTGAACTGGCGCATGCATCGGGCAGCCGGTTTACCGATCACCGCGACCGACACGCCCCCGACGATCGGTACGAACGCCCTCGGCCGCGCCGGCGCCGGCATCCTGATCGGTCGGCTCCGCACGATCTCCCCACTGGGCGTCCTGGGGCTGCCGATCCCGTGCCGCGTCGTCTGGACTGTCGACGAGCCGGACCGCGTCGGCTTCGCGTACGGGAGCCTCGAAGGGCACCCGGAGGCCGGTGAGGAGTCCTTTGTGGTCACCCGCGAGCCAGACGGCATCTACTTCACCATCCGCGCCTACAGCCGGGCTGCGGCTTGGTACACCCGCCTCGCCGGACCTGCCGGCCGCAAAGCCCAGCAGTACGCCGCCAGCCGCTATGCCAGCGCGTTGAGAAGGCTAGCCACCCAGTAACAGAGCAAAGGAAACGAAGGAAAGAATGGAGTTGCTGGGGCGCGTGGCGGGCTCGGTGCGTAAGTGCGGGCAGCCTGTGGTTGGCCTGCCGGGAATGCGACGACCGCGGTGCGTGAGAGATCGGGGCTGTCGAGGACGCTCGCTGAATGAGCGGTCCTCCCTCGCATGCGGTGAGCCGGTGCACTCCTCGCCCGGCGACCATGGGGTTATGCGGCCCCGCAATGCTCATACCGTTGCGGGGCCGCGACCTTTGTACCGTGCGTGCCAAGACCCAGGGTTGAGCGACACGCGAACACCGGACGACAACCCGGGATGCATCCGTCGGCGTCGTACTGCGAAACTGTGGCGGGTGAGCGCGAAGACGTTGACGGATCTGGTGGCGCCGGACTGGGCCGAGGCCCTGCAGCCGGTCGAGGACACGGTCGCGAAGATGGGTGAGTTCCTGCGCGCGGAGATCGCGGCGGGTCGGCCGTATCTCCCCGCGGGTGAGAACGTGCTGCGCGCGTTCAAGAGCCCATTGCAGCAGGTGAAGGTGCTGGTGGTCGGCCAGGACCCCTACCCGACCCCAGGCCATCCAGTGGGATTGAGCTTCTCGGTCGCACCCGACGTACGACCGATCCCGCGGAGCCTCGCCAACATCTACCGCGAGCTGATGGCGGACGTCGGCGTACCTGCGCCCTCGAACGGCGACCTGACGCCGTGGGCCGAGCAAGGCGTGCTGATGCTCAACAGAGTGCTCACTGTCCAGCCGGGCAAGTCGGGAGCGCACCGCGGCAAAGGCTGGGAGACCGTCACCGAGCAGGCCATCCACGCGCTGGTGAACCGGGGTGGCCCGCTGGTCGCGATCCTCTGGGGACGTGACGCCCAGACGCTCAAGCCGATGCTCGGCAGCACGCCGTACGTCGAAAGCGCGCACCCGAGCCCGATGTCCGCCGACCGTGGCTTTTTCGGCTCCCGCCCGTTCAGCCGCGTCAACGCACTCCTGGTCGAGCAAGGCGCTACCCCGATCGATTGGCGCCTGCCTTAGCGCGCGGAGTACTTAGGGCACTCTGAGGGGCATGACCCGTTTTGTCATCGATGCACCCACCCTTCTGCACCTGGTCGATGGTGACCTGACCGTCGATCCGGCTCATCAACTGGTCGCTCCCAGCGCCATCCGCTCGGAGGCCCTCGAACTGCTATTGACCGATGTCCGCGCCGGCCGCCGGACCGAGCCGGACGCACGGCGGCTGCACACCCGGATGACCGAGCTGAAGATCCGCACCCTCGGGGACCGGATGTCCCGCTGGACCGCCTGGAAGGTCGCCCGCGAGCAGGACTGGGACACCCTTCGCGACGCGGAGTACCTGGCCGTCGCGAAACTCCAGGCAGACGCGCTCGTCAGCGTCGATCCGGAACTCGTCCGGAAAGCCTCCGGCGTCGTCCCCATTGCACCCCTGGACGACCTACTTCGGCCGTAAGAGAAGTTTGTTCGAATGATGCATTGCAGGATCGTTCAACAATCTCTTATGGTGGCCGGACAATCCGTCCCCGGGAGGAACCATGTGGGTTCTGCTCGCCATCGCCGTGGTCGTCGTCGGCTTCGCACTCCGGCTGAACTCGATGCTGGTCGTCACCGCCGCCGGTATCGTGGCCGGCCTGATCGGCGGCCTGTCACCGGTCAAGATCCTGGATACCTTCGGCCAGGGCTTCGCCGGCAGCCGATCCGTCACGATCTTCATCGTCGCCTTACCCGTGATCGGGCTGATCGAGCGGTACGGGCTGCAGGACCAGGCCCGCAAGCTGATCAGCAAGCTGAAGGTCCTCACCACCGGCCGGTTGCTCGCCCTCTACCTGCTGATCCGGCAAGGTACGGCGGCGCTCGGCCTGACCAGCATCGGTGGGCCCGCGCAGACGGTCCGGCCGCTGATCTACCCGATGGCCGCCGGTGCGGCCGAGCGTCGCTACGGCACGCTGACCGAGAAGACGCGGGAGAAGATCAAGGGCTTCGCTGCCAGCTCCGACACGGTCGGCCTGTTCTTCGGTGAGGACATCTTCGTCGCGATCGGTTCGATCCTGCTGATCACCGGCTTCGTGGACACGACGTACGGGCTGCACCTCGAAGCGATCGACATCGCGCTCTGGGCCATCCCGACCGCCATCTGCGCGCTCCTGATCCACGGCGGCCGGCTCCTGTTGCTCGATCGGCAGCTCGACAAGCTGGCCGAGCAGAGCAAGACCGAGACCGAGGAGGTGGCGCAGTGATCAAGGTCGAGTGGTTCTACTGGCTCTGCGGCATCTTCTTCGTCCTGATCGCCCTCCAGGTCGTCAACGACCGCACGAACCCCAAGCGCATCGGCAGCGCCGCGTTCTGGGGCATCCTCGGCCTCTCCTTCGGCTACGGCACGTTCGTGGTGAACAAGACGGCCCCGGCCTGGCTGCTCGGCATCGCGGTGATCGGCCTGGCCGTGCTGGCCGGCTCCGGCTTTCCCGGCCGGGGGAAGGAGCAGACGACCACTCCGGAAGAGCGGATCCGGTTCGCCGACCGGTTCGGCAACAAGTTGTTCCTGCCGGCGTTGGTGATCCCGGTCGTCGCGGCGATCTTCGCCGCCTGGCTGGCGAAGGTGAAGCTGGGTGACGGCAAGCTACTGCTGCAGTCCGGTTCGGCCACGATCATCGGCCTCGGCGTCGCATCGCTGCTGGCGCTGGTGGTTGGGATGGCATTGCTTCGGCCGAGGTCCCCCGCCGTACCGCTGCACGAGGGTCGCCGACTACTCGAACACATCGGCTGGGCCGCGATTCTGCCGCAGATGCTCGCCACGCTCGGCCTGTTGTTCACCGCCTCCGGTGTCGGCAAAGCGGTCGGCCGGGTCACCGATCACCTGGTCCCGAAGGGCTCGCTGATCGCCGCGGTCGCGCTGTACTGCATCGGGATGGCGGTCTTCACGATCATCATGGGCAACGCGTTCGCCGCGTTCCCGGTGATGACGACCGCGGTCGGGTGGCCGCTGCTGGTGCAGCAGTTCGACGGTTCGCCGGCGATCGTGTTCGCGGTCGGCATGCTGGCCGGCTTCTGCGGAACCCTCTGTACGCCGATGGCCGCCAACTTCAACCTGGTCCCCGCCGCATTGCTCGAGATGAAGGATCAGTACGGCCCGATCAAGGCCCAGATCCCGACCGCAATCCCCTTGCTCGCCTGCAACATCGCGATCATGTACGTCTTCGCCTTCTAGAAGGAGATCCATGAAGTACGCCGCTGCCTGGGCCGAGATCGCTTGTGCGGTGCTCGAAACCCTGTACCCGTACGGCGCCGCGCACGCCTCGCAGAATGCGAACGACGTGGACGTGACGCCGGACCGGTTGCATCCGGCCTTCCACGGTTCCTACGACTGGCACTCCAGCGCGCACATGCAGTGGTCCCTGGTCCGGCTGCTGACACTGGCCCCGGACCAGGCCGGACCGCGACCGATCGAGATCCTCGACCGGCGGCTCACCCCGGAGGCGATCGCGACGGAGGCGGCGTACCTGAGCGAGCGTCCGTCGTACGAACGCCCGTACGGCTGGGCCTGGGCTGCGATGCTCGCCGCCGCCGCGCAGGGTCGGTACGACCTCGGTCCACTGGCCGATGTCATCGCCGACCTCGTCCTCGGCTGGCTGCCACGCCAGGCGTATCCCGTCCGTCACGGCGTCCACCTCAACAGCGCCTTCGCACTCGCACTGCTTTTGGAGGCGTACGACGACCTCGGCCGCGCGGATGTGGTCGACGCGATCCGAAGCCGCGCGGTCGAGTGGTTCGGTGGCGACACCAACTACGACACGAGGTTCGAGCCCTCAGGTACGGACTTCCTCTCACCGGCGTTGAGCGAGGCCGAGCTGATGCGCCGCGTACTCCCGGATGACGAGTTCGGCCCGTGGCTTACAGCGTTCCTGCCCGGCCTGGGTACGACGGCTCACGCGCACCTGCTCGATGTGCCGGCCACTGACGACTCCGGCGACGGACAGCTCGCGCACCTGTCCGGGCTGGCGTTGTCGCGGGCCTGGCAGCTCCGAACGATCGCACCGGCGCTACCCGACGTTGCCGACGTACTGCGTGCCGGCGCGGACCGTCAGGTGGAGGCGGTCATCCCGACAGTGACCCACGGCGACTTCATGTCGACGCACTGGCTGGTGTCGTTCGCCCTCCTGGCTGACCAGGCGTAGACACCCCGGACCAGCTCCGCCACAGCTGCGCATAGCGTCCACCGCCGGCGAGCAGCGACTCGTGCGTACCCGACTCGACCACCCGCCCGTGGTCGAGCACAATGATCCGATCGGCCTGCTGTGCTTGAGTCAACCGGTGTGCGACGACCAGCGTCGTACGTCCCTCGGTTGCAGCGATGCTGGCCCGCTCAAGCTCCCGCGCACCCGCACTACCGGCCTCAGCGGTCGCCTCGTCCAGTACGGCGATTGGTGGGTCGGCCAGCACCAGGCGAGCAAACGCGACCTGCTGTGCCTGCGCACCGGTCAACGGATGCCCGTTCTCCCCGACAACAGTCCCCAGACCATCCGGCAGCGCACGCACCCAGGCCAAGGCGCCCACCCGCTCCAACGCGCGCTCGACCTGAGCATCCGTGGCGTCCGGCCGAGCCAGTCGCACGTCGTCCGCCAGCGAACCGGAGAACACATGCACCTCCTGGCTCAACAGCGCCACCTGCTCCCGAGTCCGATCCTCACCGAGCGCAGCGACATCCACTCCACCCAGCTTGACCACACCGGCGGTCGGAACGAGCACACCGGCCGCAATCGCAGCCAGGGTGGTCTTTCCGGCGCCACTCGCGCCGACCAGCGCCACCCGCTCACCTGGTTCGAGCCGTAGCGACACGTCGGACAGCACCTCGGGTCCGTCGTACGTGTGGCTGATCCCTTCCAGGTCCAGCGACGAGTCCGCCGGAGCAGGACCCGCAGGCGGCTCAGGGATCGGCTCGATCTCGAGTACGCCGGCCAGCCGGGCAAGGCCCGCACCAGCGGTCTGGATCTGGTCGAACTCCATCAGTACGACGTTGACCGGGTTGAACAACCGGTGGAAGTACAGCGCGGCCGCGGTCACCGCACCAATGCTCACCTGATCCGCGCGGACGAGGAAGAACCCGGTCACCAGGATCGAGGTCAGCCCGAGGAACTCGGCGTGGTTGATCCGCATCGAGAAGAAGCTGAACAGCTTGAAGACATGGATCGAGATGTCCCGCGCCTTGGCCGAGGTGACACTGATCTTCTCCAGCTGACGATCCTCCAGCTGGTAAGCCCGCACCGTCGCACTGCCGCGGAGGGACGCGATGATCGCCTCAGACCGCTCTCCGAGCGCGACCCGCTCCTGGCGGTAGTACGGCGCCGACCGCCGCAGGTACCACCGCAGCGCCGCGACGTAGAGAGGGACGGCCAGCAACCCGGCCAGACCGAGCCGCCAGTCCAGGGCGAACATGCCGACCACGGTGAGCAGGATCGTCAACATCGCACCCAGCACAGCCGGTCCGACCTCGGTCAGCGCAGACGCGACCGATGCGACGTCGTCACCGACTCGGGAGAGCAGATCGCCCATCCGGACCTTCTCCAGCACCGGTGCGGGCAGCTGGAGCGCCCGGTCCAACACCTTCTCGCGGATCCGCGCCAGCACGGTCTCACCGACCCGCGCGACCAGCGTCACCCCAAGCGCAGTCAGTGCGCCGGCCAGCAGCGCAGCCACGCCGATGAGGAGCACGACCTTCACGATCGCCGTGTTGTCGGCGCCACCGGAGACGTCGTCCACCAGCACACCGAGCGCCCAAGGAGCGACCAGACCGGCCGCACTGGCGCCAGTGATCACCAGCGCGGCAACAACCGACAGCACCGGCTGCCGCCGAATCTCTTGCCACAACACAGCCCACGTCGCGCGCGGTCCGGCAATGGGGAGCAGGTTCATCGCAGCACCGCCTCCTGGTACGCCGAGTCACGCGCGGCGAGCTCCGCATGGATGCCCTCGGCAACCACCGCACCGGCCGCGATCACGACCACCCGGTCCATCTTGCCCAGCAACGCCGGGCTGCTCGTCAACACCAGCGTGGTCAGCCCGGACCGCTCCTCAGCCAGCCCCTCCGCCAGCAATTCCTCCGTCACGGCGTCAACCGCCGTACTCGGGTCGTGCAGCACCAGGACTGGCGGCTGAGCAAGGAGTGCGCGAGCCAGCCCGAGCCGTTGCCGCTGCCCACCGGACAGCGACTGACCGCGGTCGGCCAATGGACGGTCGAGCTCCTCGATCAGGTCCGCAGCGCCTGCAGCCGTCATCACCCGGTCCAGCGACGGGGACTCGACGAGCAGATTGCTCCGCAGCGTTCCCTCGAACAGGTCCGTCTCGTGTTGCTCCAACAGGACGGTCTGCCGCAGTACGTCGATGTCGAGCTCGTCGATCGGCGTACCGCCAACACGCAGCACACCGGCGTGTTCAGGTGCTCGACCGGCTACAACCGTCAGCAACGCATCGGCGTCTCGTGGGTCGTAACACAGCACGCCCACGGACTCCCCCGGTCGCAGCGTCAGATCCACTGCGGACAAGGACTTATAGGACACCCCGTCCAGCTCTAGCAGCGGCTTCGAGGCGTCCAACGTTGTAGCAGTACCGCTGACGACAAGCGGCGGAGAAGACAGAACAGAAGCCAGCCGCTCGGCCGATGCGCGGGACGTAGCGAGGACCTGGCTGGCATACCCAAGCGTCCCGACCGGCTCGGCGACGAACTGCGCCAGACCGACCACGGTGATCAGCTCGCCGATCGTGATCTGTCCGTTCAACGCGAACCACCCCGACACCCCAGCAACAGCCGCGAGCAAGAGTCCGCTCAGTGCGGTCGTCACACCATCCTGCAGGCCGGCCGTCGTGGCCGCACGCAGCGTCGCCTGCAGAGTGGTCTCGCTGGACCGTCGGTAGCGCGCGGCCGCGTTGTGCTGCGCCCCGATCCCCCGCAGGGTCCGCAGCCCGCCGACCAGGTCGGTAGCCAGGGCGGTCGTCTGCGCCACCGCCTGCTGCTGGCTGGACGTACGACGAGTCAGCAGCGGCGACAACGCCTGGATCCCCAGCACCAGCAGCGGTACGCCGATGAGCACGCCAAGCCCGAGTGGTACGTCGACCAGCAGCAACGACACCGACGACACTATCAACGCCGTACCAGCTGCACAGCCGATCGAGACGGCCCGCATGATCAACGCGGTCCGCTCAGCGTCGGACGTCGCGATCGACAACAGCTCTCCGGACCGCAGCCCAGTGGTGTGACCGCGTGGGTCCATCACTCGTTGCGCGATCTCCAGTCGGAGCATGTGGGTCTCGTACTCGATCGCACGCACGATCTGCCGCGCACCGGTCTTCCATGCGTTCGACAGCACGGCGAACAGCACGATCATCATCAGCACACACCACAGCAGCGGACGCACCTCGCCGGTCGACACAGCCCGGTCCACGAAGATGCCGATCGCCACCGGCACGGCCGCCTCGGTCGCTTGATGCAGCGACAGCACCAGGACCCCAGCGATCATCCGGCCCCGATGCCGTCGGATCGCGCGCCTCAACAATTCCCCAGTCGACATAGTTAGGTGAGCCTAACTCACCAACCGCGATTGACACCCGCCCGCGTCCGCCGTACGGTCTCGCGTTAATAGGAAACTTTCCTAACAGTTCGTTCGACCAGCGAGCCGAGCAGACGGATCCGGCGGAGGGAGGCAGGGTTAGCTCATGGCAACAACACCCGGAACGCCGCGCCTGCTCCGCGCGATGAACGACCGCGCCGCTCTCGACCTGCTCCTCAGCGAGGGCCCGCTGTCCCGCACCACGCTCGGCAACCTGACCGGTCTGTCGAAGCCGACCGCGTCCCAGCTGCTGGCTCGCCTCGAGGCGGCCGGTCTGGTCCGCCCCAGCGGCACCACCGCCGGTCGCCCCGGCCCGAATGCGCAGCTGTACGAGATCAACGGCGGCATCGCGTACGTGGCCGGGCTCGACGTCACGCCGACGCGGATCCGCGCGGCCGTCGCGGACCTGACCGGCAAGGTCGCGGGCACCTATGAGCTGCCGACTCCCGGCCGCAGCGCCAAAGGCACCGTGGATCGAGTGCTCAAGGCACTCGAGGGCGCGGCCGGCGAGGCGGGCCTGACCCGGGAGCGGCTTCACCGCGTCTCGATCGGTACGCCGGGTGGGTTCGACCCGACCACGGGTCGGCTGCGGTACGCGACCCACCTGCCCGGCTGGCACGCGCCGCACCTGCTCGACGAGCTGGCAGCGGCGATCGCCGTACCGCTGGAGATCGAGAACGACGTCAACCTGGCCGCCGTCGCGGAGCAACGCGTCGGCCACGCCCGCGACAGCGACAACTTCGTGCTGCTGTGGGGCGAGGAGGGCATCGGCGCGGCGATCGTGATCAACGGGACGCTGCTGCGCGGCGCGACCGGCGGCGCCGGCGAGGTCGCGTTCATGCCCCTGCCAGGTACGCCGCTGGTCCGCAACGTCGGCCGAAACAACGCCGGCGGCTTCCAGGAGCTCGCCGGCGGCGAACCCGTCCTGGAGCTCGCCCGCGAACACGGCCTCAAGGCCCGTACGCCGGAAGCTGCCATCGCGGTCGCCCTGGAGACCAAGGGTGCGGGCGACGCCGTCCTCGCGGAATTCGCCCACCGGCTCGCGGTCGGCCTCGCGGCCATCGTCGCCGTGGTCGACCCCGAACTGATCGTCCTGGCCGGTGGCGTGATCACCGCTGGTGGCGATCGCCTGCGCGGACTCGTCCAGGACGAGCTCGCCGATCTCGCCGTACCCCGGCCGCGGTTGCTGATGACCGCGGTCAGCACCGACCCGGTCCTGGCCGGGGCCTTGCAGTCCGCTCTGAGCACCACCCGCGACGAAGTCTTCGACACCGCAGGTCCACCTATCACCTAGGAGTTCTTGGATGCCCCGCTTCTCCCGTGCCTTAGCCGGCGCAACCGCAGTCGCTTTGCTGGCCACCGCTTGTACAGGGACGTCAGCGGCCCCGAAGGCGAATGACGACGCCACCCAGGACGTCAGCATCACCTTCTGGCACGGTTGGAGCGCACCGAGCGAGGTGGCCGCGATCACCACCAACGTGAAGGCGTTCGAGGCGAAGCATCCGAACATCCACGTGAACGTCGTCGGCAACACCAACGACGACAAGATCAAGCAGGCGCTGCGGGCGGGCGGCTCAGATGCACCGGACGTGGTGTCGTCGTTCACCACCGACAACGTCGGCACCTTCTGCGCATCGAACGTCTTCAGCGACCTCAAGCCGTTCCTGGACAAGTCCGGGATCGAGCTGGACAAGACGTTCCCCAAGCCGCTGCAGGACTACACGCAGTTCCAGGGCAAGCGCTGCACACTGCCGCTGCTGAACGACGCGTACGGTCTGTATTACAACAAGGATGCGTTCAAGGCCGCCGGGATCGCGGCGCCGCCGAAGACGCTGTCGGAGTTCAACGCCGACGCGAAGAAGCTCACCAAGACCAAGGGCGACACCTTCACCCAGCTCGGCTTCATGCCGAACTTCCACGGCTACGAGTCGACCACCTCGCACTTCGCTGCGTTGTGGAACCCGACGTACTTCACTGCTGATGGCAAGTCGAACCTCGCTGCCGATCCGGCGTTCGCGAACATGCTGACGTGGCAGAAGGGCCTGGTCGACGAGCTCGGCGGGTTCGCGAAGCTGGAGAAGTACCGCTCGACCTTCGGTGACGAGTTCGGTGCGAAGAACCCGTTCCACACCGGGCAGGTCGCGATGACCATGGACGGTGAGTGGCGGCTCGGCATGGCTCGCGAGGCCGGGGTGAAGTTCGACATCGGCGTCGCGCCGTTCCCGGTGCCCGACGACCAGGCCGACAGCTACGGCAAGGGGTATCTGTCCGGCACCGTGATCGGGATCGCGAGCACCAGCCAGAAGCAGAACGCGGCCTGGGAGCTGGTCAAGTTCATGACCACGGACACCGACGCCGTCGTCAGCTTCGCGAACGCGATCCACAACGTGCCGTCGACGCTGGACGCCCTGAAGTCGCCCAAACTCAGCCCCGACTTCAAGACATTCCTCGAGATCGCCCAGCACCCGAAGAGCAGCACGACGCCGGCCAGCCCGAACGGCGGCGCGTACCAGCTCACGCTGCAGGACTTCGGCTTCGCCCACGAGTCCGGCAAGGTCCCCGACCTGGCCGCCGGGCTGGCGAAGACCGACCAGCAGATCGACAAGGATCTGGCGCAGGCCAAATGACTCTTCGACAAAAGCGTCGCCGAGAGGCTCTGCGCAACCTCGCGTTCCTGTCGCCCTGGCTGATCGGCGTCAGCGTCTTCTTCCTCTACCCACTCAGCTCGACCGTCTACTTCAGCTTTATGAAGTACGACGGGTTCACGCCGCCGACCTGGACCGGCCTCAAGAACTGGCAGTACGTCTTCTCCGACTACCCGTTCTTCTGGCCCGCCTTGCGCAACACTCTCTGGCTGGTCGTCGTGATGGTCACGCTCCGGGTGGTCTTCGGTCTGGGGATCGGCATGCTGATCACCAAGGTGAAGACAGGCGCAGGCTTCTTCCGTACGGCGTTCTACCTGCCGTATCTGGCTCCGCCGGTGGCCGCGACGATGGCGTTCGCGTTCCTGCTCAACCCGGGCACCGGACCGGTGAACAACATCCTCGGCAGCCTCGGACTGCCGCAACCAGGCTGGTTCAACGATCCGACCTGGTCCAAGCCTGCCCTGACCTTGCTGGCGTTGTGGGGCATCGGCGATCTCATGGTCATCTTCATGGCGTCATTGCTCGACGTACCGCAGGAGCAGTACGAAGCGGCCGGTCTGGATGGCGCTGGGGCGTGGCAGAAGTTCCGCTTCGTGACTCTGCCGAACATCTCGCCGATCGTGCTGTTCGCGGTCGTCACCGGGGTGATCCAGACGATGCAGTACTACACCCAGCCACTGGTCGCCGGGAAGGTCGCCAGCGGAGTGATCGGCGGATCCGGTCAGCAGTTCGAGCCTGGGTATCCGGAGAAGTCCACGCTGACGTTGCCGCAACTCGTGTACCACCTGGGCTTCCAGCGGTTCGACACCGGCGGCGCATCGGTGATCGCGCTCGTGCTGTTCGCGTTGGCGATGGCGTTCACCGCCGTACTCATGCGCTCGATGACCGATAGGAGTGCAGCATGACCGCGACCGCCATCTCCGCTCCCGTACCGATCACGTCGGCGGCGCGGACGGCCCGCCGTACGCGCTTCTTGCACTGGGTTGCGATCCATTCACTCGCTATCGCGGCCGCTCTGTTCTTCCTGTTGCCGTTTGTCTTCATCTTCCTGACTGCGTTGATGAGTGACCAGCAGGCGCTCACCCGAGACCTGTGGCCGAACAGCTGGCACTGGGAAAACCTGCGGACCGTCTGGGAGACACCGGGCTTCCTGACCTGGTGGAAGAACACCCTGCTGTACGCCGGACTCGGTACGGCGCTCACGTTGGTGTCGAGCATTCCGGTCGCCTACGCGCTGGCGCGGTTCACGTTCCGCGGACGCAATCTCGCGCTGATGCTGGTGATCTCCACGATGATGCTGCCGCCACAGGTGGTGATCGTGCCGATGTACCTGTTCTGGGCCAAGCAATTGCATCTGTCCGGGACCCTGTGGCCACTGATCATCCCACTGGCCTTCACCGACGCGTTCTCGGTCTTTCTGCTCCGGCAGTTCCTGCTGACGATTCCGAAGGACTACGTGGACGCAGCGAAGGTGGACGGCTGCGGTGACTTCAAGGCACTGGTCAGAATCGTGCTACCGATGGCGAAACCGGCCATCGCGGCCGTAGCTCTGTTTCAGTTCTTCTACTGCTGGAACGATTACTTCGGACCACAGATCTACGCCAGTGAGAACCCGGCCGCCTGGACGCTCAGCTACGGACTCGAGTCCTTCAAGGGCGCACACCACACCAACTGGAACCTCACCATGGCAGCCACGCTGCTGGTGATGGCTCCGGTGATCATCTTGTTCTTCTTCGCACAGAAGGCCTTCATCGAAGGCGTCACACTGACAGGGGTCAAAGGGTGAAACTCACAGTCGTTGGTGGCGGGTCTACCTATACGCCGGAGCTCGTTGACGGGTTTGCTCGGTTGCGGGACACGTTGCCGGTCTCCGAGTTGGTCCTCGTCGACCCGGCGGCCGACCGGCTCGAGTTGGTTGGTGGGCTGGCTCGCCGGATCTTCGCCAAACAAGGCCATCCGGGTCGCGTGGTCACCACGTCCGATCTCGACGCGGGGATCGACGGTGCGGACGCCGTACTGCTCCAACTGCGCGTCGGTGGGCAGGCCGCGCGGAACGAGGACGAGACGTGGCCGCTGGAGTGCGGTTGTGTCGGTCAGGAGACGACAGGGGCCGGTGGGCTCGCCAAGGCGTTGCGGACCGTGCCCGTCGTACTGGATATCGCTGAGCGGGTACGGCGTACCAATCCGGATGCTTGGATCATCGACTTCACCAATCCGGTCGGGATCGTGACGCGGGCGCTGTTGTCGCACGGTCACAAGGCAGTCGGGCTGTGCAACGTGGCGATCGGGTTCCAGCGGCGGTTCGCTCGGATGCTCGGGGTTACGCCCGCGGAGGTGTCGCTCGACCACGTCGGGCTGAACCATCTGACCTGGGAGCGGGCGGTGCGGGTCAACGGCGAGGACATGTTGCCCAAGCTGCTTGCTGACCACTTGGACGAAGTGGCTGACGATCTGCACTTGCCGGCGGACGTGGTGCGGCAGTTGGGCGTCGTACCGTCGTATTACCTGCGTTACTACTACCAGCACGATGAGGTGGTGCAGGAGCTGCTGACGCAGCCGTCGCGGGCGTCTGAGGTTGCTGCGCTGGAGAAGCAACTGCTGGAGATGTACGGCGATCCGCAGCTGGACGAGAAGCCCGCACTGCTGGAGCAGCGTGGTGGGGCTTACTACTCCGAGGCTGCTGTGGCGCTTGCGTCGTCGTTGCTGAACAACACCGGGGACGTGCAGGTGGTGAACACGCTCAACAACGGGACGTTCCCGTTCCTGGCCGACGATGCTGTCATCGAGGTGCCGGCCACAGTAGGGGCCGAGGGTGCGACGCCGGAGCCGGTGTCTGCGTTGGAGCCCTTGTATGCCGGGCTGGTCGGCCATGCGACGGCGTACGAGGAGCTGGCGCTGGAGGCTGCGGTGAAGGGCGGGTCGGAGCGAGTGTTCGAGGCACTGCTCGCGCATCCGTTGGTTGGGCAGATCTCGATCGCTCGGGAGCTGACTGATCGACTGCTCGCTCACAACAAGGCGTATCTGTCGTGGGCGCAGTAGTCCCGGGCGGCGTACTTGCCTTCGACGCCGGGAACAGCAAGACCGACGTCGCCCTGGTGGCGGCGGACGGGACCGTGCTCGGGATGGCGCGAGGCGGTGGGTTCGAACCCCAGAAGATCGGGCCCGCCGCTGCGGTCGCCCAGCTTGAACCGTTGGTGACAGCTGCGGCCGCCGCGGCAGGACTGGTCCTTGACGGAACGTCTGCACTCAGCGGATCGCCCTTGGTGCTTGGGGGTCGGCCGTTGGTGCAGCAGATTTCGGCGTGTTTGGCCAATGCCGATCTGCCGGTCGAGGAGGAGTTGCTGACTGCGGAGTTCGAGGCGCGGGGGTGGGCGGAGTCGGTGTACGTCACCAATGACACGTTCGCTTTGCTGCGGTCCGGGGTCGACGAACCGCGGGGTGTGGCGGTCGTGTGCGGCGCTGGGCTCAACTGCTCCGGGTTGCTGCCGGATGGGCGGACAGCTCGGTTCCCTGCGCTGGGGAAGCTGACCGGCGATTGGGGCGGTGGGGCCCAGTTGGCCGAGGAGGCGTTTTGGGCGGCGTCACGGGCGGCCGATGGGCGTGGGCCGGCGACCGCATTGGTCGCCGCGATCCCGGCGTACTACGGGATGGCGTCGCTGGATGCGGTGATCGAGGCGTTCCATTTCGGTGAGCTGCCGGTGGAGCGGCAACTGGAGGCCGGGCCGGTGTTGTTCCAGGTCGCGGTGGCCGGTGATGCCGTTGCCCTCGGCATCATTCAGCAGCAGGCCGAGGAGATCGTCGCGATGGCGGAGAGTGCGTTGCGACGACTGGACCTGCTCACCGAACCGGTGACGGTTGTGCTTGGTGGAGGGGTACTCACAGCCGGTCACTCGGTGTTGCTGGATCGCGTCGTACGCCTGCTGTCGTCGGTCGCTCCCAACGCGATCCCTCGGGTGGTCGACGTACCGCCCGTGGTTGGAGCCGCGTTGCTGGGTCTCGACCACACGGCAGCCGGGGAGGCGGCGCAGGCTCGACTGCGCGCCGCGTTCGCACCGTCGCCCGCCGCCTGAGCTGGTCCGCCGCCTGAATCCATCCGCCGCCTGAGCTGGTCCGGCCCGGGCCCCGTGCCGGGCCGGACCTTCCCTCTACCCTTGCGTCCTCGATTTGCTGTGTAATCATGATTACATGAGTACACAGAACGAGCAGGAGAAGGTACGCGGCTGGCTGACCGGCCGGCTGCCGAACGAATGGTTCGAGGGCGAGCCGGAGCTGACCATCGACCGGGACGAGATCCTGATCGTGGGCCGCATCCCCGCGCCCGAGCAGGCCGACGACGTGAGCGCGGCCGAGCGGTCCGCCGCCGAGGAGGGCCGGATCAAGCAGTACCGCGAAGACACTCGCGAGCGCCGCATCGAGATCGCCCGCGAACTCGAGCACTCCACCCGCCGCAAGGTCGCCTGGGGCGTCCACTGCGGCGACACCACCACCATCTTCACGTCCTTGTCCGCCCCCGTGATGACGCGCCTGCGCCAGCCCGAGCGCAAGGTGCTCGACACCCTCGTCGACGCCGGCGTAGCCCGCTCCCGCAGCGACGCCCTCGGCTGGTGCGTCAAGCTCGTCGCCCAGCACAGCGAAACCTGGCTGGCCGACCTCCGCGAAGCCATGACCAAGGTAGAAACCGTCCGCCAGGCCGGCCCCGACACCCAAAACTAAGCCTGGCGGCACGCATCACCGGCTTAGTGGGCGATCTCCAGGCCAGAACAAACGACGGGCGGCAATCCTGAGGATTGCCGCCCGTCGTGGTTCTCGGTGGTTACTGGCCGCCTTGCCAGTTGCCGTTGGAGGGGGTGCCGTTGGACCAGCCGGCGGCGGGGGGTGCGCCGTGGGTGGCGTGTTGGGGGTCGTAGCCGGGGTGGGGTTGGCCTTCGTAGTTGCTCGGGTACGACGGGGTGCCGTTCGAGCCTGTGGTTGCGTTCGAGCCCATGGTGCCGTTCATGCCGTTCTGGGGTGCGGGCGGCTTGAGGTTGTCGCGGCTGAACAGGTTGGTGAGGGCGCGGCCGGCCATCTCGCGGCCCCCGAGGCCGAAAGCCAGGCCAAGGGCCAGGGCTGCACCGGCCAGGACGATCAGCAGGGTGTTACCGGTCAACTGGACCGCGATACCGAGCTGGGTCAGCGCGGCGAACGCGGCGTACACGAGGATCGCGTACTTGCCGACCTTGGCCAGGGTCTCGTTGCCGGTCGCGCCCCGAATGATCGCGGCCAGGAAGTTCGCGAACAGCGCCGCCAGGCAGATGATCACGATCGCGGCGAAGATCCGCGGGATGTAGCCGAGCATCGTACTCATGAAGTTCGAGATCTCCGGGACCCCGAGGGCGGAGGCGAACATCGTGAAGCTGATCAGGAACACGAACCAGAACACGACCTTGCCCAGCATCGCCGAAGCGGTCAGCCCCGTGCCGGACCGCTGCAGGACGCCGGAGACGCCGGCTCTGTCCATCCACTGGTCGAACCCGACCCGCCCGAGCAGCTTGCCGACGAGCTTCCCGAGCACCTTGGCGACGAAGTAGCCGATCACCAGGATGACGAGACCGCCGAGCAGATTCGGGATGAAGCCCAACAGTTTGCTGAAGGCATCTTCGAACGGCTGGGTGAAATCGATCGCTAACGCGGACATCGGACCTACCTTCCGGAGTGGGCCCGCATCCGCTGCCGCGCAGGACTGCACGCGACCCCGGCACGGGCGGATGCAGTGGTGCCAGTATCACCCGTACCCGTGGTTGCGCAGGGCAAACAGCTGTCACCGGCGTGTGACAGGACTGTGGCAATCCCGGTCATCCAAGCCTTGCCACACAAGGAATTCCAAGAGTCTTTGCATAAGGCAATCACCATTACCTCGGAACACTGATTACCCCGCAGTCGGCCCGCACCGGCGGTTTGAGATGCTGTCGGCATGAACGATGTGGTGATCCGCCGTGCCACCGCCGCCGATGTTGCCGGGATCGTCGCGATGATCGCCGACGACCAGCTCGGCGCGACCCGCGAGTCCGTCGACGACTTGACGCCGTACCTGAGCGCGTTCGAGCGCATCGACGCGGATCCCCACCAGGTCCTGATAGTTGCCGAGCGCAACGACGAGCTGGTCGGCACGCTCCAGCTCACGATCGTCCCCGGCCTGTCCCGCCGCGGCTCCACCCGCGGCCTGATCGAGGCCGTCCGCGTCGCCGCGCCGGCCCGTGGCTCCGGTCTCGGTACGACGCTGATCGAGTGGGCGATCGAGGAATCCCGCAACCGCGGCTGCACGCTGGTCCAGCTCACCTCCGACAAGACCCGCACCGCCGCGCACCGCTTCTACGAACGCCTCGGCTTCGCCAACACCCACGAGGGCTTCAAACTCACGCTCAACTGACGTACTCGGACGGCGCGGTCCAGGTGTTGCACGAGGCAAGGTTCCCGCCGGACGCGAAGGTGTCGGCCGCCCAACGCTGGTCGCTGTCCGTCGAGCCGTGGTCGGGCGGCGCATCCGGATCGTTGTCGTCTCCATGGTCTCCGAGGTTCAACGCCCAGTACCGGGAACCGAGGAGATCCAGCGTCTGCTGGTTCCCACGGAGAAAGGCCGCCGCGAAGCAGTCCGCCTGCAGCTCCAGGCGCCGGCTCTCCTCCAGCTGCGCTGTCTGGGACTTGTCATCGTAATGCGAGTCGTAGTACCTCCCGATCCCGCTCAATTCCTGAATGTGATGCCCGTACTCGTGCGCCGCCGTGTAGATCAGATCCATTTGGATGTCGAACTGGTCCATCCCTAGCACCTGGTCACTCGTCCAGTCGAGGTAGATCCCGTCCCCGACCGAGCAGTAGAACGCGTCGCCGCCGGGACCGTCACACGGCGACCCGTCCTTTCCCTTGTAGACGTGCAGAACCGGCGGGTGGAAGCGGAACCCCGCACGCTTCACGACCGGTGCCCAGGCCTGGTCGAGGCAGGTGAGGACGGCACGGACGTACTGGGTGACCGCCGGCGCAGAGACCAACCGGACCGTCGGAAGCGGACACTTGACCGCGCCCACCTTTCCGCCGGCATAGATCTTGTTGCTCTGCAGCACCGCCGCAGTCTTCCGCGGCTTCGGCGGCCGCGGAGTCACCTTGGACGCGGTCCGAGTCGGGGTGGGAGTCGGCGTGAACGTCGGAGTTGGTGTCGGTGTCGGCGTAGGAGTGGGCGTCGGCGTACTGACAACCACTGACGGCTGAGCACCGACCGTGGCGGGACCGCATCCGGTGAGCAGCAGGAGTCCGGCAACAAGTAGTGCGCGGCGCATCTCAACTGACTCGATTGGCGGCCGCGGTAAAGGTGTTGCAGGAGGCGGGAGCCGCGGTCTTGAAGGCTTGGAGGGTCCAGTAGGCGTGGTTCGTGCGGGAGCCGTGGTCGCGGACATGGGAACCGTTGGACTCGTCGCCGACGCGATGGACGATGTGCTGCCACGTTGCGAGACGGCCGCCGGTCAGGCCGAGGGTGCTCCGGTTGGCGCCCATGAAGGCCGCGCCCAGGCAGCTTGCCTGGAGTTCCTTGCGGCGCTCGACCTCCAGCTGGCCCTTCGCGGACTTGCCGGTCAGCAGGTCGCCGTACACCGTGAGAATGCCGACCGACTCCTGCACGTGGTGCCCGTACTCGTGAGCCAGCAACTGCTCGAAGTTGATCACGTTGCGCGTCGGGTCGCCCTGCGCATCGAGGAAGTCGTCGGTCGAGATGCAGATCTTCGCGGTGGTTCCATCGGAGTTGTAGAAGGCGTCCATGCCTGGTGGCGGGCCTACGCATTGCGGGGTGGCGGCCGGCTTGCGCTTGGCGTAGTTGAACACCTGCGGCGGAGAGAACGGCATGTCGGACGCGTTGACCACCGGCTTCCAGGCGGCGTTCATGCATGCGACGAAGGCTCGCGCGTACGTGAGCTGCTTGGCCTTCGTCCGCAGATCCGGGCGCGGCAACACACAGCGCACCGCAGGAACCTTCCCCGCCGCAAACAGCTTCTTCTGCACGGTATCCAGCGCCAGATCAGCCACCCCATCACCAATCGGCGTCGCCGTAGCCGTCTCACTCGGACTAGCTGTAGGCGTCAGCGTCGGCGTCGGCGTCGGCGTAGGCGTAGGAGTCACCGAAGCAGACGCCGCAGCAGCCGGCTTGTCCACCTGCCCACACCCCGCCACCAACCCCAACCCAAGCCCAAGCACCGCAACAACCCCCACCCGAATCACTAGCTGACCTTGGCAGCAGGCGCGGCAAACGTGTTACAGGACGCAGGATTCGCGGACTTGAAGGCCGGTCCGGCCCAGAGCCATTGGCTCTTACGGGAGCCGTGGTCCTTGATCTTCTTCGGGTTGTACTCGTCGCCGCTGTGTTGCGTCTCGTACTCCCAGACGCGGAGCTTCTCGCCGGACATGCCGAGCGACTGCTTGTTCGCCCCCAGGAACGCGGCGCTGAAGCACGTCGCCTGGAGCTCCCGGCGGCGGGCCCACTCCAGCTTCATCGACTTCGAATTCGTCCATCCTTGCCGGGAGAACGAAGCGGTGATCATCTCGGTCATCTGCTGGACGTGGTGGCCGTACTCGTGCGCGAACGTGTCCAGCATCCACACCTTCGCCGCGGTCGGATCCGACTTGTAGAACTTCAGATCCTCCTTCCAGCTGATGTAGATGGCTTCGCCGGTCGAGCAGTAGAACGCGACATCCACTTCGCCGGTGCAGTCGGGGTTGATCGACGCGACGCTGCTCTGCAACAGCACCTTCGGCGATCGGAAGGTATAGCCCGCCTTCTTCACCAGAGGAGCCCAGGCCTTGTCCAGGCAGGGCAGGAGAGCCTTGTAGTAGTTCAGGATCTGCGACTGCGAGTTCGGTACGACCGCCGGCTCTTTGCAGCTGACCGAGGCGACCACACCGGCCGTGTAGATCTTGTTCTGCTGCAGCCGGACGATGTCGGGGATGCCGGGGACGATCTGCGTGACGGTCGGGTCGGGCGGGATCGGCGGCGGGGGTTCGGTGTTCTTGAGGGACGGGCGGGCGAGGGGGTTGTCTACCGGGTTGTCGTAGGAGCCGATGAGTTTGAAGCCGGCGTAGGTGGCGCCGGCGAGGATGATCAGGATGAGGGCGGAGAGGGCGGCGATGATGCCCTTGGAGTAGTGGCGTGGGGGTTTGACCGGCGGCGCCTCGGCGGTGAACTGGGCGCCGGTGCGGGACGGGTTCGAGTGCCAGCCGGTCTTCGGCCGGGGTCCTCCGGTACGGCGGGTGCCGGTCAACGGAGCCGGCGGGGCGCTCGTCAGCGGTGCCGCCGGGGGTCCGCTGTACTCGCTGATCGCGTCGGGATCGTTCGGCAGCGGCCGCGCCTTCCGTTTCAGCCCCTGGTCGATCGCGGAGACGTCGCGTGCCTTGCCGAGCTCGAGCGGCTGGGGCCGGTTGAGCCCGGTACGAGCCGCGTCGGTCAGGACGTCGCCGGAGTTGCCCGGCAGGAAGTGACCCGGGGTCGGCGAGGTTTCCGGCGTACCGGCGTTTCCGTTGGATCCGCCAGCGGCGGCACCGTCGGCGTTCTCCTCAGGCATCGGTCCTCGTCTCCATCGGCTGAATCCTGGTCAGCTGACCTTGGCGGCTGGTGCCACGAAAGTGTTGCAGGTGGTGGGATCCACGCTGGCGAAGCCCCGGTTCACCCACCAGGTCAGACTCGCGGCGGAGCCGTGGTCGTGGACCTTGACCTTCTCGCTGGAGTTCTCGTCGCCGCCGTGCGCGACCTGCCAGTTCCACTGCTTGAGCAGGTCACCGCGCAGCGGGAAGCTGGCCTTGGCCGCGCCGAAGAAGACCGCCGAGAAGCAGTTCGCCTGCAGCGCCGCGCGCCGGTCCTGCTCCAGCTGGCCGGCCTTGCCCGCCGCGGTGGCGCGCAGGTTGTCGGAGGCGTCGAAGATCCCGACCAGGTTCTGCAGGTGGGCGCCGTACACGAATCCGAGCGTCTGGGCCATGTCCGCCCGGGTCGCCACCTTGTTCTTCGGGTACTGGTCCATCAGCTCCTGCCACGGCATCGTGACGCTGCCGCCCTGGTCGTCCTGACAGTACGACGCGACCTTCTTCTGGAAGCCGCATGCGGTCTCGTCACCGTCGTCGAAGACGATCAGCCGCGGCGAGCGGAACTCGAACCCGGCCTTCTCGACCAGCGGCTTCCACGCCGTGTCCATGCAGGCGATCAGGCTCTCGTAGTACGAGTGGACGTTCTCCTTCGAGGTCGGCTTGTACGCCGGCTCCGCGCACTTGACCACCGGCAGCTTGCCGGCCGCGTAGAACGGGTTCTTCGCGACGATGTCGGCGTCGGGTGTCGCCTTGCCGGCCGGCTTCTTGGTCGGCTCGCCGGTCGCGCCGACCGACGGCGTACCCCCGATCGGGCCGCCGGCATCGCCTTCCGTCAACGTCAGCACCTTGGCGGCCGCCACGACACCGCCACCGACGACCACGAGCGCCAGAACGACGGCGCCCACGATCAGCAGCTTCGAGCGCTTCTTCGGAATGAACGGGATCGGATCCGGGTGGAAGACGGCCCGGTACGCCGCGGCCCCCGGGTCATCCGGTGGCGGCGGGCCCAGCCGGCTCCCGGTCAGCGTGGTCCGCTTCGGGTCGATCCGCGAACCGGACAGCTGCGGCGCCGCCGGCGGCGCGTCCCCACCCAACCGCGGCGTCGGCGCGGCCAAGGGCGTCGTACCGCCGCTGGTCAGGCGCGGGGTCGGCCCCGCAACCGGGCCGGCCGCGGCCGGTCCGGTCTTGTCGTTCGCGCCCTGCTCGCCTTCGCCGCCTGGTAGGAAATGCCCAGGCTTGGGCACCGACTTGTCCGCCATACTTCCCCGCTTCTCCCCAGTACCGGATTCCACCGGTCCCACCCACTGAAAATCGGGATGCCCCCTGTCCCGAACCAACGGGATGCTAAGGCCTGCGTCACGCGCGCGGATACCGGGTTGCAGCTATTGACATCGTTTCGCTACCACTCCGGGCTGGAATGTCACCGTGTGTGATCGCCCGTTATACCGGCCTGGACAGGTTTGCCCGCACGGCAGGTCCGCGTCGGCCACGGGCCAGGAAGTGCGGACTGGCCGACATCAGGCGTGGATCTGCTTCGAGGATCCGGGCGGCTCGGAGGGCGGCGGGGAGCAGGCCGTCGACCTGGTCCGAGCTGACCGCGTCCAGCGCCGGAGCCGACGGACCCTCGACACCCAGGACGTCGATGTCGGTCAGGCCCGCAGCGGCGAACTCGGCGGCCAGCTCGTCGGCATGGTGGAAGTAGGCGTTCGTGAAGCCGTTCGGGTCGTCGTAATTCCGGCCGGTCGTGAGCGCGTCGGTGAACTCCGACTCGTTCTCCTCCGTCAGCAGCCCGGCGCCCCCGGCTTCGAGCAGGCCGCTGTACCGGCTGATCGCCGCGGCAACGACGAGGCCACCGGGCCGGGTCACCCGGACCGCCTCGGACAGAGCCTGCGCGCGGTCGGCCGCGTCGACCAGGTGATAGAGCGGGCCGAGCAGGAGCGTCACGTCGACACTGGCGTCGGTTTGCTCGAGCCGGCGGGCATCACCCACGACGGCGGCGAAGGTGCCGACGGCGGCGGCCTGTTCAACGTGCTCGACGATTGGATCCACCAACGTGACCTGATGACCGTCCGCGGCCAGCCACCGCGCATGGACGCCGGTCGCACCACCGACATCGAGTACGACGGACGCCGGAGGCAACCATCGCCGCAGCAACTCCTGCGTCCGAAGGAACTCCAACCGCCCGTGCCCGGAGCGGCTCAACCGGTCGTCCTCCACATACCGGTCCCGGTAGAAGGTCCGGATCAAGGGATCAAGTTCAGTCATGCCATCACTGTGAGCGCCGAAAATTCCGCGCACACCTGGTTTTCGGCTGACTACCCTGTCGCCCGCCTGTTGTCCGTGCGGGTTGTAGGGGATGCTGGGGGCATGAGCTGGGCTGTTTATGCGGTGCGCGGACCAGGGGGCGTACGTCGCCTCGACGACATGCCGGACGGCTACGAACCACCCTCGGTGGGATCGACGGCCGACGTGGTGGAAGTGGTCCGAGCGGTGGTGCCGGACGTTGACACGAGCAAGCCGTCCTGGCTGACGCTGCGCGGCCCGGAGTACGACGTCGAGATGACCATCGGCAAGGGAGTCGAGGTCCGCGACATCACCTTCTACCTGAACGACGGTCCCCGCTCGATCCCGGTCGTGATGGAGATCAGCCGCCGCCTCGGAGTCACGCCGTACGACACCGAGTCCGGCAACTTCCTCACCGAGGAGTCCCGCCCACCGGTCCCACCCCCGATGGAGCCCGACGAGATCAAGATGAACAAACCCAAGTGGTGGAAATTCGGCCGCAAGTAGTCAGGCTCGACGGGTCGCCACCAGGGTGGCGATCTTGTTGATCCGGTGTTCGGGGTTGCCGAGCGCGTCGTGCCAGTAGTTGCCGGCGGCGTGGTCCTCCGGGGTGGCGCAGGTGGAGATGGTCAGCATCGCCTGGGTCAGCGGTACGCCGGGATGCCCGGGGACAGGCGCATTCTGCTGGGCCTTCTCGGCGGGCTTGCGGAACGAGATCGTCATCGTCCGGGAGACGACATAGTCGTAGACGGTTCCGCCCGCGGTGATCAGCACGTGGTCGCCGTTCTTCAGCTCGGGAGCGCGTTCGAGCGGGCGGCCGTGGCTGACGCGGTGGCCGGTGATGATGAAGTTCCCGATCTCACCGGGTCCTACTCCACCGGCGCGGCCGCGGGGGCTTGCCGCGACACCGCGGTTTTGGATCACGGTCCCGGGCCGGTCGTCCGCCGTACCTGTGTAGGCCACCACCTGCAGTCCGCGCACTCCGATCGCCGGGATCGTCATGCTCACCGGACCGGACACCGGCCGCGGCGAGGTTGGCTTCGAGGGGCTGGGCGTCGACGGATCGACGATCGACGGCCTGGGGGTTGAGGTCGTCGGTGCAGGCGAAGGCGAGCTGGTTGGCGACGCATCGCTGCACCCGACCAGCCCAACGAACAGCACGACCACACCAACCAGCCTCACCCGACGACGGTAAGCCGCCGAACCGAAAGCTGCCCGAAAACGCTCAGTCCAGCACGGTGAGCGTCGCTGCCCCCACCCGAAGCATGCCCGACGTCAACGGCGTCGTCCGGATCCCGCCGTGCCCGCGCAGCGCCTTGAACGCCCCGGGCGCCAGCGCGACGTCCATCCACGCACACGGATTGGCCGGCCGATTCGCCTGAAACGTGATCGGTCCCGCGCCAGAGTCCACGCTGAACCGACGCCCAGCCACGCGAGACCCATCAGGCCCACGGTGAGCGGCCAACTCGTCGATCGGGAACCCCCGGAGCACGATGTTGCGGCGCATCAGCAGGGGATCGGGCACCACCGACAGGTCCAGATCACGAGCCAACTGATCAAGCGACGCAGCGTCCACGAAGGTGATCGCAGCGTTCCGGTGCACGGCCTGCCCGAAGTAGCGATCGCCAACGATCCCCAACCCGGCGCGAATCTCGATCTCCGCCCGCCCGACCGGCTCCGGATCCGCCCGCGGACCGTCCTGCGGCCGTCCCTCGAAGGCATGCACCTTCGAGACCATCAGCGCGACGATCTCGACCTCCACCGGACTACGGTACGACGTTCAGCCCCAAGTGAGCGGGTCGAGCAGGCGGAAGAACTCCACCCGCCGCGGATCCGGCTCCGCCAGAGCTCCAGGCCATCACAATCTGTCGGTCGGACGGGTGCCAGGCGTGGCGGCTGGGTTCGGTGGCGATTGTGATGGCCTGGGGATCGGCCCGGGCGGACCCCAGCCACTCATCAACGGGTGACCCGGCCCCTGCTGGGCAAGGTCGTGAGCGTGGACAGGTGCTCAACGGTCTGGTTTGTGAGTGGTGCCGGTCCGCTCGCCCACCAAGCGGCGTTCAGCTGCACACCCGGCCCGCGGAAACGACAGAAGAGCCGTGTAGCCGCTCGAGTTCAACCGGCTCGCAGAAATCACTCGGCGGCGCGTGCAACTCTCTCCCTCGCGTGACTCAGGATCGGACGGACAGGTCGCCCGACCACCAAATTGCCGTCAGCAACAAACCCTTCTTCGCGGCCGGTCAGGTCCTGGATCAACCGGTCCCGCCACACCTGCCGCAGCTCGGGCCGCTCGTGCACCAGGTTGTGCAGCTCCCCCGGATCCGCGACCAGGTCGAACAGTTGCTCAACACCCCGAGCCGATCCCCAGACGTACTTGACCTTCCCGTCCGTGACCCACTGCAACGACTGATCCCAGTACACGTGCTCACCGTGCAACCACTCACGAACCGGCTCCGCAGCACCACGCAGGTACGGCGCCAACGACGCCCCATCCACCGACTCCGGAATCGGCACCCCGGCCAGCTCGAGCAGCGTAGGCATCACGTCCCGCAACTCGACCACGTGATCCACGACCTCACCCCGCGAGGCCCCGGCAGAGGCTCGATCCGCCACGATGAACGGCACCCGCGCGGATCCCTCGTACGGCACCGACTTCCGGAACATCCGATGGTCGCCCATCATCTCGCCGTGGTCGGAGACGAACGCGAAGATCGTGTCGTCGAAGACCCCGAAGTCGGCCAGCGCCTCCCGGATCCGGTTGAGCTGCAGGTCGAGCTGCGCCATCAACCCGTAGTACCCGGCCCGGGCCCGATGCACGACGCGATCCGGCAGATCCCCGATCATCGCCTGGTAGTCCCCGTCCTGCCGGAACTCGTCCCAGTCGCTCTCCCAGTCCCCCAACACCCGCTCGTACGGCGGCAACGCGTCGTACCGGTCGAAGGCCCACGCCGGCGGATCGTACGGCGGATGCGGCCGATGAAACGACAAGTACAGAAAGAACGGCTTGGTCGGATCCCGCCGGTACAGCCACTCGATCGTCTGCGTCCCGACCCATTGCGTCGGATGCAACTCCTCGGCCTTGTCCCAGGGCCGCGCGACGACCGAGTTGCAGTTCACCCCATGATCGAAGTAGTCCGCGTCCGGCGAGACTCCAGGCTGCCGCCGCAACCACGGCACGTAGTCGTCGAAGAACCCGAACTGCTGGCGATGCGACCGCCGCGAGTGATGCAGAAACCCGTCATGCAGTACGACGTCGTCGAACCCGAGCCGCGCCCGCTCCGGCCAGACGTGCATCTTCCCGATCGCCTGCGTGTGATAGCCGGCCCGCTTGAACTCACCCTGGATCGTCACCGGATGCGCCGCCTCGAAGGGAACGCCGTCGGTGTACCCGACGCGTCCGTGCCGCTCCTGCGACTGCCCGGTGAACAACGCGACCCGCGCCGGCACACACGTCGGCGTCGCGGAGTACGCGCTGCTGAACCGCACCCCGGATCGCGCCAACTCGTCCAGATGCGGGGTCTCGACGTACGGATGGCCGGCGCACGACATCGCGTCGCCGCGCCACTCGTCGACACAGATCAGTACGACGTTGGGCTGCTTCATTCTGTGCTCTTCACTGGGAGGACGACTCCCGGACAATCAGCTGCCACGGGAAGTCGAAGACCTCACCGGGAGCGCCTTCGCGGTCTGTCAACCGCCCGACAATGATCCGCGCCAGCGCCTCGTTGAACCCGACCGGCCCGACGGTCGACAGCGACGGATCCAGATGCTCGCCCTCGGGCGTGTTACCGACCCCGACCACGGCGAGGTCTCGCGGTACGTCGATGCGCAGTCGATGCGCTGCCCGGACAGCGGCGATCGCGGCGAAGTCCGTCGTACAGTAAAGCGCGGTCGGGCGATTCGGCTTGCTCAGCAAGGCCATCGCGGCCCGGTAGGCGCCTTCTGGATGCTGCTCGAAGATCTCGACATCCTCCGGGCGGATCGGCTGACCGGCGGCGCGCAGCGAGTTCACATAGGCGTCGTACCGGGCGAAGCCGGAGGTCCGCGAGGTAAGCGCACCGACCCGGTCGTGATGCTCGAGCAGGTGCTCGACGGCGAGGTGACACCGCGGCTCGGCGCCGGAACGGATCACGTCGAAACCTCGCGGCTCCAACGTCTCGCTGAACGCGACGATCTGCACACCCTGAGCCGCAAACGCCTCGAGCTCGGCGATCTGCTCCGGATCCTTGCTGACGCTGTCGATGAAGATCACGTCGGGCGTACGGTTCGAGAGCACGGTCCGCCAGTCGCCGTCGGCAACGATCAGCGCGGTCTTGGCCAGCGGACTGACCGCCGTACTCACGGTCTCCGCCACCGCCTGCGACCACGGATCGGCCAGCACGCTCAGCGACAGCAGGACCAGGTCGGACTTGCCGGTGCGGATCGCGCGAGCCGCGTCGTTGCGGCGGTACCCGAGCCGCGACGCCACCTCGCGGACCCGGTCCGCGGTCGAGTCCTTGATCGTGTGACTGCGATGCCGCCCCGACAGCACGTAGGAGACGGTCGCGACCGAGACCCCCGCTTCCTTCGCCACCATCCGAAGGGTCGGACGGTCCTGCGTCTGGCCGGTCATGCCGTCGATTCTCTCAGATCACCCCTTGACGGCACCGGTGATGACGCCCTTGGTGAAGTGTCGCTGCAGGAACGGATACACCAGCGCGATCGGCACGAGTGCGACCACCACGACGGCCATCTGCAGCGACTGTGGTTGCGGCAGCGGTTCCACCCCGAGTTGGTCCGCCGACAACGACTTGCCCTGCAGGACGTAGGTCCGCAGGATCACCTGGACCGGCCACTTCGACGTGTCGTTCAGGTACAGCAGCGCGTTGAAGAACGCGTTCCAGAACCCGACCGCGTAGAACAGGCCGACGACCGCGATCACCGCCTTCGACAACGGCATCACGATCCGCCGCAGGATGGTGAGGTCGCTCGCACCGTCGATCCGCGCGCTCTCCAGCAACTCACCCGGCACATTCATGAAGAAGGTGCGCAGGACAACGAAGTTGAACGCGCCGAGTGCACCCGGCAGGATCAGCGACCACAGGCTGTCGAGCAGTCCGAGTTGCTTCACCACCAGGAACATCGGGATGATCCCCGGCGCGAACAGCAGCGTGAACAGGACCATCAACAACACCGGCCGACCGAACAGCACGGGTCGCGAGGTCGCATAGGCCAGCGCGATGGTGACGGCGAGGGCAATCGCCGTACCGACGATCGTGACGAAGACACTGACCAGGATCGCCCGGCCCATCAGCCCGCCGCTGAACAAGGTCAGGTACGCCTTCACGGTCGGATGCGACGGCCACAACACATACCCGCCCGCGTCGATGATGTCGCGATCGCTGGCCAGAGATGTCGAGATCACCACCAGGATCGGTACGACGATCACGAGCGCGAAGCCGCCGAGTACCAGAGCCTTGATCGCCTGATATCCAGGAGAAGGACGTTCTTTCCAGATAGGTCTCATGCGCCGCGCCTTTGGAAGATGCCCGGCTCACCGAGCCGATGTGCCAGCGAGTTCGCACCCCAGAGCAGCAAGGCCCCGACCACACCTTTGGCCAGTCCGGCCGCGGCGCCGCTGCTCCAGTCCCCGCCGACTACGCCTGCGTAGTAGGTGAAGGTGTCGAGTACTTCGGCCGCCCCCGGCCCGACCGAATCCCGCTGCAGGATGAACTGCTCGAACCCGACGCTGAGAATGTCGCCGATCCGCAGGATCAGCAGCAGCACGATGACGGTCCGCAGGGACGGCAACGTGATGTGCCAGAGCCTTCGCCAGCGGCCGGCGCCATCGGCCGCGGCCGCCTCGTACAGTGCGACATCCACGGTCGTCAGTGCGGCCAGGAAGATGATCATCGCCCAGCCCGCGTCCTTCCAGATCAGCTGGGCGACGACGAGCAGCGGGAAGGTGTCCGGGTTCGTCATGAACGGGATCGGGTCCATCCCCACATGCCTGAGCAGATTGTTGATGAACCCCGCACCGCCGAGCGACTGCTGGAAGAGCGTGACCACAAGCACCCAGGACAGGAAGTGCGGCAGGTAGGCGATCGTCTGGAACCACCGCCGGAACCTGTTGCTCACCAGCGAATCGACGATCAACGCCAGCCCGATCGGCACCGGGAAGAACAGCAGCAACTGCACGCCGGCCAGCACCAAGGTGTTGCGCAACGCGTCCCAGAAGTCCGGGTTGTCGTACAGGTTGACGAAGTTCTGCAGACCGTTCCACTCGCTGTGCATGATGCCGAGGTACGGCTGGAAGTCCTGGAACGCGACGACGTTCCCGATCACCGGGAGGTAGAAGAACACCAGCAGGAACACGACACCGGGGATCATCAGCAACACCATCTGCCAGTCCCGGCGCCACTTCGCCGCGAACGGCAGTCCGGTCTTGACGCGCTGGGGTGACGACGACTTCTTCAGCATCGATCAGGACCCGGTGACCGGGACACTCGACGGCAGCACCGCCGCGAATTCGGCGGCCATCTTGTCGCCGCCGCCGGACTTGAACCGCTTGAGTGCTTCGTCGTACGCCGAGATCTTCTGCCGGCCGGTGACGATGTCGACGATCGTGTCGCGGAAGGCCGCGGTCAGCTTGGGGCTGAGCTTGCTGCTGGTGTCGGAGTACGTGCCGGCGGTCGGGTTGCGCATCGCGTGTTCAAGCAGCTTCTGCTCGGTGGCGTAGATCTTGCGGGTGTCGTCCGGGTACGCCGGGTTGAAGATCACGCTCTCCGGCGCGTTCATGATCTGCAGGGCGCTGACCAGGCCGGGCGCCTGCTGGGTGCCGGCCTTGGTCAGTACCGGATTCTTCTGCGCGTCGAGCTGGTACTGCTGCCCTTCGACGCCGAAGTTCTTGACCAGGTACTCCTTCGTACCGAACGGCGCGGACAGGTAGTCCATCAACGCGAGCAGCTCGCGGATCCGGCCCTCGTCGGTCTTCTTGAACGGCGTGAAGCCGACCGTCCCGTAGCCCATGTCGTAGACCGGCTTCGCCTTGCCGTCATGGCCGAACGGGATCATCGTGTCGACAAACAGCGTCGGGTCCAGCGCCCGGAAGTCCGCGGTCGCGCGGGGCCCGACCACGACCTGCGCGGCGATCTGGCCGTTCACGGTCTTCGGGGTCGCGTCGGCCAGGTTGAGGTCGGGGTAGAAGACTTTCGCTGCCCAGAGCTTCGCGGCGTACTCGACCGCGGCCCGGTAGTTGTCGGTCTCGTACAGGTGGGTCAGCGAGCGGTCCTGGTTCACGCGCCACGAGTTCGGGGCACCGAACCATTCGCCGAACATGTGCAGCATATTGATGATCGCGGGCTCGAGCGCGTAGTTGGTGCCGCTCGTCAACTCCTTGCACTTGGCAAAGAACTCGTCGGCCGTCGAGCACTGCAGCCCGCCGACCTTCGCCCAGGTCTTCGGATTGCCCATCATCACCTGCCCGAACGGCGTGGACGGGATCGGCGCACCCCAGATCTTGCCGTTGACAACCGCCGTCCGCCACGAGGCCGGCTTGAGCGCCGCCAGGTTCGGATACTCCAGGACGGCGTCGCCCGACAGGTACTTGGTGAGGTCCTGGAACTTCGCCTCGAGCATCGGCCCGATATTCGGGATGCCCTGGTTCGGCGGCAGCCACATCAGGTCCGGGAGTGCGTCACTGGCCAGGTGCGTCGCGAACTTCTCCGGGTAGCCGGGATCGGTGCCGATGGTGAGCTTGAGCTCGGCGCCGAGCGCCTGGTTCAGCGACTGCCACATCGCGTTGCTGCCCATCGGCGGCGGCGGCGTCGCGAACGTCTCGGTCAGCGCGGTCACCGCGTTCTTCAGCGGCGGCCGCTGCACGCTCGCGATCGCGTCCGACGGGAACTTGAGGAACCCGGGCTCGAGCCCGGACTCCGCCCCTGGCAGGTCCGGGTGCAGGCCTCCGAAGGGTTTGTACGTCGGCAGAGTGAGGTCACTCGATGCCTTCGCGCCACCGTTCGCCGTACCACCGTCACCGCAGGCTGCCAGCGTGGGGCCGGCAATCACCGCGGCACCGGTCACCTGCAGGAATCGCCGCCGATTGATCATAGCTGCTCCAAGTCATGAACAAGTGCTCACTAACACACACTTAAACGTTAACCCGGACCGTAAACCTCGGCCGACCTCCGATGCAAGGCATCGCCCACATTTGCTGGTCGGGCGCACAAAAGACCGGCGGCCGCGGGCTCTCGAGGAACCCGCGGCCGCCGGCCGGTCTTACGTCAGTACGTCGTCAGCACCGCAGCACCAGGCTGGTGAGCGCGGTACAGGTCTTGCTCGCCGTGTCGTTGGCCGCGACCGGGTCGGACGGCGAACTCGCCGTCCGCTCGGCCGTCGCCAGCAACTGTCCGACGATCAGCAGACCGGCATCGGCCGCGAACGTCCGGGTCGTACTCGCGCCACTGGCCAGCGATGCGACATCACAGTTCACGTTCCGCGTCGACCCCACCCGCGCACACGTGCCCCCGGCGTACACGAGCTTGCTCGGGAACGTGCCGACCACCCGCACGCCGGTCGCGTCTTCCGGGCCGTTGTTCTTGATCGTCACCGTGTAGGAGATCCGCGAGCTCACACCGGGCCGCACCGACGCTGCCAGCGTCACCGCGATATCGGCCGGCGGCGCGGTGATGTCGAGAGTCGGTCCGTCGAACGTCTCGAACGAGTAGTTCTCACCGATGAACTGGTGCTGCAGCGTGATCGTCTGCGGCGTCGCGTCCGCCTTCACCCGGAAGGTGAAGACGACCGTCGCGGACCCACCCGGCGGAATGTCGCCGACGCCACCGCGGACGCTGATTCCCAAGGTGTCACACGCGAACGCGCCCGGGCACGACACCAGGTCGACGAGGTCCGGAAGCGACGTTTCCTTGGCGTACAGGCCGGCCTTGCCACCGATGATCGTGAAGTCGCGGTCGTTGTACACCGTCTGCGTGACGGTGAAGGTCTGACCGGCCGCGACCGATGTCGTACCGACCTCGATCGCGCTGCTCGGCGGCGCGGCGCTGGCGGTGAGCCCCGCCGCAACTACAGTCGCACCGGCAATCCCCGTTGCCAGCACAGCACGAAGTAACTTCCAGGCATGCATAGCAAGCCCCCCATTTTCCCCTTTTGAACCCCAGTACTGCCCCCACAGACCGCCGACGGCGGTTAGAGCAGTATGAAGGGATCTCCGGGCCCCGCACAACCATTCGACCGACTGGTATTCACCCCACGCCCGCCGTGTCAATGGTTGATCCGCCGCGGACCCGGCCTCCGCACAACTGTGTCCCCAACGGCAGTATTACCTGCTAGCGGGCAGGTCTGGGTTGGGCTTGTGGGGCATGCTCGACAGTGAGCCCAACCACGCGAAAGGACACAGAATGTCGGCCGAACCGCTGAGCAAGGTCCTGTACACCGCCGAGGCGACCGTGGAGGGCGGGCGAGCCGGTCACGGCCGCACCGCCGACGGCCATCTGGACGTCGATCTGTCCGTCCCCGCCGACATGGGCGGCGACAGCGGCCCCGGCACCAATCCCGAAGAGCTCTTCGCGGTCGGGTACGCCGCCTGCTTCCAGTCCGCCCTCCTCGGCATCGCCCAGGGCCGCAAACTCAACGCCACCGACTCCGTCATCAAGTCGCGCGTCGACATCGGCCCCACCGGCCACGGCGGCTTCGGCCTGGCCGTCACCCTCGACCTCCACGCCCCCAACCTCACCCCGGAGGAGGCCGCCGACCTGATGCTCCGAGCCGAACAACGCTGCCCCTACTCCAACGCCACCCGAGGCAACATCCCCCTCACCCTCACCGTAGACGGCACCCCCGTCGAACAATCTACGGCCGTGGCCTGACCCCGTACTTCTCGATCACGAACCGCCAGAACAACGGAACAGCCTCCGAGACCGGCCGCTCGACCACCTCGTCGTACCCGGTGGTGGCCAGATGCTCGATCCGAACCAGCCCCGCCTTGGCGGCCGGTCTCAGAGAACCAGGCGCCCGCACGTAGATCACCTCACGCACGCTTGAGGGCACCGGCCGCGGCACCACCACCAGATCGTGCATCGACGTACCAGCAGCCAGCTCCGCATCCGCTCCACACTCGAGGACGCTGTCGATCACGTCCACCAGATACTGGAAGCGCGGATACTTCGCCGCCATCCCACCCAGGAACTCTCTGATCTCGTCCCACGGCCGCTCACCGAACGACCGTTCCCACGCACCCTCGCCCCTGCCAATCCCCCACCTGGTCATACGACGAGTGTCGCGCACCCCTGTGACCCACGCCATGCAAATAGCTGAACGTGCCGGGGGCAACTTTTGCGTCGTTCGGTGTGGTCTGAGGGAAACGTTTCAGGTGGATCTCAACGGTCGGCGGGGGTGAACTTTCTCCGACGGTCAGGGTCCAATGGGCGTTGTCCGGATCCGGGCACTCTGGGGATGCGTGGAGGATGCAATGAATCGCGGGATGAGGCGATGGCCGGCTGCCGTCGGGGTGGTTGCTGTCGCGGTCGCAACGGTCGGGGTTGCGGCGGGATCAGGGGCTGAGGCAGCTCAGAACGACGTGACCACGAGTACATCGCAGCGCATCGGACCGAAGGATCGAGTGGTCACCTTGATCACCGGCGATCGGGTCGTCGTGGTCGGTGGGGATCTGGGTAAGGTCCGGGTCGAGCGTGGTGAGGGCCGCGGGCAAGTAACGTTCCAGCTCCTGCGATCGGGCGGCAAGCTCGTCGTACTGCCGTCCGACGTCAGCGCCGAGGTGGCATCCGGCAAGCTCGACCGGCGGCTGTTCGAGGTGTCCACCCTCCTGCAGTTCGGGTACGACGACGCTCACACCCAGTCGACCCCGTTGATCGTCACCTACACCGGCGAACGGTCGGCGGCGCGGGCACTGTCGTTGCAGGCGGCAACGATCCGGCAAGATCTGCCCGCGGTCAACGGCGCCGCACTGTCCGTACCGAAGAACACCGGTGCCCAGTTCCTCCAGCAGCTAGCACCGCAGGCCCGCTCGGCGAGCGCCGGCGCGATCGCGAAGATCTGGCTGGACGGCAAGCGGCAGATCGCGCTCGACCAGAGCGTCCCGCAGATCGGCGCGCCGACCGCATGGAAGGCCGGATTCACCGGCAAGGGCATCACTGTCGCCGTACTGGACACCGGGATCGACGCCACCCACCCGGACTTCAAGGGCAAGATCACCGCCGAGAAGAACTTCACCACCGACAACGCCGACGACAACATCGGCCACGGCACCCACGTCGCCTCGACGATCGCCGGTACGGCGGCCGCGTCCAAGGGCAAGTACAAGGGTGTGGCGCCGGACGCGAAACTGCTCGACGGCAAGGTCTGCGCCGGCGACGGCTGCGACGAATCCGCGATGCTGGCCGGGATGCAGTGGGCCGCCGTGGATCAGAAGGCGAAGATCATCAACCTGAGCATCGGCGGTCCGGACACCCCGCGCATCGACCCGCTCGAAGAGGCCGTGAACCGGCTCAGCGCCCAGACCGGCGCCCTGTTCGTGATCTGCGCCGGCAACGAAGGCGAGGACGGCGGACACGTCGACTCACCAGGCAGCGCGGACTCCGCATTGACCGTCGGCGCGGTGGACAAGAAGGACCAGTTCGCCCCGTTCTCGAACCCCGGCCCGCGGATCGGCGACGGCGCGATCAAGCCCGACGTGACCGCGCCCGGTGTGGCGATCGTCGCGGCGAAGTCCAACCACTCCACGATCGGCACACCCGTCGGCAAGTACTACCTCCAATTGGACGGTACGTCGATGGCCACGCCACACGTCGCCGGATCGGCCGCACTCCTGCTCCAGGAGCACCCGAGCTGGACAGCCGAGGACCTCAAGAGCGCACTGATGGGTACGGCGAAAGTCCTGCCGAAGCAGTCCGTGTTCCAGCAGGGCGCCGGCCGGATCGACGTCGCGAAGGCGATCGCCGACACGGTTGTCGCCGTACCAGGGAGTGTGTCGTTCGGCACGCAACTCTGGCCGCACACGACCGACAAGCCGGTGGTCAAGAACGTCGAGTACCGCAACCTCGGCACCAAGCCGGTCACGCTGACCCTGACGACCGCCGCCACCGGCCCGGACGGCAAGGCTGCGCCGACCGAAGTCTTGTCGGTCAGCCCGTCCACGCTGACGATTCCCGCCGGAGGGAAGGCCTCGGTCGCGGTCACCTCGGACACCCGGAAGGCTGCGGTCGGCATGTACACCGGCCAAGTCGTTGCCACTGGCACCGGTCAGCGCGTGGCTTCGCCGTTCCAGATCGGGAAGGAGCGCGAGAGCTACGACCTCGCACTCAAGCACCTGCTGCCGAACGGCAAGGCGACCGACCAGATCGTGAGTGGGATCATCAGCCTCGACAACGGGAGCATCTCCAACGTCGAGGTCGATGCCCAGGGCAACGGCAAGGTCCGGCTGCCGAAGGGCCGGTACGTCGTCGACGCGACCATCAACGGCGAGGCGGACACGCAGTACAACCTGGTCTGGCCGATGGTGAACCTGAACCACCCGGTCAACCTCGTCGCCGACGCGAAGCTGGCCCGTCCATTCGGCTTCAAACTGCCGGCGAAGGACGCGAAGCTGACCGAGCTGCAGGTCGGTTACTCGATGACCTCCCCGGCCGGTGTGTTCGAGAACCTCCACGCCACGGCCGATCTGAGCAAGCTGTACACCGCCACGCTCGGCGCACCGGCGCCAACGAAGGACTTCGTGGGATACACCTACTCGCGCTGGGGAAGGCCGGCCAAGAGCGCTCAATTCGTGGACTCGCCGTACAGCTACAACCTGATGCAGGGCGTCCGTGGCCGGTACGTCACCGGGTACAACCGGATCGTCAACCAGAGGTCGCTGGCAACCGTGACCACGCAGTACACGGCGGACCAGCCGGGCGGGATCGTGAGTGATCTGCGGCTCGGGAGCCTGCCAGGGACGCAGCAGCCGACGGAGCCGGAGGCATTCCTCTACCACCTGCCGGCGAAGGTCGTGCAGTACTTCGACCCCGGTACGCAATGGTCGGCGAACATCGACCGGGATCGGGTCGTCGCCGGTGCGCCGGACCCGCTGGTCACGTTGCTGTCGGAGACCATCTATCAGCGTGGCAAGAGCTACGTCGAGACGTGGGGCGGCGCGGTCGCGGCGCCCGCCCTCGACGGGCTGACGCGACGGACCGGGAACGAGATCGACACCAACCTCTCCCCGAACACGGACCGCGACGGACACGTCGGCATCGCAACAGCGTCGGGCGGCACGTCCACCACCAAGCTGTTCCGCAACGGCAAGCTGGTCGCTTCGGAGGACACCTATGGTCAGCTGACCGCCGAGGGCCAGCCGACGGGCAAGGCGTCGTACCGGCTCGAGTACGCCCAGAAGATTCCGGCGATGCAGCTGGCGACCCAGCTGAACTACGTCTGGACGTTCACCTCGGCTGGGACCGGGACGAAGACGGTGCCGCTGCCGCTGTGGGGCACGCAGTTCCGGCCAGGCGTCGACCTGAACAACTCGGTGCGGCGTACGGCGACGACGAGCCTGCCGTTCGTGGTCAAGTACCAGCCGAAGGCGCCGGTCGGCACGTTCAAGGCGGTCTCGGTGTGGGTGTCGGGCGACGGCGGCAAGACCTGGACAAAGGCGACCGTCGTGTCGAAGCGGCACGGGAACTACGTGGCGTCGTTCAAAACCCCGGCCACCGCGAAACTGATCGCCCTGAAGTCCGTCGTCACCGACAAGTCCGGCAACACCGCCACCCAAACAATCACCAACGCCTACCACATCCACTAACGCCGGTTTCGCGCACGGCGTGCAGCTCGACAGGACGTATACGTCCACTGCCGCCTGGTCCCGCGGTTCCGCCGGCTGGGGGCGGCAGGCTGTAGGCATGTACGTCCTGTCGAGCTGCACGTCCTGGGCCGGCGGCGGGCACAATGGGTTTGTGGGTGACCGGGTGCGGGTGGTGTTGGCGGAGGATATGCACCTGATTCGGGGGGCGTTGATCGCTTTGCTGGGGCTCGAGGGGGATCTGGAGCTCGTGGCGGATGTGTCTACCGGTGAGGCTGCGCTGGCTGTGGTGGTGCGGGAGCGGCCGGATGTCGCCGTACTGGATATTGCGATGCCTGGTGAGCTCGATGGGCTCGAGGTGGCTGGGCGGCTGGCTGTTCAGGTGCCGGAGTGCCGGGTGCTGATCTTGACCTCGCTCGGGCGGCCGGAGGCGCTCCGGACCGCACTCGATGCTGGGGTGACGGGGTTCATGCTCAAGGACGCGCCGCCGGAGCGGTTGGCGGACGGGATTCGCCGGGTGGCCGCGGGAGAGCTGGTGATCGATCCGGAGCTCGCGGCGACCGCGATCACTGGGCCGCGCAATCCGCTGACCGACCGCGAACTCGACGTACTGCGGCTTGCCGCCGACGGGGTCGAGCTAGCCGAGATCGCCGGTCGCCTCCACCTGAGTAAGGGGACCGTGCGGAACTACCTCGGCGCGGCCGTCACCAAGCTGGACGCCCGGAACCGGTTGGACGCCGTCCGCATCGCGACCGAGGCCGGCTGGCTGTAGCGCGACCAGCGAGTACCCGCCGTCAGGCGTCGGCCCGGTGACCAGCCGGCCGCCCGCAGCACCCATCCGCGCGGCGAGGTTGCCGGTCCCCTGACCTCCGGACGACGTCGCCGGCAAAGCCCGGTCGTTGACGACCCGGAGGACAGCCTCGGCCGATGTGGACGTCACCTCGATAGTGCAGTACGTCGCCTCGCTGTGGCGCAGCACGTTGGCAACAGCCTCACGCAGTACGACGGCGAACAGCTGATCGACAGCCGGCTCCAGCGGAGCGCTTTCGATCGTCACACCAACGCCAGCGACCGTGAGAATCGCCCGCGCCGATTCCAGCTCGTGGCGCAGCGACAACTCGGCCAGGTCGGCCTGCGGAATCCCCTTGAGGTCGGTCAGCGCGCGCCGCGCAAGCCGAGTGATATCGGCGAGTTCGCCCTCCGCCTGCTCTGGTACGCGGAGCGCAAGCTCGGCGCGAACGACGATAGCCATCAACCCCTGCCCAAGCAGATCATGAACCTCGCCGGTGATGCGTCGCCGCTCCCGGATCAGCGCGATATCGGCCAGCGCGAACCGCGTCTCCTCAGCCTCCGCGACGAGCTCGGTGTGCAGCGCGAGAGCCCACACCATCGCCGCGATCGCAATCACGTCGAACATCCCGGACAGCAGCTCGGGCACCGTTACACCGCGTGCGGCCACGCTACCCGCGACGATCAGTACGACGACGCCGCCAAGGGACCACGTGATCCACCGGCGTCCGCCGTACCGGAGTAGGAGAAGCGAGCCGAGCGGAAGCCCGATGAGTTGAGGCAGCGCGTGCAGCGGCATGACGAGCGTCAGCGCCGCGAGAGCGAGCTGGATGGGGACCGTGAGACCGGCGTACCGCGGTCGAGTGCCGAGGGGACGCGGCCAGGAGTGATGCAGCTGAAGCCCGACCACCGCGAGGGTCACCAGCGCGGCCCAAAGGCCCACGGGCGATCCGAGCAGCGGCCAGAGATGGAGTCCCGCAACGGCCAGGAATCCGGCATGTGCCGCGATCAGGATCGGGATGGACAGGCGGGGCGTCAGATCGTCCGGCCGGTACGACGGCGCCGGCTCCGCAACTGTCCGTCGAACCATCGCGGCGCCCGCACGAGCCCGCGCGAGGATCTCGGTCAGACGGCCCGCGGCGGCGAGACCGATGATCGCCGAGAGGGTGCTGCCGAGGGCGGTGTCGAGATCACGGCCGGCCCGTTCGCGTTCTGCGGCGACCGATCCGGTGGCGAGGTCGTTGCGCGCGGCATCGAGTACGACGCGCAGCTGGCCGAGCCGGGTCACGCCGTACAGGACCAAACCCTGGGCGAGCGCGTTGACCACGGCGTTGACACAGGTGAGTGGGCTGCTGGTGCTGCCGAGGCCGGCCGCTGCCAGGACAGCCGTGAAGAGCACCCAGCGCAGTGGCCCTCGAACAACCAGGAGGATGGTCGCGCCGATCAGACCGAGCCCGCCGGGGCCTGCCCAAGGTAGGAGAAGGGCTTGCGCAATCAGGATCCAGTCGTGGCGGCGAAGCAGTTGATGACGTTGCCATCGCGGCGGGAGGCTGTGCAGAAGCTGCAGCGCAGCCATGACCAGCAGAGCGACTGACGGGGTGCGGGCCGGATCGAAGGCGGCGCTGACGATGACAAGGAGCACCACCAGCACACGAAAACTCTACCGTGTCAAGGAAGATTGATGCCGAAGGCATGTGTATTTCTCAGCTCCGACCGGTGCGTACGGCACTGGTGACGCACCGGCGCGGTCCAGTTTCCTGGAAGCGTGAACCTGAGAAGATTGACCGCGACCCTGCTCGCGACCGGTGTGGCTGTCTCCGGCCTCTTTGTCGGCCCGACCCCGCGAGCCGAGGCCGCAACCGTCGACCCGCAAGGGCTGGTCGATCGGATTGTGCCTGCGCAGCTCGCCAAGGAGCACATTCCGGGCGCCGCGGTCGTGATCGTCTCGGGCGGCAGGACCGTCTTCGCGCGCGGGTACGGCGTCGCGGACGTCGACACCAGGCGACCGGTCGACGCGAACCGCACGCAGTTCTTCACCGGCTCGTTGGCGAAACTCTTCACCACCCAAGCCGTCCTGCAGCTGGTCAAGGCAGGCAAGCTCGACCTGCACACCGACGTGAACCAGTACCTGCACACCTTCAAGATCAAGGACACCTACCCCGGCCAACCGGTCACGCTCGACCAACTCCTCACCTACACAGCCGGATTCGACGACGACATCGTGGGACTCGGCGTCTCCACACCAGCCCAGGCAGGTGACCTCGCCCAGAGCCTGAAGGATCGTCAGCCGGCCCGGATTCGCCCGCCCGGCACAAAGGTTGCCTACAACAACTACGGTCTCGCCTTGGCCGGCTACCTGGTCGAACTCGCGTCCGGCCAGACATTCACGCAGTACGTCGAACAGCACGTCCTCAAACCCGCGGGGATGAACTCGAGCACCGTGGCCGAAACCTCCGGTCCCGAATTGGCTCACGGCTACCGCCCGTCCGGCAACGGCGAGGTCGCTGAGCATGGGCAGTACGGCCCATGGGCGCCGGCCGGCACCGGACCGGTCATCACGGCCGCGGATATGGGTCGCTACCTGCAGGCACAGCTCAGCGGCGATCCGATCGCTCAGCTCATGCAGGCTCAGCACTTCACCCAGGACAAACGGATCCCTGGGATGGGTTACGCATTCGAGGAGCGGCCGTACAACGGGCATCGGTTGGTTTTCAAGGACGGCGATGTCCCTGGGTTCCACGGCGTGATGGCACTGCTGCCCGAGCAGAAGTTCGGGATCTACGTTGTTTACAACGGCGATGGCCTCGACGGTACGGCGTCGTGGAGTGGCGTCGACCTGATCCACAAGGTGATCGATCAGTACTTCCCGGACACCCGGCCGGCGCCACGGGCGATCGGCGGCGACGTCTCGTCGTACGCCGGTACTTATCGTTCTGCTCGGGTCAGTCACAACAGCCTGCAGAAGGTGGCGGCGCTGTTCGCCACTCCGACGGTCGAAGCCGGGCCCGACGGAATTCTGACCACGACCGGATTGTCGATCGACCCGGCGCGCGCGACGCAGCATTGGGTGCAGGTCAGCCCGGGTCTGTTCCAGGAGAAGGACGGCCAGGATCGGATCGCCTTCGACGGCCACGGGACCTTGACCGACTCCGCGAACCCGTCCGAGGCGTTGGAGAAGCTCCCCTGGTACTCCCAGCCCTCGCTGCATCGGGGTCTGCTCGGTGTCGGAGCGCTGCTGCTGATCGCCGGATTCGTGGTGCTGTCCCTGGTTGCTCTGGTACAGACGTTGCGCCGTCGTCCTCGGCATCCGGCTGGAGCCCGCGTCGCTCGGCTGGCGCTCTGGCTGACCGGCCTGCTGACGACCGTCTTCCTGGCCGGAATCGCCGCCGCGATGGCTGATTCGGCTGCCGTGACTGAGCTCGTCACGCTGAATCCGACGTGTTTCGCCGTACTGCCATACGTCGGGACGGCCGCGCTGATCTGCTCGCTGGTCGCGCTGGCGATGATGGTCGCGGTGTGGTGGCGCGGCTGGTGGACGCGGACCGGGCGAGTGGCGTACACGCTGGTTGCACTGGCGGCGATCCCGTTCTTCAAGATCGCCATGGTCTACAACCTGGTCGCTCTCCCGTTGCCGACCAACTGATTTCGTCGAGGTGGTATCAAGGGGTCGTTCACGCCACTGCCTCTGGAGGCTCAGCTTGAGTAACGCCGACATCGTCATCGCTGCACTCCGCACCGGCTACGACCGGCTCGCGGCCCTGGTGACGGACTTCGACGACGAGGCCCTGGCGGGTCCGTCGGCAGCGACGGAATGGGACATCGCGCAGGTGCTCAGTCACCTCGGCAGCGGCGCGGAGATCATGACCAACACCCTCCAGCTCGCCCTGGACGACAAGCCGCCGGCAGACGGCGACTTCAACCAGAGCGTGTGGGCCCGCTGGAACGCGTCGTCCCGCCGGGATCAGGCCGCCGGCTTCCTGATCTGGAACGAGAAGCTCATCGCCCTGTTCGACTCGCTGAACAGTGATCAGCGTGCCAACCTCCGCATCGACCTCGGCTACCTCCCTGCCCCGGTCGACGTCGCGACCCTCGGTCGTACGCGTCTCAGCGAACTCACGTACCACTCCTGGGACGTCCGCAGCGCGTCCGACCCAGAGGCCACGCTCGATGCTGACGCCGTACCGCTGATGCTGCAGATGGTCGAGGCCACAGCCGACCTCAGCTGGATCACCAAGCCGGCTGAGCTGAACGGCGAGCAGGCTCAACTGACCGTCACCACGACCGACCCAGCTGCTGACTTCACTCTGCGGCTGGGCGACCCAGTCAGCCTCGACCCGGCCGTCACCGACAACCCTGACGGGACGCTGACCCTCCCTGCAGAAACCTGGCTACGCCTGACAGCCGGCCGCCTCAAGCCCACCGACACCGTCACCCTCACCGGCCCGGTCACCCTCGCCACCCTCCAAAACGTCTTCGCCGGCTACTGATCACAACGGCGCCCGCTGGCGTGTCAGGCCTCGGCGGGCGCCTCGATGAACGTGTAGAGCGCCTTGATCTTTCCGTCCGCGAAGATCGCGACGTCCATGCCGTTCAGGACCGCGGGGCCTCCGGCCGGACCGCTCTGCCAGCGCAGGCGGCCGAGGTCGTGAATCACCTCGGCGTGACCGACCAGGCTGAACGCGAAGTCCGGGGGGCTCGCCTCGAGGATGCGACCGACCTGCTCGGAGATGGCCGCCTGGCCGACCGTCTCACCCTCCGCGGCGTACATCGCGCAATCATCCGCATAGAGTTCGGCGACCGCCTGCCTGCGACGGTCGGCGTCCAGCTCGCCGAAGACTTCGGACACGTTTCGCTCCATGAGTTGCCCGAGCGTGGTCTGCAATGGTCACTCTTCTCGTTGCGTCGGACCGCCGCGCCGGGGGCGCTGCGGATGCGGATCAGAGACCAGCATGGTGCCGTCACCGCGTGATCGAATCCAAGAATTCCCTAGTCCGTGAGCCGGGACTGCCCCTCGGTTAAGGTGAGCTATGTTTCGGGCCGAGCTGAGCGGGAGCTCCTCGGCGGCCCGGTGGCCGGGCGGGCAGTTGGTCGGGCGGGGCCGAGAGCGGGCAGTGCTCGACCGCCTGCTGGACGCCGAGCACGGTGGTGTTCTGGTGCTGCGCGGGGAGCCTGGGGTCGGCAAGACCGCACTTCTGGGGTACGCGATCGAGGCACGGCAGGAATTTCGGATCACTCGGACACTCGGGGTCGAGCTCGAAATGGAGCTCGACTACGCGGCGGCCCAGCAGCTGTGCTCGCCGGTCCTTCACCTGAAGGCGACCCTTCCGTCGCCCCAGCGCGACGCGCTCGACGTAGCGTTCGGACTCCGCGGTGGACCTACTCCGAATCCGTTTCTGGTCGGACTGGCGGTCCTCGGCCTGCTGTCGGCGGCCGCGGAGGAGCGGCCGGTCCTCTGCGTCGTCGATGATGCGCAGTGGCTGGATCAGGCTTCGGCACAAGTGTTCGGTTTCGTGGCCCGCCGCGTCCTGGCCGAGAGGGTCGTGCTGGTCTTCGCGACCCGAGAGCCGGGTGACGCGCTGACCGGCTTGCCAGAGCTCCAGGTCGAGCCTTTGGGGCATCGTGATGCTCGTACTCTGCTCGAGTCGGTCCTGCCGGGTCCGCTGGATGAGCGGGTGCTCGAACGGATCATCGTAGAGACTCGCGGGAATCCACTCGCGCTGCTCGAGCTTCCCAGAGGCCTGACCCCGGCGCAGCTGGCCGGCGGGTTCGGTTTGCCCGCTATGGTCCCGTTGCCCGCCGGCATCGAGGCGAGTTTCACCGAACGCCTGGCGACACTCCCGATCGACGCGAGGCGCTTGTTGCTGGTGGCGGCCGCCGACCCGGTGGGCGATCCGGCGTTGCTGCGGCGGGCGGCCCGACAACTCGGCATCCCCGATCAGGCTGAGCGAGTCCTCGATTCGGAGGAGCTACTGGCCGCGGAACCACGCGTGGTGTTCCGCCATCCAATACTACGGTCGGCGGTGTACGGCGCCGCCGTACCTCAGGAGCGACGCGAGGCCCACCGCGCGCTCGCCGAGGCGACCGACCCGGACATCGACCGGGATCGTCATGCCTGGCACCGGGCGCACGCGGCGGCGATTCCCGACGAGAGTGTTGCCGCCGACCTGGAGTACTCCGCGACCCGGGCCCGAGCGCGGGGCGGGTTCGCGGCAGCCGCCGCGTTCCTCGAGCGCGCGGCTGCGCTGACCCCCGAGCCGTCGCGCCGCGCGCAACGCGCCCTGATCGCTGCGCAGCTGAAGTTCCAGTCCGGCGCTCTCGACGACGCGCTCGGTCTGCTCGGCACCGCGGAGAATGGCGTCCTCAATTCCCTGGAGCGGGCGCAGGTCGGCCTGCTGCGGGCCCAGATCGCGTTCGTCACAAGGCGCGGCAACGATGTGGCACCTCTACTCCTCGAGGCCGCCGATCGGTTCGCCGCCCTCGACCCCGCACTCGCACGGGAAACCTATTTGGAGGCGCTGGTCGCAGCGGGGTTCGCGGGCCGCCTCGCCGGCGCAGGTGGACACGCGCAAGACGTAGCGACACCTGCGAGGGCGGCCCTGCCTGCAGGGCAGGCGCCGAGCCGGATCGACCTGCTGCTCGGCGGGCTGACGATGCTTTTCAGCGACGGCTACGAGGCTGCGGTCCCGATCCTGCGGCAGGCCTTGAGAGCGTTCGCCACCGAGGTGCCGGCGGCCGAGGACCTGCGGTGGGGGTGGGCGGCGACGGTGGTGTCTGTGCATCTGTGGGACGACGAGCAGTGGGACACGCTCTCGGACCGGCCCGTTCGCCTGGCCCGTGAGACCGGGGCTCTCGCCGATCTCCAGCTCGCCCTCAGCCAGCGCATCTCCTTGCATCTCTTCACGGGAGAGCTGTCGACGGCCGCTTCGCTCGTCGAGGAACTCCAGGCCGCGACGGAAGCCACCGGCACCACCCTCGCTCCCTACGGCAGGCTGGGACTCCTTGCTCTGCGTGGTTGCGAGGTCGAGGCCACCTCGCTCATCGAGCGCAGTCGCTCCGAGCTGACGCAGCGCGGCGAAGGAGTCGGGGTTGCACTGCTCGACTGGGCCGAGGCAGTACTGTTCAACGGGCTCGGCCGCTATGAGGAGGCCCGAGCGTCCGCATCGCGAATCGCCGACCATCCACAGGACCTCGCTCCCTCCAACTGGCATCTGGCCGAGTTGATCGAGGCCGCCGTACGAGCCGGAACACCCGAGCTGGCCGCCGACGCGCACCATCGGCTCGTGGCCATGACCGAGGCCAGCGGCACGGACTGGGCGCTCGGGATCGCGGCGCGCTGCCAAGCGCTCCTTACCGACGGCAAGCATGCTGAAGCGTTCTACGTCGAGGCGATCCAACGACTCGGCAAGACCCGGATCGCGATCGAGCTCGCCCGTGCCCACCTTCTCTACGGCGAATGGTTGCGACGCGAACGCCGACGCCTCGATGCACGCAAGGAGTTGCGGGTAGCTCACGACCTCTTCTGCGGCTTCGGCATGGACGCGTTCGCCGGTCGCGCCCGGGCCGAGCTGGAGGCAACGGGCGGCCGTGCCCGCAAACGCAGCGCAGACACGCTCGCCGACCTAACCCCGCAAGAGGCTCAAATCGCTCGCCTGGCGGCGGCCGGAAGCACCAACCGCGAGATCGCCACCCAGCTCTTCATCAGCCCGAGCACCGTCGAGTACCACCTCCACAAAGCCTTCCGCAAACTCGAGGTGCGGTCCCGTACCCAGCTCGCCCACCACTTCCGCTAGTGCCGGGCGCGGGCGGCCTCGATGTCGGGGACGTGTTGTTCGGCCCAGCGTCGTACGGCGCGGAGCGGGACGAGCAGGGAGCGCCCTAGCGGGGTCAGGGCGTACTCGACATGCGGCGGGTTCTCGGCGTACTCGTGCCGACTGATCAAGCCGTCGACTTCGAGGGAGCGGAGGGTCTCGGTCAGGACCTTCGGGGTGATGCCCTGGATATGTGCTTTGAGTTCGGTGAAGCGGCGAGGCCCGTCGTCGAGGGCATTGACCACGAACACGGTCCATCGCGCGCCGATGCGGTGGAGCACGGTCCGGCTCGGACAGGTCGCCGCCATCACGTTGTACGCCTTGCCCATGGGTGCTCCCAGTTCCGTTGAAGATACCAGTATCAAATCCATACCGTGAGTCCCGATTCTACGAGAGGGAGTAACGACAATGGAACGGATCCTGGTCATCGGCGGCGCCCGGGCACTCGGGGCGGCGATCGCGCGGCGCGCGGTGAAGGACGGGTACGACGTGGTGATCGGCGCCCGCGACCTGGTTGCCGGCGAGGCGCTTGCGGCCGAGCTGGGCGCGACCGCTGTACGTATCGACCTGCAAGACGAGACGACGATGGCCGCTGCGGCCACTGAGCTCGCGGATGGCATCGACCACCTCGTGACCACCGGTTCGGCGCCGCACGACGTTCGGGCGGTCGAACTGGATCACGACAAGCTCATCACCGCATTCACGGCGAAGGTGATCGGCCCGATGCTGGTCGCCAAGCACTTCGCGCCGATCCTCCGCCCGACCGGTTCGATCGTGCTCTTCTCCGGGGTTGTCGGCTGGCGCCCCGGCCCTGGCTCGCTGGTCAAGGGCACCACCAACGGCGCCGTCGAGTACCTCGCTCGCCACCTGGCCGCAGACCTGGCCCCGATCCGGGTCAACGCCATCTCCCCCGGCATCATCGACTCCGGCGCCTGGGACCGTCTGGGCGACAACAAGGCCGCCTTGCTGACCAAGAGTGCCGCCGGCACCATGGTCGGCCGGTACGGCGAACCCGACGACATCACCGACGCCGTGATGTGGCTCCTCCAAGCCGGCTTCATCACGGCCGAAACCATCCACCTGGAAGGCGGCACCCGCCACAAAGCCTCCTAAGCACCTACAGTCCGGCTCTTCTGTCGTTTCCCGGGGGGCAGGTGCGCAGCTGATCGCCGCTTGGCGGGCGAGCGGACCGGCACCACTCACCAACCAGACCGTCGAGCGCCTGTCCACGCTCACAACCTCGCCCGGCAGCGGCCGGAGCACCGGTTGATGAGTGGCTGGGGTCCGCCCGCACCGATCTCCAGGCCATCACAATCGTCACCGAACTCAGCCGCCACGCCTGCCACCCAGCCGAAGGACAGATTGTGATGGCCTGGAGCTCCGCCTCGTCACGCCGCACCGTGACCCCGGCCGCCGCGTCAGGTCACCCTGACGCACCCCGAGGCGAACACCGACCACGACCCAAGAGCTTGTTCCCCATCAGCCGTGGATTGGCCTCCAGCCGAGTAGACCTCCACGGCCATGGGTTGGCCTGGGCCGAGTGGCGACCCCTCCGGCGCCACTCGACCCGGCCTAGTCCTCGCTGCCGTCCCCCGACATCGCAGCGGTGACTGGGCGACCGCGACCCGCCTCGGCCGACATGTCCTGGCCGTGGGACTCGCGGGAGTACAGATGGATCTCCAGGCCGTCCGGGTCGTGGAAGATGACGATCCAGCCGATCGTGGCCACCACGACCTGGTGTTCGATACCCAGCGCGGTCAGATGCTCCACCCAGGCGTCGACAGCCGCCTTGTCCCGAACGCCGAAGTTCACCGGGTCGAACCCGGAGAGCCCAGCGACGTCCGGCCGCTCCCGCAGCGCGAACCCCGCGCCGTCCAGACCGGCGGCGGAGTAGACCACCCCACGCACCACCCCGTCGTCGTCCGGGAACTCGAGCACCGGACTCAGGTCGAACAGTCGCTCGTACCACGCCCGGCTCGCACCCAGATCCCGTACCGGGAACTTCACCCCGAAGATTCCATCGAGCTCGGCTTTCATCCTGTCCCCCGACAACCGTAGAGTTGAACTGCGTACAATTAGTTTGAAGACGATTCCAGCCAAATGTCAAGAAGGTTGTCGCCGTGACCGAGAAGCGCCGCTACTCCAGCTCCCTGCGCAGCGAGCAGACCGCGCTCGCCCGGAGCCGGATCCTGTCCGCGGCAGCGGGTTTGTTCGTCGAGCGCGGCTACCTCGGTACGACGCTCGCCGCCATCGCCACCGAAGCGGGCGTCAGTGTGCAGACCGTGTACAACGTCATCGGCGGCAAACCCGCGCTGCTCAAGGCGGTCCACGACGTCCAGTTAGCCGGTGACGACGAGCCGATCGCGATGTTCCAGCGGCCGAAGTTCCAGGCGATGATCGCCGCCCCGACCGGCCGGGAATGCCTGGCCGCCTACGCCGCCCTGGCCCGCGACATCAGTGAGCGCAACATGGAACTGCTCCGGATGGCCAAGGCCCAGGCATCGACCGGCGACGCCGACCTGACGGATTATGTGACCACGGTCGAGGGCGAGCTGATGATCGGCTGCCAGAGCATCGGCCGGCACCTCGCGGACAAGTTCGGCCTGCGCCCCGGACTCGATCCACAAGGCGCCGCAGACATCCTCTGGTCGCTGCTGTCCGGCGATCTCGACCATCGCATGGTGGTGAATCGCGACTGGGGCTGGGACCGCTACGAGACCTGGCTCGCCCAGACCATAGCAGACCTCATCCTCGGCCCCGCCTAAACCGGCTCGGCGACAAGCATCGAGAACCGGTCGTTGTAACGGACAACCGACCGTGGAGCGACCGGCCACCAGTTCGACCCGATCCAGCAATCCCGCCGTAAGGAACGCCGAGAAGTCGTGCGCAGCGGCGATCGACGCCATCGCACGGCCGTGGAACCCCCGAAGGCCGCAAGCTGGAACGCGAAATCAGCCACGCCATCGCCACCACCCTGAACACCTGGGAACAACCACTAGGCCCCCCGCTTCAACGCCCTCTGGACCACACAAACCTCGCGACGCCGACCCAGCATTGCGTGACGAGGGAATAGCTCTCGACAGGGGTGCGGGTTGTGTTATTTTCCGCCAGGACTCTGGGTGAACGCCCGATTGAGTCGCGACTTGCCGGCGGCGAACGAGCATCGGCAGTTCCGTGCGAGGGGGAAATTCATGCGAAGAACATGGCTTGGGATTCTGTTGCTGGTCGGAGTTGTGGCGCAATCAGCCGTCCTGCCTGCCGACGCGGTACAAGCTACGGCTGTCGCCGCCCCGAGCCCGTTGGTAACCGTGCTCGAAGCAGGACAGAAGCTCTATGGCTACGCCTCGGTCGCCAACGGGCCGGCCAGCTTCGTGGTGAACACCAGCGAATTCACGGTGAATTACGACGGCGTCTTGAACGGCCCGGGCCGGATCGAACTCGGCGACCTGTGCTGGCAGGTGCTCGACGCGGTCCATCCGGCGTTGACCAGGATCTACGCGGAGCTGACCACCGCGGGTGACTTCCGGCTCGTCGCCCCGGGAGTCGGCGTTCTCTGGAACTCCAACACCGCAGGGCGAGGCGGTAAGCGCCTGGTGCTCACCCGCACCGCCAATCTGATCCTGTACACGGCCGACGGGAGGATCGTCTGGCAGTCGACGTCCGGTCAATGCTGGCTGAACGCGAACAGCGCGCTGTCCAGCAAGCAGAGCCTGCGCCTGGGATGGACCAAGAACCGAACGCCCGCGCCATGGCTCGTACTGGCGATGCAGGCCAACGGCAACCTGGTGCTTCGCCGCGGGAGGCACACCGTCTGGCAGGTCCGTCCGAACGTCCCCGGCTCCTATCTCAGGTTCACCTCCAACGGCGAACTTCTGATCCGGTCACCGAGCGGCAAGCTGCTCTGGCGCAGCGGGCGGCACGCGAAGACCGGTTGCGCCTGTTGGCTCAGGATGAACCACCCCTACGCGGGCCAGATCGCGGTCATGGACTACAGCGGGCGCACGCCGGTCACCGTCTGGCAGAGCCCGCTGCCCTTCTAAATCGCTCGAAACGAGGCTCAGGCTTCCTGGGCACGTCCTCGGCGTCTTGGGCGAACCGGATACGCCGGCGGGTGCGTACTGCGGGTAGATGCGTCGGGGTCTCGGCGGGTCTGAGTCCATGGTGTTGGCCGGTGAGCGCGGTTGGGGGTTGCGGCGGATGAGTGTTTTTCGTGGGGAGTTCTTGGGTGAGTTGGTTTGGCCCGATTCGGTTGGTTATGACGAGGCGCGGCGGGTGTGGAACGGGCACATCGACAAACGGCCTGCGCTGATCGCGCGATGTTCCGGAACCGCCGACGTGCAAGCGGCGTTGCGGTACGCGCGGGAGCACGGACTTGTGATCGCGGTGCGGGGCGGCGGGCACAACGTCGCGGGCAGGTCGACCTGTGACGGCGGTGTGGTGATCGACCTCGGGCTCATGCGGGAGATTCGGATCGACGCCGACGCACGGATCGCCACGGTCGGGCCCGGCGTGATCTGGCGCGAGTTGGATGCCGCGACCCAGGAAGTCGGGCTGGCGATCCCAGGGGGCACGGTGTCCGACACCGGCGTTGCGGGGTTAACGCTGGGCGGCGGGCTTGGCTGGCTGTCACGCCGCTTCGGGCTCACCTGCGACAACTTGATCTCGGCCGAACTCGTCACCGCCGACGGCACAGTCCTGCGGGTCGACGAGCGGAATCACCCCGACTTGCTGTGGGCCCTACGCGGTGGTGGTGGGTCGGTCGGTGTCGTCACGTCGTTCGAGTTCCGGCTGCACGAGCTGGCCCATCCTGTTCTCGGAGGACCCCTGTTCTATCCAGCCGACAAAGCCCCCGAGCTGCTGAGGTTCGTCCGGGACTGGGCTGCCGACGCACCCAGGAGCGCCAGTGTGATGGCGATGCTCGGGACAGCACCACCGGCGCCGTTCCTGCCGGCGGAACTTCACGGACAGCCGATGGCGATGGTCCAGGCCGTGTGGACCGGGCCACCATCCGAGGGCGAGGCCGCGCTTGCCTCGCTGCGCGCCTTCGGTCCACCTGTCGTCGATCTGGTCGGCCCGCTGCCGTACACCGCACTACAGCAGGCCACCGACGCCATGGCACCCCGCGGCCACCAGTACTACCTCAAAGCATCCTTCCTCGACGCACTCGACGACACCGTGATCGACGCCGCCCTCAAAGCACAGGAACAGTTCACCAGTCCCACCTCCGGGATCGGCTTCACCCTCATCGGCGGAGCGATCGGTGACATCGACGACGGCGCCTTCTCCCACCGAGACGCGACCTGGATGTGCGACATCCTCACCTCCTGGGCCCCAGAGGACCCGAACGCCGTACCGCACCTCCACTGGGCCCGCGACCTCTGGGAAAACCTCGAACCCATCACCCGCGGCGGCTACGTCAACCACCTCGCCACCGAAGAACTCATCCCCCGCCGCGGCTACAACCCCCACACCGCAACCCGCCTCGCCACCATCAAAACCACCCACGACCCCAACAACATCTTCTAACAGGGTTATTCAGAAGATCTTGAAGACCCAGAGCAAAGAACAAGAGCAAGAACGTCAAAAAGGCAGGGAAGAGAAAATCGAGAGGGTGCTGGGTGCCTGGGTGGGCTGGGCGGGCCGGTGGTGGTCGGCGGGTCAGAGTACGTGCCGGCATCGAGTCGTGGATCGCGGTCGGCCAGACACACCCCAGCACGCCATAATCCACGACTCGAACCACCCAGCGGGAGGACCGCTCACTCAGCGACTGGTCCTCGACAGGCCCGATCCCTCACGCACCGCGGTCGTCGCATTCCCGACACGCCAACCACAGGCCGCCCGCACCTACGCACCGAGCCCAGCAACTCTATCTTTTCTGTCCTTCCTTTCTCTTTGCCTTCTTCTGTGAGGGTTCTGAATAACCCTCTAAGTCAAATGTCCTGGGCATAGTCCTGAAAGACGAAGGCTGGGATCAGTTCGACCAGTTCGTGCATCGCTCCGACGCGGGCGAGCACGTCCTCGGCGTCGAACGGATTCGATCCCCAGTTGATGAGCGTCCGGTCTCTGATCTGCCAGACCAGGCGGCGGTTGCGCATCATGCACTCCATCATCCGTGGGTTCAGGACGGCAGAGGCATACCGCCTGTCCTCGCACTGGATCCGGAAAACCTTGTTGAATCTCCTGCTCTCGAACTCCAGATCCGGACCCTTGAAAGACTCGCCATGAAACCCCTTGGGCGTTGCTCGCAGCTCCGGCAGGCGGACTCCGAGGTCCAACGAGATCAGGAAAACGTGCTGCATCTCAGCCGACCGACCGGACTCGAGCGTGTACGAATAGTCCATCACGTACGCCGAGCGTCCACCGAACTCTCCGCTGAAGCACTCACCCGGCTCACCTCGGTAGAAGATGTCCGCCGCCGCCTTCACCAGCCCGGGCACCGGATCACACGAAACCCAGCCGAGCCTCCGGAGCTCACCGCCGCGTCGGGCCCGCCGCAGCGACCGTGCGCTCTTCGCGTTCTCCTCGGAGACGGCAATCCAGAGGTAGATGGCCGGAATACCCAGCGCCACGCAGACCATGCCGACACCGACGAGTGCTTCCCAGATCATGTCTTCAACAGACGCACTGCGCCGCTCATGGTTCCACCCCATCTCCTGGTGCTCTGATCGTAGCGAGGACCTGGTCGGCGCCGCCCCGACCAGCAGCTCAGCGCAGCACCGCGATGCGGCGGCGAAGGCGCCGCGGCTCCAGGGCGAGAAGAACGAGCACAGCCACGCCGGCCAACTGCGGACTCGCTGTCCACCACGCGTGATCCCTGTCGAGGAGAATCAGTACGGCGCTCAGTAGGAGGAGGGCGGGGACAACGATCAGCAGAGCCCGGAACCAGCGAGCCTTGTACCGCTCCAACTGTCGCACGGCGGAGTCCAGGGCGGCGGCTCGTACGGCGGGATCGTCGGGGACCGGTCCGCCGCGGGATGATCTCAGCGCCGCTCGGCGTTGTTCCCGGGTCAAGTCTCCGGGCAGCGCAGCCAAGAACCGGTCCGCACGTCGCCGCATGATCACCATCGCGACACCGAACGGCACACCGGTCGCTGCGCCTGCGATCAGTGCGGAGGTCCAGGTGTGCGCGATCAGGTAGCGCGCGGCGAGTGCGAACAACACGCCGTACAGAAGTCCGCTGAGAACGCCGGTCAGCCAAGTGCGCATGGCCTACCCGGTGCCCACGCCTGACTGCTCCATGCGGGCTCAGCCGAAGCTGAAGGTGAAGGCTGAGATGCCGGGGCTGTAGGTCAGTGTCATCGTTTGGCGTTGCTGGGTGGGGTTGTCGACCAGCTGGTAGGCATTCGGCGTACCGCTGACCTTGATCGTCTTGTCGGGTACGCCGGGGATCGACACGGTGACTGTGCCTTCGCCGGACAGGACGTGGAAGACCTTGGCTGCGTTGAAGTTCAACCTGGCCGTCGATCCCTGGGTGGAGGTGACGCTCTGGGTACCGACCGCCCAGTTGCCGCCGAGGCTGAAGGTGTCGTTCGGCTGGGTGGGATTGAGGCCGAAGGCAACCGTCTTGTTCGGCGTCAGCGCGCCGGTGCCCTTGAGGTTCGTCGACCGCGAGTACCCCAGGTAGGTCTCGGGCGTCGTACCCTCGGCGCCGATCGAGTCGGCCTTCACCGTGCCGTCCACCGGCGCGGGCAGCTGGACGTTCGGGTTCGCGTCCTTCAACAGCTGCCGGATCTGGTTCTCGGTCTGGTCATAGCTACCTTCGCCGAACTTGATCGAACGAACGGTGCCCTGGGCATCGATCAGGTACTTCGCCGGCCAGTACTGATTGCGGTACGCCGTCCACGTCGCGAGGTTGTTGTCCTGACCCACCGGATAAGCGATACCTTCCTTGCGTACGGCGGACTCGAGGTTCCCGGCGCTCTTCTCGAACGCGAACTCCGGTGAATGGATCCCGACGATCTGTAGCCCGAGCGCCTTGTAAGCCTTGTCCCAGGCGAGCAGATGCGGTGTCGCGCGCTGGCAGTTGATGCACGAGTAGGCCCAGAAGTCGACCAGAACAACCTTGCCCCGCAAAGCACCGAGAGTGGCCGGTTGTCCGCCAGGAGTGTTGAACCACTTCTGCGTACCGGTGAACTCCGGCGCCGCACCGCACGACGCAAGCTCGGCCGCGCCCGGCGTGCACTTCGCGAGATCTTGCCCGCCCTGGCCGATCGCCGGAGCAAGGACGCCCTGGACGGTCTTGTTCTCGGCAACCTTCTTCTCCAGCCCGCTCGTGTAGCTGGGCAGCGCACGCTGGATGACGTCGGTGATGTTGAAGGCGAGCGCGATCGCCAGCAAGATCATGACGATCCCACCGCCGATGCGGAATCCCTTCTGGTGCTCGCGATACGCCTTGACCCGCTGAGAGATCCGCGATCCCGCCGAAGCGAAGATCAGCAGCGGCAGCGCCGCACCGATCGCGAACGAGACGGTCAGTACGACGGTCCGCCAGCCAACGTTGCCCGTGGCACCGGCGACGGTGATGGCGGCCAGGACAGGTCCGGCGCAGGGGACGTAGAGGGTGCCGAGTCCGAGACCGAGGACGAAGGCTCCGTTGTTGTTCTTGGTGATTTTCGGCAGGCGGTAGAACGGCTTCTCGATCCAATGCCCGAGGGCTGGAAAGATCAGGCCGAGCCCGACCACCGTGAGGATGGTCAGGCCACCCCAGCGCAGGAAGCTGTCCGGCAAACCGAGTGCGGACAGAATCACCGACCCGGTCAGCGTGAACAGACTGAAGCTGACCACGATGCCGGCGATGATCTTCAGCGGCCGGAAGTCGCGCGGCGGCTTCACGGCGGACTCGGATTCGACGACCAGCAGGTTCGTTCCGCCCGTCTCGTTCTCAAGAACCGCCTTTTTCTTAACGACTTTCGGCGTCGTAGCGTCGGATTTGCCCGCCGTGCCGGCGAAGAAGATGATCGGGAGCATCGGCAGGACGCAGGGCGAGACCCCGGTGATCAGCCCGCCTACCAATCCGATAAAGGCCAGCGTCAACATCGGGTCACTCCCACGGAGAAGGTTCCAACAGGTCACCTCCCGTTCGAGCCAGAACACCCGGCCGGATGGGTGAAAGTCCTCCCGATCTCCGACCCATCCGGTCCGGCCGCGGCGCCGAAGGAGGGATGTCAGCTGCGATCCACCCAGTGGATCACGGCACATGGTGGCGACAGAGCCGGGCTGTTCGACGGACATGCCAGTCGCCCCGGTTCAGTCACTCACATCGGAAGAGAGATTTCGTCATGTCCAAGAACCTGGTTCGCGCCGGCCTCGCCGCGTCCGCACTCTCCCTGTTGTTCGTCACCGCGGCCTGTGGCAGCAACGATGACGCCGGCTCCTCGCCGTCGACCAGCACCTCGTCGAGCTCGGCCCCGGCCGAGACGCCCAGCGCGACCACTGCCGACAACATGTCCGGCCTGGTCGGACCGGGCTGCGCCGACTACGCCAAGCAGAACCCGACCGGCGCCGGTTCCGTCGACGGAATGGCCGCCGCACCGCTGGCCACCGCCGCGTCGGGCAACCCGCTGCTCACCACGCTGGTCAAGGCCGTGTCCGGCAAGGTGAACCCGAAGGTCGACCTGGTCTCGACGCTGAACGGTGGCGAGTTCACCGTGTTCGCGCCGGTCGACTCGGCGTTCGCGAAGATCGACGCGAAGACGATGGCCACGCTGGGCACGAACGACGCACTGCTGAGCAAGATCCTGACCTACCACGTCGTGGCCGGTCAGCTCGACAAGACCGCGGTCCTCGGTGAGCACGCGACCGTCGAGAAGCAGGACGTCACCGTCACAGGATCGGGCGACAACCTGATGGTGAACAACGCCAAGGTCATCTGCGGCGGAGTGAAGACCGCCAACGCGACCGTCTACCTGATCGACACCGTACTGATGCCGCCGGCGGCCTGACGAAACCGCCGACCCGGCATCACCGGTGGTGTCTCCTCTTCGGGGGGAGGCACCACCGTCCGCCTACGGAGGGCGGTGGGGGTTTCAGACTGCCGTGCGGTGGCTACCGGGCGGGTTCGGCAGGGGGTCGACACGGAGGTTGTAGATGACGACGTTACGCGCGCTGGTGCTGAGTTGTTCGTTGAAGAAGTCGCCGGCGAAGTCGAGTTCGGAGCTGATCGGGCGGGAACTCCTCACCGCGCTGTCGGATCACGACGTCGAGGGTGAGGTCGTCCGAGTCGTCGATCACGACGTACGGTTCGGGGTCAGCGTGGACGAGGGTGATGGGGACGAGTGGCCGGCGCTGCGGGAGAAAGTGCTGGCCGCGGACATCCTGATCATCGCGACGCCGATCTGGATGGGACAGCCGGCCAGTGTGTGCAAGGTGGTCCTCGAGCGCCTTGACGCGGAGTTGTCCGAGAAAGACGATCAGGGCCGGCCGTTGGTGTACGGGAAGGTCGCCATAGTTGGTGTCGTCGGCAACGAAGACGGCGCGCATCACGTCAGCGCGGAACTCTTCCAGGCGTTGAACGACGTCGGATTCACGATCCCCGCAGCTGGTGCGACGTACTGGGTCGGCGAGGCGATGGGTTCGCTGGACTACCAGGACGCCGGACCGAAGGCCGACACGACCGGTCTCACCACCAAGACCGCCGCCGCGAACGCCGCGCATCTTGCCCGACTGCTGCGCGACCAGCAGTACCCAGAGATCGACTCCTGACCGACCGCGCGCGGCGGGACCTTCGGGTGCGTTGGGTCATCCGTCGGAGTTGTCGCCGAGCGCTGCGCGCGAGCGCGGCTCGTTGTACGCGGCGGGGGTGGCCGATGCGTCGTGCTGATCGAGCTTGCGCCGGTAGAAGTCGTAAGCGGCCTGCTTACTCATCCCCAAGGCGCTGCCCACCTGACTCCAGCTCGAGCCTTCTTCGCGGGCCTGTCGCATCATGTGCCACCGCGCACCGGTCAGCAGCTCGACTACGCGCCGACTGGCCTGGAGCGCTTCCAGTCCGGTGACACCCGGTAAGTCCGCCAGGGACTTCACGAGCACCGCGACCGGATGTCCTGCTGCCTGCTCCTGCTCGATCCCACGCTCATACGACTCCCGCCGGTCACTGACCCGCAACACCGCGAGCAACTCTTCCAGGCTCCTGGCATCCCCAGCTGCTGCGGGCTGTCCTGTTTCAGCGCTCATTGCGTCAAGTTAGCTTGACGAGAGGTCGGCGTCAAGCTAGCTTGACTGCATGGGAATGGCGGATTCAGGCGAGCGCCGGCGGCTGCTCAACACTTATGGCACGCCCGTCGCTCCGGCCTGGCCGCGACTCGACCTGATCGGGGGCGACGCGGCCGAGCGGTTTGCTCAGCTCGCGCTCGACCTGCACGACTCGGCCGGTATGGAGGAAACCGTCCAGGCGGTCGTGCAGTTCGCACTGCAAGCGCTGGACTGCTCACATGCCGGTGTCGCCCTGATCGTGAACGGCAAGCGGCTGGAGATCCCCGCGGTCACCGACCCGGTGGTGGCCGAGATCTACGCATTCCAAGTCGGCGGAACCGGCCCACTGGCGGTTTCGATGCACGAGCACTCGACCGTCCTGATCCGCGATACCAAGATCGACGATCGCTGGCCGGAGTGGGCCACGAAGGTCCTCGAGCTCGGCGTGCGCAGCGTCCTGGACGTACCCCTCACGACCGCGGCCGGCACAGTTGGAGTGCTGGGGCTGTACAGCATTCGACCCGACGCATTCGGTCCTGACGAAGAAGCGATCGCGCACATCCTTGCCCGGCACGCCTCGGTGGCCGTCGCCAGCGCCCGGCAAGAGGACAACCTGGCGCAAGCCGTTGACGCACGCAAACTCGTCGGCCAGGCGATGGGCATCCTGATGGAGCGCTACCACCTCGACGGCGACCAAGCGTTCGCCGTACTAAGACGGTATTCCCAAGGCACCAACACCAAACTGCGCGACGTCGCCGTACAGCTCATCGAGACCCGCAAACTCCCCGCTGACAGGTAACAACCCAGCGCATACACCCGGGCACTGGTTGTCCAAGGCATCCTGATCGCGCGCGAGATCCGGATCGCCAGGCCCCGGGAGTTCAGACCAGCAGCCCCGGGGCCGTGCTCTGCAGTCGAATCCGCTCCCTTCGCACCGGCGTTACCCGACGGCGTTCAGCGCACCGATGCCCGCAAGGGTGGCGCTCCGCTGTGAGCCGATATATGAATGAGTCATGCATGAGAGCAATCTCTGGGTGTCCTGGACGCTCCGCAGCCACGACGCGCTGATCGCCGCGCTGCCGACCGGGCTCGGTCTACGGGACGCTGCTGCGCTGACGCTGATCGGCAGTCATCCAGGGTGTTCCGCCGACTGGTTGTGGGCGCGGATCGGTCTGACCCAATCCGGTACCGTCCGCCTGGTCGACCGGTTGGAGGGCCTCGGCTACCTGTCGCGGGAAAAGGCCGGACGATCCGTGCGGCTGAGCCTGGTCGAGGCCGGCGAGGAAGCACTCCAAGGCTGGAACCAGGCACGCGAAACAGCAAGTAAAGAGGTTCTGCGCGGGTTGACCGCAGCCGAGCGCAAACAGTTCGCAGCGTTGCTGGCGCGAGGACTCCGCGAGACCGAACGGGTCCGCGTCGATGCGGACACCACGTGCCGGTTGTGTGACTGGCGCGCCTGTCGGCGATGCCCGGTCGACCAGTCGGTGACGGACCCGTGACGGTCACCGGCCCCACTCGCACACAGTCGCTACCCACTGAGACGCGTTGGCTCGCGACCGCCTGGACCCTCGCCTCGACAGCCGACAACTTCCTGCTGTTCGTGCTGCTGTGGATCGCAGGCCCACAGGGATGGTCAGGGACCGAGACCGCGCTACTGGTCGTCGCAATGCGCCTGCCGACACTCGTTGGCGGCGTACTGGGTGGGCGCGCCGTCGACCGGTTCGGGCCGGTCCGCATGATGGTGCTCGACGGCGCAGCCAGGACGGCATTGATGGGCGGCCTCGTCGTCGCGGGCGCCGACGGAACCTTCAACCTCTGGATCGTGCTCGCGCTCGGAGCCACCGCCGGGATCACAGCACCCATGACGTACTCAGCGGCGCGCACTCTCATCCCACGCCAGGTCCGGCCTGAGCTGCTCGGCAAAGCCAACGCGTTGCTCAGCATTGGTGACCAACTACCGATGCTGCTCGGGGCCGTCCTGACCGGGCCGGCGCTGTCAGTCCTCGGACCAGGCTCGGCCTTTGTGCTCCCGCTTCTCATGATGCTGGGTGCGACGGCCATCGCGGTCGGTCTTCGTCGTACGCCGAAACACGACATTGCCCCCGCGCCGCCCGAGGCCGAGCCGGGCCGCCGACGGTACCCACGACGCGTCATCGCCCTTGTTGCACTGTCCGTGGCCTACTACTTCACCTACGGACCCTACGAAACCGTCATGCCCTACTTCGTCCGGGATCGATTGAGCTCTGGCTTAGGCGGCTACACGTTGCTCTGGGCTCTCTTCGGCGGCGGCGCGTTGCTGACCCTGCCCGCCGCAGCTCGCCTCTCGCGCCGCCGGCCAGGCCTTGTCAACGCGGTCGGAGCGATCACCTGGGGTGGACTGATGGTCCCGCTCGCGTTCACCGATCAGTTGGTCGTCGCGGCCTTGGGTTTCGTGGCCGCCGGCGCGATCTGGGGCCCGTACTCCGCGATCGAGACGACTGCCCTGCAACGCTGGACCGATCCGCGCGACCACGGCCGGATCTTCGGCACGCAGCGAGCCCTACTAGCACTCGCCGCACCGCTGGGGGCAGCGGTCGGAGCCATCGCCCACGACCACTTCTCCTCCGCACCGATCCTGGCGGCATCCGCCGTCGGCTGCACCGTCGCAGGCGCCATCGCCTGCACGATCCCCACCCTCAGACGGGGCTGACGCCAAGAGCCGGAAGTGGTCGAACGGTCTACTTCGCGAGGCGGCTGTGTTCGAGGTCGCCCCAGACCTGGATGATCTTTCCGTCGGCGACGTGATACATGGCGAATTCCTGCAAGCTGGCGGCCTGTCCGTCAGGCGCGGTGTAGGTGTCGATCAGGTGTGCGCTCAACCAGCCACCGTCAATGAGCAGGTGCTGCAGGTCCCAGTGGAAGTCCGGATATTCCTGTACGACGGACCGCAGCCCGCCGCCGTAGCGCTCCAGGTCGTGTGACTCGCCATTCACCTCGACTTCCCCGTCGACGAACTCGCTCAACTCGTCGAACCGGTGCTCGTTACACCGCTCGAGATAGCTCCGATAGAACCGATCCAGCTCTTCACGCTCCATGAGCGATCAGTGCCCACTAGCAGCAACCATTAGCAGTTGGGCGGGATCGGCGATCGTCAACACCACCTCGATCCAGGCGTACGAGCCGCCCGGCACGCGGTTGCTTTGCGAGCACCCCTCGAACCCGCCGCAGCTACGGGGTCAGCAACACCTTGACGGCGCCATCACGTTTGGCCTGGAACATCTCGTACGCAGCGGGACCTTCGGCCAGGGGAAGGTGGTGGGTGGCGAAGGAGTCGACCTTGAGGGGGTCGTCGTCGCCGAGGAGCGGGAGGATGTCGTCGCTCCAGCGGCGGACGTTGGCCTGGCCCATCCGGAGCTGGATCTGCTTGTCGAAGATCGTCAGCATCGGCAACGGGTCCGCCATCCCTCCGTAGACGCCGATCAGCGAGATCGTGCCACCACGCCGTACGACGTCGATCGCCAGCAGGAACGCGGCGAGCCGATCCACACCGGCTTTCTGCATGAACGGCCGCTGGATCACATCCGGCAGCAACCCCGCCGCCTGCTGGGCGAACTTAGCGGCCGGCGAACCGTGCGCTTCCATGCCGACGGCATCGATCACCGAGTCCGGCCCGCGCCCAGCGGTGAGTGTCCGGATCGCCTCGGCCGCGTCGTCGCTGTACTCGAGGGTCTCGACGCCGTACAGCCTCGCCCGCTCCAACCGCTCCGGGACGAGATCGACGCCGATGACCCGGTGGCCGCGGTGCAGCGCGATCCGGCAGGCCATGTCGCCGATCGGGCCAAGACCCAGTACTGCGACCGTGCCGCCCTTCGGGATCCCGGCGTACTCGACCGCCTGCCAGGCTGTCGGCAGTACGTCGGACAAGTACACGAAGCGGTCGTCCGGCGGACCGTGCGGCACCTTGATCGGCCCGTACTGCGCCTGCGGGACGCGCAGGTACTCCGTCTGACCGCCGGGGACCTGCCCGTAGAGCTTGGTGTAGCCGAACAGCGCCGCACCCATCCCCTGGTCCCGCACCTGCGTGGTCTCACACTGCGTCTGCAGACCTTGGTCGCACATGAAACACGAGCCACACGCGATCTGGAACGGTACGACGACGCGGTCGCCGACACTCAGGTTGGTCACCTCGGAACCGGTCTCCTCGACGATCCCGATCACCTCGTGACCGAGCACATCGCCCGCGTCCAGGAACGGCCCCATCACCTCGTACAGGTGCAGATCCGAGCCGCAGATCCCGCTCGACGTCACCTTGATCACTGCGTCCGTCGGCTGCTCGATCCGCGGATCCGGCACGTCGCCGTACTCGATCTTCCGCTTGCCCTGCCAGGTCAGTGCCTTCACGAATGCTCCTCGGGTCAGCCGGCTCGTTGGGCCGGGGTGTGCCAGGTGCTCATCAGGTGTTCGGCGAACAAGTTGTCCAAGGCAAGGGAGCAGCGGGCTCCGAAGAGGACGTCTCCGATCGCGGACGGATGATCCTGGACGTAGCTGCCGCACAGGTCGTGCGCGGCGATCTGCTCGTGGACCGCATCCGCCTCGACGTGCTCGGTGAAGTAGCGCGCCTGTACGTCGGTGGCGCCGAGGCGGGCCGCGCCCGTGGCGTACTGACGGTTGGGCAGCGTGGACGTCATCTCCAGCGCCGCCAGGTGACCGAGCAAGGCCGGCGTCCAGCGCCGATGCATCGCGAAGAACGACATCACGTTGGAGATCGCCAGCGTTACGGCGCGTACCTGAGGCACATAGTGGCCGTAGGCATCATTCAGACCGAGCCAGCGCATCGTGGTCCGGAAGAGTTCGGCGTGCATCCGCTCGGCGCGTCCGGCGCCGTACTCGTCGGACTGGATCTCCACCAGCGCGGCCTTCGCGGCACCGTCCAGCCGGGGAATGCCGAAGCTGTGCGGGTCCGCCTCCTTCAGCTGGTAGACCGACCGATTCAGCACGAACTCACGGAACTGCTCGAGCGTCGCGTGCCGCCGCAAGTACGCCGCCAACTTCGGGCCATCATCGGCATCGACCAACGTACGGAGCTGTTCGGCCACCGGCGCATCGGTCGGCTGCACCCGGCAGTTCGATTCGAGCCAGGCCGTCCACGGTCGCTCCAACTCGGTGCGGAAGGCAATGATCTGCGGATCCCACTGGCCGTCCGCAACCGCATCGTCGAAGCCGCGGTAGTGGAGCTCGTACGCGACCCACAACGCGAGCTGCAGATCCTCGTCCGCCCACGGTGTCGCCGACCCGATGACCGCGATCGCATCGCTCCGACGACCGTGAAGCCGGCTCGTCAGCCAGCCGCTCAAGGGGCCTCGTGGGGGTGGCAACTGCATGGATGTCTCCTTGTCTGTCAGGCCTCGCCCCAGTACCCGGGAGGAAACCGCATGTTCGGTGGGTACCGGTTCGGACATGACAGCGAATACCGAGGACCGCGCGACCGTGCTCCGCGCCTATCCGAACGGCCCGATCCTGGTCCGTGGGGACTTCGAGCTCCTCGACGAGGACGGCCGCCGTGTCCCCACCGGCCGCCGTACCATCGCGCTGTGCCGCTGCGGCCGCTCCGGCATCGCTCCGCTCTGCGACGGCACGCACTCGCTGCGCACCCGCCGGGAGCGCTGATGGCGGCCAAACTCGTCGCAACCGTCCTCGGTACGCCGGACCCGCCCACGCTGGCCACCTTCTACCGCGACCTGCTGGGCTGGGAGATCACCAGCAGTGAGTCCGGCTGGGCCCGGGTCCAGCACCCGGACCGCGACCGGCCCAGTCTCAGTTTCCAACTGGAGACCGACCACACGCGGCCGGTCTGGCCGCAGCAGCCCGGTGACCAGCAGATGCAGGCGCACCTCGACGTCCAGGTCGACGACCTGGAACACGACACCGCTCGCGCGGTCAGCCTCGGCGCAACCGTGGAGGACCACCAGCCACAACCCGACGGCGTACGAGTCATCCGCGACCCCCACGGCCACCTCATCTGCCTCTTCCTCCCAGGCTTCTGACCACCCGGCATCAGCAATCCAGAAGGAGGAGGCCATGAACGCGAAACCTTCCGAGGTCGGGGACCTGCGCTTGGCCACGATCGTCGTGAACTCGCTCGATATGGACAGGTCCGCTGCTTTCTGGTCCGCGGCCCTCGGCTACACACCGCCCGACCGGATCGGCGCCGATGACCAGTTCGCGAAGCTCACCGACCCGGACGGCGCCGGCCCGAGCGTGCTCCTCCAGCGAGCCGAACAGATCTCCGCTGACGCGGCACCGGTCCACATCGACCTGTACACGAAGGACCGGGACCAGCACATCGAGCGTCTGGTCAGGCTCGGAGCCGCTGTCGTCGACGACTGGGACTACCCGGCCGAACACGACTTCATCGTGCTCCGCGACCCGGACGGCAACGAGTTCTGCGTTATCTCTGTCGAACCCTGATGACCGTCGCTGATTGGGGCGGGGTACACGGTGGCTACGAAGTGCCCAGTCGAGAGGATGATGAGATGCCCGGGGATGTTGTCGACCTGATCATGCAGGACCACCGCGAGGTCGAGCGGTTGTTCGACGAGCTCAAGGAGAACCCGGAGAAGCGTCCCACTCTGCTGCCGGTGCTGACGACGCTGTTGACCGCGCACAGCCGGGCCGAGGAGGCCGAGGTGTATCCGGTCGCCGCGGCCGAGGCCGGCGAGAAGGAAGACGTCTCCCACAGTCAGCAGGAGCACATCGAGGCAGACCTGCTGCTCGCCAAGCTGGCCGAGACCGACCCGACCTCCGCGGCCTTCGACAAGGCGCTGCAGAACCTCGTCGACGCGATCTCGCATCACGTCGAAGAGGAGGAAACGAAGGTCCTCCCCGGAATGCGGGCCAACCTGTCCGACGCCCGTCGTACCGAGCTCGCCGACGCCTTCGCCGCCAGTCGCAAGCAGCACCTCGGCGAACAGCCCGGCGAGATCACCAAGGAAGAGTTGGCCCAACAGGCCGCGAACGCCGACCTGACCGGCACCTCCGGCCTCACCAAGGACCAACTCAAGAAGAAGGTCGAGGACGCCGCCGACCTCTGAGCCGAGCGGGCGTCACCCGACGAACGAGCCGACCGGCCGCAGCGCCGCGGCCGGGAGGCCGTGCGGGCCGAGAAAAGTCAGTACGCCGACCAGCGCCGTACCGTTGAGCGGTTCGGCCTGCGAGCCGAGTCAGCGCCGTACCGGCTCTGCGGTTTGGACGCTGCCCTCAAGCGCGCGCTCGAGCGCGGCGTCGGCCGGGCATTCGACCTCCGGGACCACGCCGATCTGCTCCCAGTTCGTGCCCGTGGTCGCGTTCACCGACCGGGCGACCGGCACGGTCAGTTCCAACGTCTCGGTCAGTTCGAAGATCTCGACCGGATGCGCCCCACCGCCGGTTCGCTCACCGACGACCGTTGCTCGGCCCTGCGCCTGCAGGTTGTACGCCAGTTCCTCACATCCGGAGAATGTCGCGGCGCTGGTCAACACGGTGATGGGTACTGTCAGCGGCAGGCGACCCGCGGCCGGGTTCGTCCAGAACTGCCGTGCCGTGCCGTCACGCGAGACGATGTCCTGCAGGTGCACCGGCTCGTCGCCGAGCAGGTAGCCGCAGATGAACGCCACCGTCTCGGGAATGCCGCCCCGACCGGCGCGCAGGTCGATCACCAACCGGTCGACGCCGGCCAACAGGTCGAAAGCGGCAACGATGTAGCGCTCGGCCAAGTGCACCGGCGACGTGTACGGCGCGATGGCCAGCAAACCGGTGTGTTCGTCCAACCGCTCCACCCGACTGATGCCGCCGGCATTGCGGACCGCCTCGGCGGCGTAGTGCTGCTCCCAGTCGTCAGGACTGGCCAACGCACCGGACGGGCGATACCGCACCCGCAGATGCCGATCGTGGTTGACCGCCTGCAGGCGCTCGGTCAGTCGCGCGGCGGTCGCGGACGGATCGCCAGCTGTGTCAACGCCGGCCAGTCCGGCGACGATGTCCTTGGCAACCTCGGGGAAGACGTAGTTTTCGTCCACCAGGGCGGCGATTCGGTCGGTCAGATCTGCTGTGATCGTCATGCGCCGAGTCCAGCAGCCCGCTTGACAAAGCGACAACTGCTCTTAACGCTTGATTTCGTGACAGTGCCAGAGCTGCTCGACGCCACCAACCCCGTCCAGGCTCGCGCCCTCAGCCATCCCACTCGGCACCGCTTGCTCCTGGAGCTGGGCGAGAGCGCGGCGACCGTCAGCCAGCTCGCCAATCGCCTGATGATCAACAAAGGCAACGTGGCGCATCACTTGGCAGTCCTCGTCGCGGCCGGACTGATACACAAGGGCCCCACGCGCACAGTGCGAGGCGGCACCGAGCAGTACTACGTCCGCCCGGCTCGACGCATCAAGTTCGAGGGCGGCCCGGACAACGCCGCCCTCTTCGCGATGATGAGCAACCTGACCAGCGAGATCGCCGGCGACCCCCAGGCCCTCCTCAACCACCGCATCCTCCGCCTGACCGCCCGCCAAGCCGCCGCCCTGGCCGCCCACCTGGACACCATCGTCAACCAACTAGAACCAGCCAACCCCCGCGAACACCGCTACGGCGTAGCAGTAACCGTCTACCAGCACGGCCACACCCGCTAACTCCTTGCGCCACAGGGCTCAGGCCAGGCAGGCCTCAGGCCGGGCAGGCCTCAGGCCGGGCAGGCCTCAGGCCGGGCAGGCCTCAGGCCGGCGAGTACGGTGGCTGGGTCCGGAGGGGGCTGAGGCCCGCGTCATGTTCGAGGAGATCCAGCGATGCCAGTCGCCACACTGTTCTTGATGGTCGGGCTTCCAGGTGCCGGTAAGACCACCCGAGCTCAAGAACTGGCGAAGTCACACGATGCGCTGCGGTTCACCCCGGACGAATGGCACCTTTCCCTGTTCGGCACCTCGTTGCGGGCCGAGGGCAAGCGTGACCTCTTGGAAGGCTGGATGATCACGGTCGCACTGCGGACGCTGCGGCTGGGCACCAGCGTGGTCCTCGACTTCGGCCTCTGGGGCCGAGACGAGCGATCGGCCCTACGTTGGCTGGCCGCCCAAGCCGGCGTACCGTGCCAGGTCGTCTATCTGCCCGTCGACCTGGACGTCCAACTCGCCCGCATCGCCCACCGCCAAGCCACCACGCCTCAAACCTTCCCAATGCCCGAAGCCGACGTCATCACCTGGCGCGCCAAGTTCCAGGCCCCCGACGCCGCCGAACTAGCCGGCCAAGACACCCCGTCTCCACCCCAACCATGGACAACCTGGCCCGCATGGGCCACCAACCGCTGGCCGACCCTCACCACCGACTACTCCTAAAACACGATCCAACCTCTTCGAACCGGCAGATCCACGACTGACTCGTCATAACCAGCTCGTCGCAAACACCGACGACCCGCAGGTCGTCATCGGTGACTATTTGCGCAGCACACGATTCCCGACGGCCACGAAACCGATCAGCTGCAGCACGCCACCCAGGACCTCTGGCCACTCGTTGCCCAGGACAAACAAACCGACGATGTGCAACGGCGGCCAGGCGGTGATGAAGGCGGCCGCGAAGGTCGGGACGGCCTTGCTCCGCAGCAGCGCAATCCCGAGCATCAAAGTGCCGACGATATTGCCGAGGATAAAGACGAAGAAGATCCATCCGAAGGCTGGATCACCTCCCTGTGACGCATCGAGCACCGAGGCGAAGTCCCCCATCGGACCGCCGTGCTCGGCCATGGCCAGGACCACGGTGTTGAACACGCCCACACCGAAATAGCAGATGTAGCCCGCGGCAACGAGCGTGCCCGAAATGAACCCCAACCGGGCCGAACGACTACCGATGACCCGCATCGCCGCGATCGCCGCCGGCACCATGAACAACGATCCAACGATCGCCGCGAACGTCGCGAACCTCGCTTCGCCCGGGTGAGCCGTTGCCAACGCCAACGAGTCTGCGCCGGTCTCGTCGGTCCCACCATGCAGCGTCATCAACGCGAACAGGAGGTTCGACACCACCAGCCCCGCAGGCCCGACAACCGTCGAAATCAGCAACCCCACCCGCCGCAGCCCCAGCTCCGGCGCCAACCGCTCCGCAGCCACCTCTGTATGCACCATCATTCTCTCTCCCCCATCGCGAATCGCTTCGGCACCAGTACGACGAACCCCAGACATCCGGTTCACGATCCAAACGACTCGACTTGCTCCGAAGAACGAGAGACCAACTACGCCAATGCCTACTGCCGGGAACCCCGACGATCTCTCCCGTGCTGATGCACTGACGGATCGATGTCAGCTCGAACTGGTCGACTTCTTCGGGGCCGCCGTCGACGGGCCGCGAGGCTTGTGGCTAGCGGGCTCGGGTGACTTCGGTTCGGAGACCGACTTGGCGGTAGCCGAGGCGGTGGTTGATGGCCAGCATCGGGGCATTGTTCTGGTTCATGATCGTGTAGGCGTTCAGAACCCCTGCGTCTTTCGCGGCAGCGAGGGCGGCGGCCTTCACCAGACCCGCGAGTCCTTTGCCGCGCCACTTCGAGTCCGTGCCAGTCATGTCGGACCAGATCTTGGTGTCCTCGCGGTCGACGAGAGTGAAGCAGACCACCGATCCGTCCTCGACAAGCGCGAGGCTGAGCTCGCGGTCGAGCGACGTACCCGCCCAGATGTCGTCGCAGAACCACTCGAACTCGACGTCGAAACTTATGCCCCCCGGAATGTCCGCGGCTGTATCCCGATAGACCGGGTAGATGTCCGTCGCCTCCAGCCGCGAGAGCGGGACCAACGAGAGCCCGTCCGGAATCCACGGCACGGGCAGGTCCGTCAACTGCAGACCGGCGTACACCATCTGGTCGCCGGCCGTGAACCCGAGCGACCTGGCGAACTGCGTACCGCCTTCGTCCGCGAAAGCCTGAACGTACGCGGACGGAAGAGTCGCCAACCATGCATCGCAAGCCTCGTACAGTCCGGTCCCGATGCCCGACCGGCGATGATCCGGATGCACCATCAAATTCAGCGAGTACGCATCGGGCTCCCGCAGCCAGGTGGCACGGTGCAATCTCGCCCACCCGACAACCCGCCCACCAACCTCCGCCGCGAACACAGGCTCTTCCCTGCCCGCCTCCAACTCCGCGAACTCACGCCGCAGCCGCTCCGGCGCCCCCACCGCATAGGGCCGAACCACCCCACTCAGAGCCACCACCGACTCCACGTCCCCAGCCCGCGCACGCCGAATCTCCACCCCAAAACCGTACAAGCCAAACCGTCCACCCCGACGCACGCCGAAACAGCCGTAGTCAGAGCGACGCCGACCCCAGGCTGTCGGTCGCGGGCCGCAGCACGCGGGGGTTACTCACCGCCGCTGACCGGCCGACCGATCTGTGGCGGGTCGGGCTGATCAGAGGCGGGGATCGCGGGGGTCGCGGACGGGGGCGTCGAGGCGCTCCTCGCGGATTACCGTTTCGCGGGTGCGGCCGCGGCTGGACAGGAAGAGTGTCAGTACGATGCCGAGCGCGCCGGCGCCCATGAGGATGTAGCCGATCACCGTCAGATCCACCCCGCTGATCCGGTCCGAGACGCCGAACGCCAGCACTCCGCCCAGGGCGAGCAGAAAGATTCCGGCACCGATACCCATCACAGTCTCCTCAGAAAGCGTCCGACCGGAGAGCGTCCCCGGCCCGTCTGTTGCTGCTTCCCTGTTCCCGCGCGGCCGCGGGCGAAACGACAGTCACCGCCCGAACCCAGCGGTCAGTCCGTTGCCTGGCCAGTCTTCTCCTTGGCCACGGCTAGGTTATGCGCGGCTCTTCGAGATCGCTGCTGGGCAGGCCGATCACCGTTGTCTGACAGCGGTCTCCGTCAATCGCATCCACCACCGGAGCCCGGCGCGCCCTCGGCGTACTCCTCTCCTGACGTGCGCTCAGAGGATCTACGTCGGTGTCCACCTCGACCGTTTAGGCGGGGCGGTGGCGGACACCGGTCCGGGTATGCCGACCGTGCTGCCGACCGCCTCGCCGCTGGACACCGGACTCGTCCTGCGGGACGTCCTCCTGCCCCTGGTCGCACAGGGCGCGATCATCCGCCGGCCGCGGCTAGGCACCCTCGCCGAGAAGCTCAAGACCGACGATCGCGCCCTCCGGCGGGTCCGGAAGCTCCGCGACAAGTACGGCGACGGTCCGGTGCAGCTCCACGTGGCCGGACGGACGATCGCGTTGGTGCTGTCGCCGGACGACGTACACCGGCTGCTGGCCGGCACGCCGGATCCGTTCGCGGCGTCGACCGCTGAGAAGGCCGGCGCGCTCCGGCATTTCCAGCCGCACGCCGTACTCGGCACCGATCCGCCGCTGCGCGCCCCGCGCCGGGAGCTGAACGAGCAGGCGCTGGAATCCCACCAGCCGGTGCACCAGCACGGCCGGCAGATGGTAAAGATCGTCCGCGAGGAGCTCGACGCGCTGCACGCGACGCTCGGCTGGGACGAGTTCCGCGCGATCTGGTCGCGGGTCGTCCGCCGGATCGTGCTCGGTGACTCCGCGCGCGACGACACCGAGCTCACCGAGCAGCTCGACCGGCTTCGCGCGGACGCCAACTGGGCCGAGTTTCATCCACGGGACGACGAGCTCAGAGAACGCTTCCTGAGTTCGCTCTCACGGTACGTCGACAAGGCGGAGCCTGGCTCGCTCGTCGAGCTGCTGCACGACCCGCTCCCCAATGCGCACGGCGACATAGATGGGGTGAGCAGCAGCGAGGTGGACGCGGTCGGGCAGGTGCCGCATTGGCTGTTCGCTTTCGATGCGGCGGGCATCGCTCTGTGGCGGCTCTTCGCGGTCCTCGCCGACCGCCCCGCCGCCCTGGAGCCGATCGTCGCCGAGGCCCTGCACCCGGAGGCTTCGCCGCTCCTGGCCGTGGCGGGCTCCGCGGTGCAGGAATCGTTGCGACTCTGGCCGACGACCCTCGTCGTACTGCGGGAGGCGCACGAGGACACCGAGTGGCGCGGACGGGTCGCACCGGCCGGGACCGAGTTCGCGATCGTCAGCTCGGTCTTCCATCGCGACGACAAAGCGATCGAGTTCGCGAACCGCTACGAGCCGTCGATCTGGCTCGACGGCCGCTCCGACGGCTCGTGGCCGCTGATCCCGTTCAGCGCCGGCCCGGCCGAGTGCCCCGGCCGAAACGTCGTACTCCTCGCCACCAGCACCGCAGTCAGCCACGTCGCCACCTCCTTCGACCTGGACGTCGATCCCTACACCCGCACCCGCCTGACCGACCCGCTACCAACCACCTTCAACCACACCACCATCCGCCTGGCTTTCTGGCCGAAACCACCACGCCGTACCCCACCCCCGCGCCGGATCCCGACGAGGACCCGAACGAACAACTCCCGTGGGACAACTGACCGCGGCACCCGCAACCGGAGGGACGCATGAAGATCGGATACTTCCTCTCCAGCGAGGAGTACACACCGGCCGAACTGATCGAGCAGGCGCGCCTGGCCGAGGAGGCCGGTTTCGACAGCCTGTGGATCAGCGATCACTACCACCCGTGGAACGACGCCCAAGGGCAGAGCGCGTTCGTCTGGTCGACGATCGGTGCCATCTCGCAGGTCTGCGAACTGCCCGTCACGACCGCTGTCACCTGCCCGACCGTCCGGATCCACCCGGCCGTGATCGCGCAGGCCGCCGCGACGAGCGCCGTACTGCTGAACGGGCGGTTCCGGCTCGGCGTGGGCACCGGCGAGGCGCTCAACGAACACGTGCTCGGCTCGGTCTGGCCGACGGTCGACGTACGGCTGGAGATGCTGGAGGAAGCCGTCGAGGTGATGCGGCGGCTGTGGACCGAGGACGGCTTCGTCAGCCACCACGGCAAGCACTACACCGTCGACACCGCGCGGATCTACACGCGCCCGCCGGAACCGCTGCCGATCTACATGTCCGGTTTCGGGCCGGAGGCAACCGATGTCGCGGCGCGGATCGCGGACGGGTACATCACCACGACGCCGGACAAAGACCTGCTGCAAAGGTTCCGCGACAACGGCGGCGGTTCGAAACCGGCCCAAGCCGGCTTCAAGGTCAGCTACGCGCCGACCGAGGAGGAAGGGGTCGAGCAGGCCCACCGCATCTGGGGCAACTCCGGCCTGCCCGGCGAACTGGCCCAGGTCCTCCCCTCCCCCAGACACTTCGAGCAAGCCAGCCAACTGGTCACCAAGGAGTCAACCGCCCAGTCGATCGCAGCCGGCCCCAAGGCGGAAACCCACCTCGACGCATTCACCCCGTACGTCGAAGCCGGCTTCGACGAGCTGTACGTCGCCAACATGGGCCCCCACACCGTCGACATGATGACCCTCTACCGCACCGAAGTCCTCCCCGAACTCCGCCGCACCAACCCCACACCCTGACCGGCGGCGTGTCACCCGCAGTGCTGCTGCGGGGCTCTGGACGGCGACGTCACATCGTGACGACGGTAGTCACGCCTGAAGAGTGTCAGTTCAACTCTTCCTGGGAGGACACCATGCCAAGCGCCAACCGCATCACCACGCCCGTCGTACAGAAGAACCTGGCCGAAGCGGCGGTTCGAGGATGACCGGGCAAGAGACCACAGCCACGGCCGCGCGGGCGGACACGGCGACCGCAGTGGCCAAACTGATCCGCTTCCTGGAGACCAACGTCGTACCGGACGGGCTCTTCGGACCGGACGTCTTCACCGATCTCACACTGCCACACTGGCGGATCCAGGCCACCACTGCCGACGAGGTCGCGGCGATCCGAATCCAAGGTCATTCGTCGCCCGGACAGGTCCGGGTGACCCGCGTCGACCCGACAGATCGCGGATTCATCATCGAGTTCGAGGAGCGATGGCACAACGAAGGCCAGCAGTGGTACTGCCGGGAGATGATCCGGGCCGACCTCACCGCCGCGGGCATCTCGGAACTGTCCATCTACTGCACCGGCGACTGGGACGAGGCGAAGCAGCGCGAGCACGCCGCCGCCGTACAACTCGTCCGGCCCTGAACCCGTTGCGGAGATCGTCCAAAAACCTACGATGGGCCTGATGGCACCCTCGCCGACGGTCCGCGACCTCCTCGACCGCGCCGACGCCGCTCGCGCGGCCGGTCGGGGAGACACCGCGGCACGGCTGTACGACGAAGCAGCGGCGCGCGGCCGCGACGAGGACGACCTGCCCGGTTGGACCCGGGCAGTGCTCGGCGCCGCGACCGTCCACCTGTTCGGCGCCCATCCAGGGAAGTTGCCGGCCCAGTTGTACGACGTACTCGTGCGCACCACCGACGACGGAGCGAGAGCCCGCCTGGCCGCCGCACTCGCTCGCTGCTGGGCGTACGCCGGTGAATCCGGCCGGGCCGCCCAGTTCGCCGACGAGGCCGTGAAGTACGCGGAACGGACCGGCACGCCAGAGCTCATCGCCGACTGCCTCGACGCCTCACTTGCCGCGCACTGGGGCCCCAACGAACTCGCCGTACGTCGGACTCTCACCCAGCGCCTCGACGACGTCGCGGCCCACGTCCTCGATCCGGAAGCCCGGCTGCAAGCACATCTGTGGGGTCTGCAAGTCGCCTGCGACAATCTCGACGTCCAGGCGATCCACCGGCAGATGCGTGCGCTCGAACGCCTGGGTGAGGAGTCATCTCGTGCGCTCTTCTTCGCCGCATCCCGCCGGCTGATGCTCGATCTGCTCCGAGGGCGGACCGAGACCGCCGCACGATTGCTCGAGATCGCCACCGAGGCAGCCCAGCAAGCAGCACTTGCGGACGCCTGGCTGGTAGTGACGGCAATGTCCACCTACGCCGCTGCACAAAGTGGTGACCGTTCGGCCTGTGCAGCCGGGGCAGCCATCGCCGAGTCCTTCGCCCAGTCCGAAGGCATCACGGTGATGTCAGCCGAGGCGGCCTTCCTCTGGGCCTGCGCCGGAGACGAGACTCGGACCCGCACTGTGGTGCACACGTTCCACGGCACAACGCTTGACGATCTGCCCCGGGACGTGAACTGGTTGCTGACGCTGCAATGCGTCCTGGAGGCAGCCTTGGCCGTCTCGGACCGCGAGGTCGTCGGCAAGGCGGCTCAGCTGCTGAGTCCCTACGAGGACCGAGCCGTGTTCAATGCCGGCGCGGTCATGTTCCACGGTGTCACCGACGACACGCTGTCGCGGGCGGCCGCCCTGCTCGGCGATCCGGCAACGGCTGACAGGTTACGCGGACGCGCCCTTGCGACCTACGAGCGGCTCGGAGCCACGTGGTGGCGAGACCGGCTGACCGCCTGGGACTGTCCCACTGTCGTTGCCAACGACAACGACTACATCCATTTCCACGCTGCCTCGGGAGGGCTCTGGCTGATCGGCAGGAACGCCGGTACGCCGATGCGCGAGCTCCGTGGTTTCGGCTATCTCGGTGAGCTGCTGCGCCGCCCGCGGCAGCCGATCGCGGCACTGGATCTCGTCGGCACCGATGCGGTGGTCGAATCGGGGCTGGGCGAGATCGTTGACCAGCAAGGGCTGCAGGCCTACCGGCGGCGGCTGCGTGATCTCGACCAAGAACTCACCGAGGCCGAAGACTGGTCGGATCCCGACCGGCAAGCCGCCTTACAGTTCGAGCGCGAGGCGCTGCTGGACGAGCTCGCCGCCGCCACCGGCCTCGGCGGACGACCCCGCACCACCGGCTCCAGCCAGGAACGCGCTCGCGTCGCCGTCAAGAAGGCCATCACCACCGCGATCGACCGCACGGCCACCGTCGACGCTGGCCTCGCCCACCACCTCCGAACGACGATCCACACCGGCCTCACCTGCACCTACGACCCCGGTCCCAGCAGCCCACGCTGGATCCTCGACTGACCTGCACGCGCAGTCCGGTAAGTACCTCGTAACCCGTCCCGCCCTTGACCGGAGCGACTGCCGGATCAATGGTCGAAGCGGGGGGATTGTGATGACGACGACTGCTCGAACCGTTCCTGATGACCGGGTGCTGCCCTACACGCGAGGCCTGTCGCTGGGCATCGTGCCGTTCCTCGTCGCGGGATTTGTGATTCTGTACTTGTTCCCTCAGCACACCGCGCGCTGGTGGGCCTGGCCGCTGCGACCGACGATGACCTCAATGGTGCTCGCGTCGGCATACCTCGGCGGCGCCTACTTCTTCGTTCGGGCGGTGCTCGAGCGACACTGGCACGTCCTCGCCCCCGGCCTGCTGGCCGTTGCGTTGTTCGCCACGCTGCTGGGCGTGGCGACGGTGCTGCACTGGGACAAGTTCAGTCACGACAATCCGGCGTTCTGGGTCTGGTCGGGCCTGTACTTCGTCGCCCCGTTCCTCGTCGTCGCTGCCTGGCTGGCCAATCGCAGGTACGCCGCGCCCCCACGCAGCAAGCTGATTCCTCAGCCGGTCCGTGTTGTCGTGACCGCCATCGGCGTACTCGCGGTGCTCCAGGGGGCTGCCATGTTCGCCTCGCCCTCGACCTTTGTGGATCTGTGGCCGTGGACGCTCACTCCACTGTCCTGCCGGACGTTGGCAGCCGTCTCCTGCCTGGGCGTGACAGGCGTCGGGATCTGGAGCGACCCTCGCTGGTCGACGCTACGCCGGATGCTCGAGGTGGAGATGCTGATGGTCGGCCTGATCCTGCTCGCCGCCGTCCGGGCCCGCCCCGAACTCGACCCGACCAAGCCACTCGCCTGGCCACTGCTGGTCGGATTCTCCCTGATCTTCCTCGCCTCAGCGGTAGCGTGGCTCAGACCACAACGACTACCGCGGCCTGAGATCTGACGACAATCACGACAGCCTACGAAGGCAAAGTGGTGAGTAAAGAGTGAGTTATGCCCCGGAAGTTCATTACCTCCGGGGCATGTTGCCTGGTGAGAGAGCCGGTGAGGGGACTTGAACCCCTAACCCCCGCTTTATGGCACCAGGATTGTCATCGTGCCTCGTCGACACTCAAAGATGGCTCTGACCTGCTTGCTCTCCCATGGAGAGTTGCCATTGCATGCTGCCGGTCCGCAACGCCTGCCGTCCAATCCAGTGAGTAAAACGGTGAGTCGAGGACGTGTGGCCTGCCAGGAGACGAACGGCCAGGCTCAGCCGCCCTCATGAACTCTGGTCGGCGAGTACCAAGCAATAGTGGCGCACAGTCGTTCCAGCGGAGATCGCCTACTTCGGACAGCGTCGTGGTGTTTCCCGAGCCGGATGGGCGGCACGGCTAGCGCGCCGTGGACTGACCGCTGACCGAGTTGGTCAGGGAGGCCCAGGCGAGAAGCCCGGCGTCGACGACGCGGTAGTACTGGGGCGAACGACCACCGCCCAGACGCGGCAGCTTCTCCAGCACGCCCGCGTCGGCCAGCCGCAGGACGACCGGTCGGACGAGGCTGTCAGCCAACCGGGAGGCGGCCGCGATCTGCCGAACAGTCACGAACTCGGCGCCGTCCTTTGACACTTCGAGCAGATGCGCTGCGCAGTCAGCGAAGTGCCGGTTGTTGAATAGCGCTGCCGACTTCGCCCGCCGCGCCTCCCCGTCGGGAACAGTCACTCGATCTAGTATGCCTTGTGTAGCGAAGTCCGTCACGCGGTTCGCAACCGCAGAGGAGAAGTAGATGTCGCAAGCGCAGGTGTTCACGGCGCGTCCGACGCGTGCCGATGATGCCGTGGACGGGCCGTCCGAGATCGTGATCGCGGGCCGACGGGTCTCGCCGACGGTCGTGTTCGACACGTATTGGGAGTTCGCTGCTCAGCGGCAAGCCGTCTACGCAGCCCGCCTGGCCGGAGAGTCCGGGCCGTGGACGGACGACCCGATTCTTAAAGCTCACAGGTTCACCAATTGCTTCCGGGCTGCCGACCGCGTCAGCCAGTACCTCATCTCCCAGGTCCTCTACGCCGGCGACTCTGACCCGGCCGAGGTCGTGTTCCGCGCGCTGCTGTTCAAGATGTTCAACAAGGTCTCCACGTGGGATCTCCTCACAGCCGCGCTAGGCCAGTTGACTTGGGCCGAGTTCGACCACGCTGCCTATGACACGGTCCTCAGCCGTGCGCTCGCCGACGGCCAACGGCTGTACTCAGCCGCGTACGTCATCCCACCGCCCAAATTCGGAGCTGTCCGTAAGCACACGAACCATCTGCGACTCCTCAATCACATGATGAGCACGGACCTGCCTGCCCGGCTGCAAACCGCAGTCACCATGAAGCAGGCGTTCGAGACGCTGCGGGCCTTCCCAGGTATGGGTGACTTTCTGGCCTTCCAGTTCCTCATCGATCTGAACTACTCCGAAGTGCTCAACTTCAGCGAGATGGACTTCGTCGTCGCAGGACCGGGCGCTCGCGACGGACTTCGCAAATGCTTCGGCCCGCAGGCATCGGGCATCGAAGCAGACCTGGTCCGCTACATGGCTGACACCCAAGACGCGAACTTCAGGCGGCTCGGCCTCGACTTCGGCGGCTTGCGCGGGCGCCCACTGCAGCTCATCGATTGCCAGAACCTGTTCTGCGAGGTCGACAAGTACGCACGCGTCGCGCACCCCGACGTCGCCGGTATCAGCGGCCGGTCACGCATCAAGCAGAAGTTCACCGCCGTGAACCAGCCGATGACTGCCTGGTTTCCCCCGAAATGGGGCATCAACGACGACCAACCCGCCGCCCCCTCTCGCCGGTCATCGCTCGTCGCGGTCTAGCGGCCTTCCGCACTCTTTGACGGTTGGTGACGCGTCGTCAGGCCTGTCCCCAGGCGTCGCCGAGGTGATCGGCGAGTGCGCGGTTTGATGCGTCGGTCTGGATGCGGCCGGCCGTCACGGTCAGCTGCCCCGGCGTCAGGTTGACGGCTTCCGCGACGTACTTCAGCAGCCGCGCCAACCCGAGGTAGTTGCCGTACCCCTTCTCCACCAGATACTCGTAGCGGTACTGGGCGAGCAGATGCACGTGTCCGGCGTCGAGTTGGAACGACAGCAGCGACAGGCACGGAAACGCGCGCCGCCCAGTGTCCTTGTGTGGAACGAAGATCGGCACAGCCACTTCGGCACTGCCCAGACCCTCCTCGTTCTTGCCGCTGTCCGCAGCGGCGTCGTCCTGCCGGTCGTGGGCAGCTTGGATACCGACCTCGTAGCGCGCGCTCATCGGTCCTGGCGTCTCCAGCTCGTGCGCGAGCTTGCAAATCAGCGGCGTCAGCTGGTCCAGGTCGCCGGTCGGGCTCGGGTAGGCCACGATGCGGCCGAAGTAGGTGCCCTTCTTGTTCGGTCCGAACCGTCGAAGAGTCGAATACGAGTCGACGTATCTGGCGACCAGAGCTTCCGGCGAGTCCGACTCGGCCGCCGGTCCGCTCGGAAAGATTGTGTGAGCGACGGTCTCAGCCGACTGCATCCGCAGATCCCGGAGAAGCGCGTCGTAGCCGTCGCGAATGGATGTGTCTTCTGCCAGCGGGTTCTCGATGCGCGTCAACGTGTGGAACGCTTTCCCGCCCTGTTCTTGCACGTCTTTCGCCGTCTCCAGCCACGCCTGCGACAGGTTGTCGGCGACGACGACACCCGGCGTAACGCGGCTCATCGGTCGCTGCTCGTCTTCGGCTGACGTCCGGCAGGCTGCGGCCCGGCCTCGACCGTCAGGGTCCAGCCAGGGTCAGCTTCGGCCTCGACGGTCAGAAGCCCGGTGTGCGGCTCGGCCAGGTCCACGACGTCCAGGACCACGCCGTCGGCGAACTCGGCCCCGGCTGTGGTCCCGGCAACGGCAAGCCACGCCGGTGCGTGCACCTGCGCCGCCGTGATTCCTGGAAGCACCAACCGGTCGCCGGTCTCCGTGTGCACGGGAACTCCACTCAGTGGCGCACCTACGACGAGAACGTCACGACGCCGGTCGGCTGGCGGCTCTACGCCCCGGTCGAGACGCGTTTTGAGTCGGCCGGGCGGCACCTTCAGCCACGTGTTCGTGTCTCGCGGAGACGCCAGTTTCAAGTTCGGCAGGTGCCTCAGCGTGGTCGCGTACGACGTTCCCAGAATGACCGACAACCGGTACACGTCCAGCGCAGACTCGGGCCGGTCGCGACCCAGGAGCCGCAGCGCGGTAGCGACGACGCGTCGCGGCATGAGGAACCATGCAGCGAACGCTTCGGCACCCATCTCCTGATCGGTCCAGCGCCGCGGTGCCCCATTCTCAGGGAGCGGGTCGATAGAGCCGCCACCGACGTCGATAGTGCTGCCGTCGTCAACAGTCGTGGTGTGGCGCAGCAGATGATGGCCAAGTTCGTGTGCCGCCGTGTGTCGGCGAGCTCCCCGCGGAAGGCCGCTGTTGACGAGGATGCCGACCGTCGCGTCCGGCTCGTTGAAGTAGAGGCCGAACAGGCGCGGCATCGGTCGCCAGAACAGGTCCAGGTCGGCGCGACCGATGGCGGCCTCCACGTCAACGCGTGGCGCCGACAGGTCGACCTCGAGGGCGCCGTGAGCGCGCGCGGCGGCAACGTTCGCCAGCTTGTTTGCCTGCTGCCAGGTCCCCATCCGCCCTCTACCCCCGATGCGTCCGACAACCGGCGCAACCTGAGTATCGACCTCGCGGGCAGTCGGCACCGAGCGCGACACGACGGCCCTCACGAGGAGACACCTCCGCGATGTTCGGGCTTGTCGACCTGCGCGCTGAACCGGAGGTACTCGGCGAACCGCAGGACTTCCTGACGGTCCTGATCGGTCAGGTCGTCGAACACACGTGCCAACGCGGCCACGGGGGCCGCCTCGTCTTCGTCGACACCTGACTCGCCCAGCAGGTAGCTGACCGGGTAGCGGTACAGCTTCGACAGCTTGCGCAGCTCGAGGCTGTCGACCTTGCGCTGGCCCCGCTCGATGTCCGACACAGCCGTGCGCGGGATGCCGGTCGCGGCCGCGACGTTCTGCTGGGAGATGCCGAGATACTCGCGAATCTCCCGCAGCCGAGCGCCCAGCGTCCGCCACTCCGCGTCGATGCCTGCGTCCGGAGCATTCACTGAGCGGCCTCCGACGGAAGCTCGAGGATCGCGCTGCGGACCGCAGAGGCGAACGCGGCCACTGACTGCATCGCCTCAGCCGTAGCCGGGTTCGCGTCCAGCTGCACGCCGAACCGCTCTTCAACACGCACCAGCACCTCCACTGCCAACAGCGAGTCGATCGGCAAGCCAGGCCCCTGCTCCTGCAGCTGCTGGCGCAGGTCGGCGGGGTTGACCCCACCGTCCTCGGCCAGCAGCTCGATGATCACGTCCTCAATCACTCGCTGCGTAGGAATCTCCATGACGCCTCCTGATGCCGTGCTGGTCGGATTCCCCGACGCCCTTGTCTGTTCATCCTACAGCTTATATGTTGGAAAATCAGACAGACTGCCGAAAAATCAGGAGGATCTCCTCATGGAGTTCAGAGACTTCCAGAACCGGGCGCTACGCACCGACCAGCGGCCTGGCATGGACCCGACTGACATTGTCGTTCACTTGCTCGGCCTGGCCGGCGAAGCCGGCTCGGTCGCATCGGAGTACAAGAAGATGCTCCGCGACGGCGGCTCACACACGTGGTGGCGGCCCAAGATGCGCGAGGAACTCGGTGACGTCCTCTGGTACGTCGCCGCGATCGCGCGGCATCTCGATCTGGACCTCGACGAGATCGCCCAGGCTAATCTAGAGAAGACGACTGACCGCTGGCTGCCCTCCAGTAGCGCCGCGCTCGACGCGAAGTGGCCCGACGCCGAACAGCTTCCACGGTCGGGAACCTACGAGTTTGTGCCCATTACGGCCGAGTCTGGCCGTCCTGCAGTCGATCTGTTCCTCAACGGCGAGAAGGTAGGTGCCCAACTCACGGACGCCTCCTACGTCGATGACGGCTACCGGTTCCACGACATCTTTCATCTGAGCTACGCCGTCATTCTCGGCTGGTCGCCCGTCACTCGGTTGATCCTCAAGCGGAAGCGGAAGAGTGATCCCGCCACCGACGAGAATGAGGACGGCGGCCGCGCCATCGTCATCGAAGAAGGCATCGCTGCGACCATCTTCGGCTACGCCTCCCAACACAACATGCTCGAAGACATCAATCGCCTCGACCAAAGCTTGCTCGACACTATCCAGATGGTCACCGGCCAGCTTGAGGTTGGAGTCCGAAGCCAGGCGAACTGGGAGTCGGCGATCCTCCAAGGCTTCGACGTGTTCCGGCAGCTTGTAACGCATCAGGGAGGGCGCGTGCACTTCGACGCCGACGAGCGCACCCTCACCTTCGAGGCTCCCGAGCACACGCCATGAGATGCGCCCGCCAGCCGTCACATCGAGCTGCGTCCAGGCCGGGCTGCGACTGAGTTGAGCGCCGTGTGGGACAGATGTTGCGGCGGTTCCAAAGCGCCGGCCAACGTCGTACCCGCCGCCGTTCTCGATCACGAGCTTCGCATTCGAGAGCGAGAGTTCTGTCTGCGCGTTCGCCTCGTACGAGTGCGGGTCCTGGTCAGGTTCGGAGACGATCGATATCACCTCGATCTTGTCCCCGCGATCTGCTTCACGATGTCGCCGTACGCGTCGGTCGACGCCACGACCTGCACCCCGGCCGTCAACGCCCATCACGCGGGTTCCAGTCACGACCGTGATGCTCGACAACGCGGAGCACTATCCCATCGAGGAACCCGGCCGGCAGCAAATGCAAGAAGCCATCATCGACTTCATCACAACCACCACGAGATAGCCTCGCATCGCCAGCGCCGAGCACCGGGGCCGCAGCAGGAGCGCGCCGGCCGCGTCCAGGAAGACCCACCGCGACAACCCTCTAGGCGCCGGCCAGTCATCCCGCCAGGTCGCCGACCAACTCGGACACGTCCCCACATCGAGGACAGCCGACGACGACTTCTGCGCGGCTCACATCGGACCACGCCCCCGCGACGGAGAGGAAGCCACTCGGCTGATCCATCCCTCTGGCGGTCGAGGGGACCAACTTCAGACACAGATGATCAAGTGATGTCGACGAGAGCTGGGAGTCAAGAGGTAACGTTCGGTGATGAACCCGAGTGGTGGCAATGATCCTAACCGGGAGGGAGTACGCCGGCTTCTGACCTCGACGGCGCATGTCGCCCGAGTGTCCGGGCGGCGGCCAATTCGAGGACTTCTGCGGCGGCTCACCGGCGGTCGTCTTGGCAGATCTACTGACTGGCCCAAGGTTCCGCGGCTACCCGCTCCGTGGCAGGACACGGCCTCGGCCGAGCTATCGAGTTGGCGACAGCGCGCGGCCAACTCTGCGGATCTCGCCGACCCGCTGATCCGCAAAGGCGAGTTCGTGTTTGCCGTCGACTATCGGGTTTGCCGGCGGTGTCAGCCTCGATGTGCCCGGTCGGAAGCCGCCGATAACCTGACCAACGGTTCACGACGCACACTGGGATCGTCGCATAAGCCGACACACGATTGAGGGGCGTCGACGATCGGACGCGCGATCGCCTCACTGCCGACGCTCGTCACGGCTGCCGATGTGACGCCGGCGGGCCTCCGAAAGGTCGCCAGGATCCATACCTTGCCGCGATCCGCCTGCCGAGAGTAGATAGTCACAATCTTCCTTCTGCCATCAGGACGCCATGCACCGACAGCGGGACTGGTAGTCGGCGCAGAGTGCTAGGGCAGAGCGTCTGCACTCATTCGTCGTCGAGCCACTCGGCGCCGGTCGCGTCGCGGTGGAAGCCTTGATGGTCTCCGCGTGCGCAGGGTCGACCGGTCATCGGATTCGTCCCATCGCAGCGAACGGCGGGCCTCAGATCGGGCCATCCGGTCGCATCATCGCCGCCACGCCACTCAACGCCCGCCCTCGGCGCCCCATCCGCACTCATACATGAAGGCTGCTTGAGCGAGCCAAGACAGGAGAACCCCATCCGCGGACACTTCCGGACATTTTGTGCTCCACGACATAGAACGCCGCGACCGACGTCCGCAATTGGGATGCGCTCGCGGCGGATCTCTTGAGCATCACCACGTCCGGCGACATACTCACGGCACCGAACCCCAGGTGACGCGAGAGGCGGACGGCTGACGTCCGATCGCGCGGATGGTTGCCAATGCCGCAGGACATCACAGCTCGGGGCCGGGGTCTTGTTGGGTGAGGTCAATCGCTGGCGGGCTCGCGCGGCGCCTTGGCCTTCGAGCGTCGCTGTAGTCCGCCAAGGGGCGGGTGGTGAGGAGGGCGTCGTGGAGGTGTTGGCGGCCGGGTTGGGATTGGGAGAGGGCGACTGCTGCGCCGGGGAGTTCGACCGCCCAGACGCGAATGAAGGTGCGCGATAGGTCGACGAGCATGTTGGCCGCCGTTCGCTGGGATTCCGCGGTGACGGCGACGATGGCTGTGTCGGTGGCGGCGTACCGGGCGAGGATTCTGGTTTGTTCGGCGGACAGGAGTGTGTCGCATAGGGGGATGGCAGCCCAGCGGCCGGTGGTTTGGCGGCTGATTCGTTCTATGGCGAGCGCGTCGAGTGGGTCGTTTACCAGGATGGGCATGGCTCCTTCGGAGAGAAGGTCGAGCTGTTCGGCGATTCCGACGAGAGAGCCGGAGCGACGGTGGATCTGGGTGGCCGGCGACATCGCGTAGTACGGCGACGACGTGCCTCGAACGCCGACAAAGCCGACGGTCTCCAGGCGATCGTTGCGCGCCGGGAACAGCACTTGGTCGCGGAAGCGATCGACTGTACGGCCTTCCGGATCGAGCAACGCGAGGCCGGCATTGCGGATTGATTCGACGTCGAAACCGCGCGAGCGCAGATGGTCGACCAGCCGGCACTGTGCGTCCGGTGCATAGCCGAGAGCCCAGTTCGCGCTCGGCTCCAGGACCGCCCGAGCGCCGCCGTTTCGCAGGTACTCCCCCGGCCAGCCTTTGGCTGATCGCAGCAGCTCGCGTCGGTAGAACATGGCCGCGGCTCGGTTCACGTCCAGCAGCCTGCGTCGCTCCGCAACGGTCGCGACCGAGTTCGGATCAGGTGGTCGCCGGTTCATGATGCCTCCGGCAACGTCGAGTCATCGTCATGACCTCGACGATCACCGCAAGGGCATCAGACCAGAACCCTGGTTCGAAGATCCAGGACTAGGAAGAGTTGCCAAAGGCAAGCAATGGAACGTTGTACAGATCTGGTTGCCGCACACGCGAGAAGGACGGCGCAATCACTTCCACCAGGTACATCTCAGTCAGGAACTGAATCTGGGCGCCGAGCAGGTGACTGGTGTGGGCGGTCGCGGAATGGGCCTTGAGGCCAACCGATACGTGGATGTGCGGCAACACCGTGCCCGACTCATCGTCGTACGCGAGAGTGCCGCCACCGACGGCCTCGACATTCTCCAGATGTACGGCGCTCCACACCGGCGCGGCTGGGTCATCCAGCTTCTCGCAGGTGCCGACCAATTGGACGTCGCGCATGCCCGCGATGAACATCGGGATGAAGCCCTGCCGCACGCCGTACTGAGCGCAGAACTCCGCCAACGCACTGTAGAAGTCGTCCCCATGATCGAAATGGACGGCGAACGTCCGCCCCATCGTCAGTTCAGCGGCGCGCAAGACCAGCTCCTTCAAGAGTGTCGAGATAGGCAACGTATCGAATCGCTGTCTCCAGACCACGCGTCGACAACAGCCGACTCCGAGGATTCGCGATCTCGGTGACCCCGGCCGCCGCGAGCTCCTCACACCGACGGACAAACCACTGCCACGGCACATTCAAATAGCTCGCCGCAGCAGCAAGTCGATACTCCGATGTCGGCTGATCGATCAACGAGTCCGACGCCAGTTGAGAGTCGATGTCGCGGTAGACAGATCGACGCGACGCGGGCGCGCTTGCATCGACGTACCAAACTCCCGATCCACCCAGCCAGTTGGCGACGATCGCCTCCTCCCCCAGCACGAACCCTTCCACCTCGGCATGCTCCGGCTCAGGGCTCAGCTCCACGGAGATCTCGAACGCCTCCATCAAGGCCATCGCCAGTAACAACAAGACCCGCTCGTACCCAGGCGACGCTGCAACGTCTGCCTCGGGAATGCAGAACCCGCGCCGCATCCGCGGGAACCATCGCGCCGTACGTCGCAGGTAGTCGAACTTGTGGCTCCACAGCAACCAAGAGGCCGCCTCCTCGCCGCGCCGCTCGCGGGTCCAGAAGAACGGCAGTCCGCCGACACGATCGAGATGCCGCGTGATGTGACGGGCGCAGAATCGTGAACCCAGCCACTGGGCCGAGACGGGACCGAGCGACGCCACGGCGTCGAGACCGACGTCCGACGAAGCCCGTTCCTCGTACGGCGCGATTCGCGCCTGAGCCCGGTCGAGTTGAGCGTCGTCGGCCAGCATGGCGATGTCGGCGTTCATCGTCGCCCAGATGATCCCCATCGTCAGGTCGTCGAGGAAGGTAGCCGACGAAATCGGCTGCGGACCGGTACGGCGACCGCCGCGATCAACGAATCGCCGACCATCGGCGACGTACAGGTGCTGATCATCGCCGGCCGCGACCACCAGTGATCGTCGATCGGGCCGGGTCAGCACTCTGTCCAGTGCACGATCAGAGTCAACCAGCAGCCAATCAGTCCCGACGTGGATCACCTTGCAGTAGTGCGCCAGAATCTCGGCGCCGGCAAACGACCGCCCGGCGGGGAGCGTGACGGTCGACGTCTCACCCGGCGGGTGCTTCACGTGCATCAGGTCGGACAGCGACACCGCAGCGGCAGGCTGCGGCGCCTGCGCAGTTCGCTTCCAGTAGAAGCCCAGATCGGCATCCGTCGCCGCGTTGAAGATCCGCCGTAGCGCACCCCTGACATCTGCGGACGGCCAGGTGTACCACCCGCACTCGTAGTCGGAGATCGCCTTCGCAGTGATCGTGATGTCCTTGCCCGTCGCTCGGTAGATCTCCGCACTGACTAGGTCCGCGAGCTTGGCCTGCGACATACCGCCGCGGGCACGTCGCAGCAGCCTGTTCGGAGTCCGGGCGCTCTCAGCCACGCTCAGACCCACCGCCGGCCAGAGCCGGGGGCCAGTAGCGATCGCGTCCGGACCGTCGTCGGCCTCCCTGTTCGACTCCGATGTACGCCGCTGCCAGTTGACGTCCACCGAGTCGGTCGAGGATCCGGATTCGGACAGCTGGCTCGAACCTCCTGGGCAATCGTCCGTGGGCACCTACGATGATCAGCCGTCCACCGTCGAGACGGCCGGTGTGCTCAAAGATCCAACGTTCGGCAATGCTGCGAACGGTGGCCTTCGGCGGCCGGCTGAACTTCGCCGTCCGCGCGACGGCGATCCACCAGTCGCCGTCCCGCCCGCGCATGGCGATCTCAAATGCGAACCTGGTCCTGCCCGTCATCACCCCTCCTCGGGTATGTAACGGCAGGATGCCTGTTGGCGGCCGGACAGCGTCACGGCGAGAACGGACATCTCCAGACGTCTCGCCTCACCGCAAAATGTCCCGAAATGTCTTAGGTTAGGTCTCGTGCCCAACGAACGACTACGAGCGGCGATGGTGGAGCAGGGCCTCACCCATCATGCCCTCGCGGAGGAGCTCGGAGTCAATGTCAAGACGATCGAACGCTGGGTCGTCGGCGACTATCTCCCGTTCCCGCGGAACCGCCACAAGCTAGCAGCCCGCCTCGGCCGCGACGAGTCCTACCTCTGGCCCGACGCACTGACCCGTGATCGGGCCGCGGCCGTATCCGCGAGCGAGCTCGTTCAGGTGTATCCACGGCGCTCCGACGTACCCATCGAGGAATGGCGCCGACTGTTCGACTCGGGCCAGCGGGACATCGGCATCCTCGTGTACGCGGGTCTCTTTCTCGCCGAGGACCCGATGCTCCACCGGATCCTTCGGAAGAAGGCCAAGGCCGGCGTCCGCATTCGCATTCTGGTCGGAGACCCGACCGACTCACACATCGCGGAACGCGGTGAAGAGGAGAGGATCGGCGACGCGGTGGCCGCCAAGATCCGCAACGCCATTGCCTTGTACGGCGATCTGCCCCGGACCGCCGGTATCGAGTTCCGGATGCACAGGACCGTTCTGTACAACTCGATCTACCGTGCCGACGACCTCCTCTTCGTCAACACCCACATCTACGGCCTCGCCGCCGCACAAGCGCCGGTGTGGCACCTCCGCAGAATCCCGGGCGGCGAGCTGGCCAGTCACTACATCGAGAGCTTCGAGCGGGTCTGGGACGAGGCCATCGCGATGAGGGAGGACTGATGCCAGGACGCATCGACTACCACGACGACCCTGATGCACCAGCTGCGAACAGCATGGTCCCGTCCGTCAACGTCATCATCGAAAACGAAGCCGGCGAGATCCTCCTGATCCAGCGATCCGACAACGGCAATTGGGCCTTGCCGGGCGGAGCGATCGACCTGGGTGAGTCGATGTCGCAGGCGGGCGTACGGGAAACCAAGGAAGAGACCGGCATCGACTGCGAGATCCTCGACGTGCTTGGGATCTACACCGATCCCAAGCACATCATCCTGTACACGAGCAACGGCGAAGCACGACAGGAGTTCTCCATCCTCCTGCGTGCTCGGTCGACCGGCGGTCAGCCAACGACCAGCAGCGAGAGCACTCAAGTGCACTGGATTCCGCGCGACGAGCTCAATGGCCTGAACATGGACCGATCGATGCGGCGCCGGATCTCGCACTATTTGGAGCCGGGTAACACGTTGTACTTCGACTAGCCCCTTAGGAGGTGCCCGACTTCTGAGGCCGCACGTCGAAGGGAAGCGGCCGACCGGAGGACGGACCGGTGTACGACGTGCTCACTCGAGTACCTCATCAGGATCTCGCTGAGACGCTCTTCCACCGTGACCTGACAACCATCGGGTGATGTGGTCACGTCGCAGTACGTCAACGCATCCAAGAGGTCCTGGTCTGGTGGCGCGAACTCGTCGGCCAGCTCCGGAATCCCCCGCTCGTCGGCCTCGACGAGCGCTCCCGAATGATGCGCGACGAGGCGGCACACCATGTCGTCGGCGACCATCACGTCGCGCAGGTAACGAGCGCCGTCGAGCGGATGGAATCCGGTCGATCGGAGCAGTGACGAGTACCCGATGTCGTGCAACCACGCGGCGGCCAGGACCAGGCCCGCTCGGTGACCGAGCACTGGCGTCAGTTCGGACGCGCGCGCCGCCACCCCTTGGGTGTGCGCCCATCTCCGCGGCAGTTCCTGCCGGAGGAAATGCTCGGCCGTTGAACTCGCTACCTGGACGTCGATCACGTCAACGACAGTACGACCGTCGAACCGGACACCGGTACTACATCTGCGGACATCTTCGGCAAAGGACTCGCTGCGAAGATGTCATCGGTTGATGGGCTCGGCCGCGGACCAGATCGTCTCGAAGCTCGCCACGTACTCGTCGAACATCTCGTGGCGCTCTGCTCGATTGAAGTGAAAGACCGGCGAGTCGACGACGGGAATGCCGTATGCGTGCTGATTGACCAACAGTTGTTCGTCGGAACGGTAGATCGAGTTGTAGAGCACCGCATCATGAAGCCGCACCTCGAGATCTTTGCCGTCAGGAAGGTGCCCCAGCAGTCCCAGTGCGGCGCGGATTCGATCTGCGAGGACCTCGTCGCGCAACTCCTCAGTTCCACGCTGGACGACCTTGGTGCTGTCAGGCGTGCCGAGGGCGATCCTGATTCGCACCCCTTGGCTGGTCTTCGCGGCGAGAAGGTCCTGGATCCGCGGATCTTCGAGCAGGAAGAGCGCGCTGTACGTGAGGATGCCAATCTCGGTTTGAGCTCCATCGAAGACCGAAGCCCACTCCTCCCGCGCGATGGCACCGCGCCGCGCGTAGACGCCGGCGAGCTCAGCCGGTCGCCTGCGCATGCCACCGGAAATCGCCAGCTCCGGCCACAGTCGCTCCTCGTCGACACCCAGTGCTCGGGTCAGCGCCACTCGAGTCTGCTGATGAGGCACCTGTCCGCCCAACCAACGGCGGACAGTCTTCGGGTCGACTGCCAGCGTCACGGACAGGTCCAACTCACTCAGGCCTGCGTCGTACATCGCCCGCCGGAGCACCTCGTTCACTCGGATCGTCGTCCTTACCCGTGGGTAGATGTCGGTAAATGTCTAATCCGAAGGTAGCACGAAATGTCCGCAAATGTCCGGCGACAGGGTTCTCCTGTCCAGCGCGCCGCGGGCAGTCTTTGAGTCATGCTCGGCGCCTTCGCCGGGCGGTCGCAGTGAGCAAGGAGCGTGCAAGTGAGTAGCGCCGCAGACGTCGGACAGCGTCGCGTTCGTCAGCCCGGGAGGCAGGCTTGATTCGCCGCGGGGAGCTGTACCGGTACCGCGATCCATCGGGCGTGAGTGGCACCGGAGTCGTCGCCCTCGTCGCCGAATTCCCTCCGAACGAGGACGGGCAGCAATGGCTCGCGGTCAAATGGCTCGGGCAGCATCCCTGCCTGACGTTCTGGTCGAACATCGGCGACCTGCTCGAGGTACATGGTCACCTGGGCGCGTCGGAGATCCGATGGCTCGACGCGGACCCATTCGACCAGGATCAGACGGCGTTGGCTGAAGGCAGCTCGCGCCGTTCCTAGAAGCCGGCGAGGCCGACGCGTGAGCCTCTCCTCCGCGTCGGTCGCGCCTTCCAACCCGTCGGGCGCAGCTGTCGACCGCCACGGGATCGGGTCCCTGCCGCTGCTTCCCCTGTCGGCGGCAGGGCCCCAGTCGTTCGGAGTCGCGCTTCAATCCCAGCGCTCGTCGACGATCTCGTCATTCAGATCGCTAAACCAGGAGACCACGTCGCTCGCGCGGTACCGCAGATGCCGGCCGACTCGCTTCCCGCGTGGACCGTATCCGTGGGTGCGCCAGCGGTACAGCGTCCGCTTTGGCACTCGCAGGTATGCCGCCACCTGGTCTATGTCCCAGAGCGGGTCCGGTTCGACCGCACGCATCAGAGACCTCCGATGGCAGCAGCTTCTTCGTGTTGGGTCAGCATTTCCCGCCGCTCTCGATCAGACTTCACAACCCGCCGAAGATCGCGAATCGTCCAACCGAGGATCTCGGCGGCGGCCTCAGCCGATCCACAGATTCGAGCAAGGTCCGCGGTTTCTGCTGCAGCAGAAGCTTCCGCCCGCGAGACCCTGTCGTCGTAGCGTTCAATAGCCTGAATCCTCGCCTCGGTGGCTCGGTCGAGAGCGTCGTACGCCCTGATGGTTCGGGCGGTGACGGACTCGATCTTGGCTTGCCGTTCGCGCGCTCGCCGTAGTGCGGCGACTCTGTCGCTGGCTCCCATCCTCGCCTCACAGGTCCGGGCCGTCTGGAGCCAGGAACACCGAGTCGAGAGGTCGCGCCGCCACCGGAGGCAGTGGAGCCCGGTTGACCTCGATGTGGGTCGTGGTTGCGTCGAGGAGCTGTCGGGCCGCATTGACAACTCGGGCGCCGGTCGCGGTCACGACGTCTGCCAGCTGCGCCGCGTCGACCGATCCGGCCCAGCGCGCCACATAGTCGAACGACGACTCACCCGCGCCGATCCCGTGGTGCGCGAGAAGGATGTAGGCCACCGACTCAGCCTCGACCTCTCGGATTGCACGGGTAGGCGTACCGGCCTCCGTCGCATGTAGACGGGTGTGCGCGACCTCGTGGGCAAGACGTCGGACGGCCACGGCATCGTCCAGATGATCTGCGACAACAATTCGGCGGTCGTCGTAGTCGGTGAAACCTTCGGACGCATCTCCGGTCGCACGAACCTCCAGGGTGTACTTGTCCCGAGAGACCTCGTCGGCGAGGGCATCCCACAGCCCCCGGGCGACGTCGGGACCCGTCGTACGACGTGGAAAGTGGATGGGTGGGCCGACTGTGTCGGTCACGTCGTACACCTCCCGACCCGAAACCCGATCACGTCATGTTGAACCGTGACGCTTGATCCAGCGTCTTGGCTTGTGTGGCCTCGACTCCGGATCGGTCGGAGGATCTTGATTGCCTGCTGCCTCCTGACCTTGCGGCCGAGCTGCTCCCAGGTCTGCGCCGGTGCAACCCAGTTCGCCTGCGGCATCTGCAGATTGATGAGAACGAGGTTCCCGAATCCGAACCTGGGAAGCAGGGCTGCGACATCCAGCAACCTCGACCAGTCGCTGGCGGTGTGGAGCTTTCGTACCTCCGTCTTCAACACTTGATGCAACTCTTCGGCGCTGACCCAATCATTGCCCACGGCAACCTCCAGTAAGATCGACGACAGCGGCTCAACGGCCGAGGTCGACCAGCTCTTGTCCTGGATTCGCAAACCCGGTCGATACTTCGAGAACGGGCGCGGGGTGCCGTCTTGCCTCAGCGCTACCGGGACGAAGCTGGCGCGATGTTCCGGCGAGCCGCCGGGCAGCGTCCGAGGCGACGTCGAGGTGGGCGACACAGTGAGCGAGCGCCTCCATCAAGTCCTTGAAGGGACCCGCCAGATTCGTCCGTACCCAAAGCGCCTGAAGTGGTCGACTACCGAGAGGCCGATTGAAGTATCTGAAGTCGTGCGGAACTACATCTCCACGCGGCACGAAGAGGCGTCCGTCTCCGATCATCTCGGTCACCATCAGCCGTTGGCGCTGGGCAACGCGATGAGCCGACCACAGGAGCTCGTCGACCACATCAACAAGGCTCGCCGTACGTCTCCGATCGACGACCTGGTCGCGATCATTCCAGACGCAGTCGAGAGCTTCTCTGAGTTCGAAAAAGGCCGCCTCGCCCGGCGACGCCGTCGGCCCCCGAAGATCAGAGAGGCGACGCTGCCAGACTCGAGCGACGTTGAGCGCGGAGGAGTCGTGCGCCTGCAGCGCCGCCATCACGGCCATCAGATCGCGACGATTCCGAGGATGCCAATCCACCGAAGCGCACTGCAGCCGGCCGACGAGGAGTGTCGTCGCACCGGCGACTGTCCGCACCTGACTCGTTGTAGACCGAAGGTCCCGCGTGAGAAGCGACCGCGATGGGACCGATTCGTGCGCTCGGTCCCATCGCGTCGCCGCCGAGGAGATGCGCATCAATTCGTCGCCGGTAGCCGGTGGTCCTATCGCAGTCAGCGAACCAAGCGGACCGAGATCGCCCGCTCCACCGTGCGTGGTCGAGTAGGTCTGCAGCTCGGCGATCGCTGCCCGAACACCGTCGTACTCCGGCGTTGCCTTCGGGATCTGCCGCAGCACGGCGTCGGCGGCGACTAGCGCGACCGCAGCTACCTCGGCCCTGGCCACGGCCAGATGACGAGGATCATCGAGTGCGGCAGCGTGGTGCGCGTTCTGTATCGCTAGCAGGTCTGCTCCCGCGCCAATTGCCTGAGCCAACCTCACCAACGAGCTATCGCGCGGGTCGTCTGCGCATTTGAGACCGTCCCCAGCCCTCAGCTCCACACGCAGCCACCGCAGATGGATCCGTGCGGCTGCGAGCACCGATCCCCATCCAGCGAGAAGCTCGGCGAGGTCTGAATACCTTCCGCGATGGACATTCACGGCGAGGCGGCGAGCGAGTCGCAACAGATCCTCATACGTGGCGCGCATCTCGAACCATCCGGATATCCGCGATAGCAGTCCGAAGAGCGTCCCCCAGGGCGAGCCGCCAAGTCAGATCCTCGATCGGCACATCGAGCCCGCCGACCAGCTCCGCAGCCTGCTCGAGCAGTACGACGGGATCGTCGGTCGAGCCACCGTCGTAAGGCTCGTACGGCATCACATCGAGCAGTTGACACAACCGATACCGGCTAAAGGCGGTCATCGCCCACCGCCCGTCTTCTGTCGCCTGCTCCATCGCCTCAACAATCGCTTCGGCGCGAGCGACCAGCTCAACAATCCGACGCCTCGTCTCGCCGTCACCCGGCAGGTTCTCGTTCACGCGGCTGTTCCTTCCGTCGCTGTCCTGGATCCAAAGGCCCAGGAGCAACCGCCGCCCACGAATATTTGCCGAGGGCACCGACCCACCTGAACCACAGCCACTCAACGGATGCCGCCAACAACTTTTCCACCCAACGAGAAGCTCGCGTAACAGGCGAGGATCGGAGCGACCGAGCGCCCACGCAGCGCTCCAGGAAAGAAGGCCCCACCGAATCCACACTCCCGACGCAGCTCGCGCGGCTACCAGACGCCGAATCCCCGATGCCCCTTCGAAGAATGTGTAGACCTGTTGCAGGTGCGGGTGAATCGAAATGGAGGCGCCGAAATGTCGCTCTGACCTGCACGTCGCTGCCTACCCGTGATCGTCACTCGCCCGCATTCTATGAAGCTGTGACTGTGGGCACGAGCTTGCCAGAGCGGCTGGCGAGCGCACGCGCGGCGAGCGATCGAATTCTTCAGTCAGACATGGGGAGGATCGGCATGCGTTGTCAGTCCCGACGGCGGCAGAGGATTTCATCCTGTCGTGATGCGCATCCTCCGTCGGTACGACCTTGGCTATGTGACCACTATTGGCGTCAGCCTCAGTGACGCCGAGGAACTCCGGCCGGGTCAGGTCGAGTCACTGACCCGATGGCGAACCGATCGCAGCAAAGGATCGGGCAGCTGCGATCGAGCGGGCGCGGTGGGGCGGTCCGCGGACTATCGACCCTGCATCGACCGTCCCGGCAGTAGCTGCGGTGCGCAACAATGCACCAGCTTTCACGAGGATGGGATCCTCGAAAGGTTGTCGGTGTTCCCCGGGGACTAGGATCCGCCACCTCTCTCGTCGCCGGTGACGATCGCGGAACCAAATCGAATCTCATCGATGCCGCGGGGCCAAAGTCGGACATTGCCGTCGCCATGTGTGACGGTGTTCCGGCTGCAGCGATGAACAGGAGATCGCTCGGCGATCGCAGCATCAGACACCAGGATGTCGCACATGCACTTGCCCGCCGTTGTACCGTCGGCGTTTTACCTCGGCAGCAACCCCGTCAATTCGTGGGGACAGAGACTCGAAACGATCAGAACGCGCATCGGCGGAGCCAGCCGGAAGCCTCGCGGTAGCCGTTCGAGTCGGCCACCAGCATCTCCGCCGTGGACATCGCCAGTGCCAGGAGCATCAACACCACCCCCGCCAGCAGACTCCACGAGATCCTGCCGAACCGGTCGTGATCGAACTCGTGTGCCGCCTCGAAGCCACCGACTGTCGCACCTGCGGCCACGAAGCCGAACAAAATCATAGACACGATGACACTCAACCGCTTCTGACCGACGACGTTTCGCAGGCGGGTCTCGATCCGGACCTCGGATCTCGGATCCAGCCTACTCAGGTGATCCTCGATCGCTCGCTTGACGCCTACCCGGGCACCGCGTTCCGTCAGTATCTGCGCGACGTAGTGAAGGATCACCAGCAGGATCAGTGGCGCGGCCAGGACAATCGAGTTCAGCACATCGGAGCGTCCGTCAGGGCGAGCCACCACAGCGACTGTTGCGATCCCTAGCGTGCCGACCAGGCCGAAGTACTTGTCCGCCGAACTCGTATAGGAGTCGATCTGGTCGCCGAGCTCTTTGATCTGAGCAACCAATCGATCGTTGGCCGCCCCGGCGGTGGCCGCTTGAACTGCCGCTGGCACGACGGTGGCCGCCTGCCGGGATGCGGTACGTCGCTTGAACACCCGTGCCCCCTCGTCTCCTGATACCCCGGTGCGCATGATTCCCGCTGACCGATCGATTCAACCCTGGGGCGTTGCTGGTCGCAGGTAAATTCTCCCATCGAGCAATTGGAAGCGCGACTCCATCGCGTAAGCGTCGTTCTCGGCAAATAGCGTTGTGCTCGGCCAACGCTCTGGTGGTTTCCGCCATGTTCAACTCAGCGATCGGCCTTCCGTGATGCCTTCACGTCCCGGAGTCTGCTGCTCCGGTCTGCTGGATCTTCTGCTCGTATTTCTCCATGTCTACGGCTGGAACTGTGCCGATGGCTTGGAGCTGCCGGAAGAGTCGGATGGCGAAGTGGATGAGCTGCTGTCCGTTGTCGCTGGTTGTGCGTTGGGTTGTGACCATGGCTCCGGTGAGTGTGGGGGTGTAGTCGAAGCAGAAGTCATCTAGGGCGATGCCGATGTTGAGGAACCCCGGGTCGTCAGGAGCGGGTTGATATCTGTCGAGGTTGGCGAGGGCATCGTGCCAACCGTTTCGCGTCGCAAGTATGCCGCCGATGATGGGACTGAGGGTAATCTGTGCTGGCTCGTATTTACCGCCTTTGTGGACGACAGGCGCCGAGGTTCGGTCTAGGTTGCGAACGGTGGTGACCTTCTGGATCGCGGCCTGCACGTAGGCGGCGTTGAGTTCGGGTTTAATTTCGAAGACAGCGTAGACGCTTTCAACGGGCACGAAGCGCACATTGTTGGCTCCACCGAACCATTGTGGCGAGTAATGCTTGTCATAGACCGCGACGTCGATTTGATCACTCATGCCGCCGTGGTGGTCAACTGCGAATATAGGACCGACTTCGTATCGGGTGGGAAGGAAATCACGGATGAGACCAGTCCAGTCGCCTTCGGACACATCCCCTTGGGTAGGGCCATGGCTTGTCACGTCGCGGATGGCGAGAAATGAGGCTTTGAGAGCTACTTGCTTATTAATGAAGGCCCGGTGGAGGTCGAATGCAGGGCGCTCGTTTTGTTTGTCGGTCACGGCTGTCTCCGGAGCGAGATAGGTGTGGCATAAGTCGAGTCGATGAGCCACGTAACGGCGTGCATGGCTCCTTCGATCTCGGTGACGATGATCGAGATGAACTGGGTGAAGTCGAGATCTGGGTCGTCGAGATGGTGGAGGTAGGAGATCAGGTCGCGGAGGCTCGGGACGGGTTCTTGGTTCGGATGCGTGTGCCATTCGCCGAGCCATTGGCTGCGGTCGTGGGTCCATGCTGTTGTGGCTAGCGCCGTGGCGTGCGCGAGGTCGCGGTCGAAGGTGTGGGGTCCGCGTAGCGCGTCAGGGCCTGCATCGCCTGCGTGCCGAATTTCAATGCGATGGCCGAAGTCATGTCCGAGAAGTATCCCGCCGGTTTCCAGCCCGTCGCGAGACTGCTGTGCTTCGCGGGCGATCGCGTCGAGAGCGGCTCCGGTGATGGATACGTCTGGCGGACCGTTCGACTCAGGGGAGGGCGTTGGAGAGTCGTCCAGACCACCGGTCATGCTGAGCCGCATGTTGGACAGTTCGGGCGCGGCGGCGGCAGATCTGCCCAGCGAGTTTCTCCAACGCGGTGGAGATCAAATGGCGGTGTGAGATCGCCTCTGGGGCGAAGGCCGACGATGGCGTGCTCTGCGGGCAGTCGCTGCGTGGTGTCGCCGTGCTGGGTCTCGAGGACGGTGGCCAAAGCGAACTTGGCGGCGAGATTGCCGACCTGGTGGAGGTCCGTGGGCACAGCAGTCATCGGCCGGTGCACGCGTCCGGTGCCGTAGTCGAGTTCTTGGCCGGCTTCAGCGTCCATCGCTCCCTGTTCCGCGAGATGGTGCCGAAGGCAAAGGAGGCACCCTATGCGCGGTGCAGGTCTGAGCCTGATGATCTCGCCGATGGAGCCGTCATCGAGGACGCATGCGAGGACGGCCGGAACGTTCGCCCTTCGTGCGAGGTGGCTGACGACTCGGCGTGGCGCGATGCCGTCGGCGGCGCAGAGTACAAGGTCGACATTCCTAAGTACGGGGCGAACATAATGAGCGTCATCGACGACGTCCACGGCATGCGGAGTGAATCTGGTGAGCGGCCATCGTTCTGAAAGATATGTGCTGAGCGCCTCGACTTTGCGCCATCCGACATGCTCTGGAGGCAAGACGTGCCGCACGACGTTGTGCCACAGATAGCGATCAGGATCGACAAGCTCGATTCGACCTATGCCATAGGCGGCAAGCGCCTGGGCTGCAGCTCCGCCAATACTCCCGCAACCGACAATCATGATCGAGTTACGCTGCAAGCGCGCCAACGGCCATGAGTCGGCCATCTGGTCGAGGCCGAGTACGTCTGGCTCGATTGCTATGGCGATAGGGCGGACGCCTTCACGCTCAATCAGCCAAGCTGCGAACTCGCCCGCGCCATGCTGCTTGAACACATCGAGCACATCTGGCTGATGAGTAACAAGGATTCCTGCGTTCTTCCCCGGATCTAGGATCCCTGCAAGGAGATTCCGGAACCACGAATAGTTGATAGCAGTGCCAGGCCGGCGCAGCGCGTGCCAGTGCCATTCGTGGAGCGGAATGCCGACCACGCGCCGCCACTGCCCGGGTACATCGACGTTGCCCCACGTCAGACGTTTATAACGGTCTCCTACATCGACCGGGAGGCGCAGTCCTCGGCTGGTTTCAATGAGGTTGAGCACGTAGAAATCGCCGGCGGTGACGTGACGGAGTCCAATTACGCCGGCACCGTCAATCGACGCCTTGAACTTCTCAAGGGCGTCATGCGGAAGGAGTACAGGCGGAACCGACATCAGGCGGTGTTCCCACTCTGGCTGGTGGTATCTTCGGCCTCGTCACCGGTCATGTTGTCGGATTGTCGTGTGGCTGAGGCGACGAGGCCGTCAAGGCAATCGTCACCGACGATGCCGCACACGGTCATCTTGTCGATGACCTCGGCCTTCATCAGCGCGTACTCGACATGCCACCCAGCGGCCTTCAAGAGCAATTCGGTAATGCTGGCCTCCGGTTGCCATTGGCCTTGACTCTGCAGCAGGCACAGGGATCCGTCGGGGGCCACGTGCCACATCGCCTGCGTTCGCTCCTCGATCGCTGGCTCAGGCATCACTGGGTAGATCGCTGGGGGCACCATCGGATGCGCCGCCGAAAAGACCACCTCGACCTCGAGCCCGGTCGCCAACAGACTGCCTAGACCCTCGGGTTCGGGACGCTCGAAGGGCCACAGCGGCAGACGTCCGCGCCATCCACCGTGCAGAAACCCCTGCGACCGTGGTTCGACGAACCCTAGATCGGGCGCGAACTCCTCGACCTCTCGGCGATCTCGTTCGAGCCGCTTCGGTTCGTCATCCATCCAGAGAATGCTGGCGACCGCGTCCGTACCGTTGAGCGTCATCCTTGCGGCGTGTCCTTGACCTTGTGCGGGGGCAAGACGGGCGGCACGATCACCGCCTTGCCCCCGTTCAACGGTGGCTCCGGGAAGTCGTCTCCAAACAACTCGCGCCAGTAGCCGATGGCGAGTGCAGTACCGTTCCGGAGCTGCGCTCGGACTGCGTTGCTCGATACGTCGCGAGCCGCCGCCAAGCGCTCGCCGAAGGCGGTGAGATCGAGATCTTTCTGTATGACTCCACACAGGCCGGCCGGATCCTCGATGTTAAAGCCGTTGTTCACGTGATCCCACGCCTTGTGGAAGAACTCGTTCAAGGCGGCAGGGCGATTCGTGTCGGTCGGGAGGTAGCTGAGCGCTAGAACCTCCATCACCAGCGACTTGATCTTGCTGTCCTGATCAGATGCCCACCGCTTTAGCATGCGAACAGTACCCGCGAACTTGTTCCACTCGGCATGGCGGGCGGCGATCTCGGCGATCAGGTATTCGGGATTCGTCCCAACCCAAATCCGGTTCTTGGCCTCCGGGACGAGGAGCACACCAGCACGACGCAAAGCAGGCATCGCGTCGACCGTGAAGCCACCGTCGTCGTCAGGGTCGTCGAGGAAGCACTTGACCGCATGATTGCGCGGCGAGGCAAGCCGCACCTCGCGTGCATGGGTGCCGTTTGTTGCGCCGAGCACCTCGTTGATCATGCTCCCCGTGTACGACAGGGCGTCTTGTGCGGAGTCACCAGGCTCTCCCCAGTCGGGGTGATCGGTTTCGTCATAGATCACGACCACGTCGACATCGTTGATGGGATCCTTGTGCGTACCTCGAGCCAATGATCCGCTTGGAAGGATCTCGTCGACATCAGCCTCGCCACCCAGGCCGCTCTTGAAGACATCGCGACGCTGCCTCGCCGTTCTGAGCGATGTCTGAGGGACGTTCACAACGTCCTGAAAAATGCCAAAGGCGTCGTTCACGTCCACTGCGGCTCTCCTTGTCTTTGCGTCTCCCACAACCCAATCTAAAGATGACCGCCGACAGAACCACCGGAACGCAACAGCATCCCGCCCCGCTCAAGCAACTTCACCAACCTGTCAGGCACATGCATCGGTGACAGCAGGTCACGAACTCACCCCGGCAGAACCTGTATCGCTACAGAGAGCCACTGCGTTACGGGCTACCACAAAGCCGAAGATCAGCGCTTGGGATCTCGTGAGGTGGTCCTGCGGCGAAATACGCCTATAATTGAGCTCTCAACCATCACGCGCTGCTCCACCGGCTGGAAGACGGCGCCGAATCGCACCCAGTGAGACCCGCGATACCGTCACACTTCTTGCACTTGAGGAGCGGGTTGGGCGTCGAGTGCCGAAATCGGTCGCGGCTGCGTCAGCCGTTGAGCTGTCATGTGGCATCGACGGCTTGGAATTGAACGTGTTCCGGGGTGCGGGCGCTCGTGCTGAGCATTCATCGGCTAACGGCCGGGGACGGCTACAAGTACCTGTTGAAACACATCGCGTCGGGCGATGTCGATCGACGGATGGCGACTCCCTTGACGGCGTACTACACAGCGTCGGGATACCCGCCGGGCCGATGGTTCGGCAGGGGCTTGCGCGGCTTGGGCGACGGTCTGCTCACGTCCGGAACCGGCGTCACCGAGGCACAGATGGCTGCGGTCTTCGGACGTGCGGAGGACCCGTTGACCGGTGCGGCACTCGGCCGCCCGTATCCCGTTTTCAAGGCGCCATCCGAACGGATTCAGGAGCAGATCCGTCGGCTTGATGACCACCTCAGCGACGCGGATCGGCATGCCGCGATCGAGGAGATTCGGCGTGCTGAGATGCGCCAGAAGACCAGGCAGGCAGTCGCCGGCTTCGACCTCACGTTCTCACCCGCGAAGTCGGTTTCGGCGCTGTGGGCGACGACAGATGTTGGCGTGCAGGAGCAGATTGTCGCTGCGCATCACGAGGCGGTTCACGCCGTACTCGCGCTCATTGAGGAGGATGCGACGTTCACTCGGACAGGCAGCGGAGGGATAGCGCAGCTCGACACACGTGGCCTGATCGCCGCGGCCTTCGATCATTGGGACACCCGCCGCGGGGATCCTCAGCTTCACACCCATGTCGTCGTGGCTAACCGTGTCCAGGGGACCGATGGAGCCTGGCGCTCGCTCGACGGCCGAGTTCTGTACCGGTCTGCGGTCGCGATGTCGGAGATCCACAACGTCTTCCTCGCCGATGCCCTGAGTCAGCGGCTCGGCGTGACCTGGGAACTCCGCGAACGAGGGCCGCAACGCAACCCAGCATTCGAGATCGGCGCCATACCGGATCGACTGATCGAAGAGTTCTCCGCTCGGACAGAACAGATCGAGGCGAACCTTGCGGCCCTACTTGAAGGGCGAGAACAGGAACCCAGCAGGCGAGAGATGTACGTCCTACGCCAGCAAGCGACGCTTCACAATCGGCCGGCCAAGCATCTGGCACGACCACTCGCCGCCCTCATGGCCGATTGGCGTAAGCGCGCCCATCGGACCATCGGCAGCGACGCTGTTGCGGCCATTCAACGCTCCCTCGAGTGGCCCGCCGATCGCCCACTCGCAGCTGGAGATCTCAGCCCTGAAACGCTCGGGGCGTACGGCGCCGCAACCATCCTGACCCTGCAGACAAAGCGGGCGACCTGGACCCGCTGGAACCTCCTGGCCGAGGCCGCACGCCAGACCCGACTCCTCCGAATGACCTCCTCGCAAGACCGCTTCGCCGTACTCCAGTCCATCGTCGAGGTCGCCGAACGGCACTCGATCAGACTCACGGTTCCCGATCTGGTCTCCGTCCCGGTTACGCGCGCCAGCGGCGAGAGCATCTTCACGATCCACAACGGCGAGATCTTCACATCTCCGGTGATCCTCGGCGCCGAGTCGCTCCTACTCGACCTAGCCCGCAACTCCGAAGGTCCAACTATCCCGGCAATCCGGACCGACGGACTCAGCGTCGACAAAGCCCAGGCACTCCAGCGAATCTGCGCAAGCGGACAGAGGCTCGAGGCACTGATCGGCCCCGCCGGTACCGGCAAAACCAGGCTGCTCTCGACCCTCACCGCCCGCTGGCAGGCAACCCACGGCGAAGGCTCGGTCATCGCTCTCGCGCCCTCGTCAGCCGCGTCGACCGTCCTGTCTGACGCCATCGGAGTACACACCGAAAACATTGCCAAATGGATCTACGAATCCGCCGGCCTGGGCGCCGAACAACGCCGACAGCTCATCCAGCAAACGTCGTACGCTGCGGGGCTTGCCCACCACGCACGCCGCAAGCGGCGCCACCTACGCCTGACTGAACAGCTCGCCGCTCTCCACGCCGAAGACGACAGTTGGATCTTCCGCAAGGACCAACTCGTCATCGTCGACGAAGCCTCGATGGCGAGCACTATGGAACTCGCGACCCTTGCGCGTGCAACCAAAGCTGCCGGCGCCAAACTCCTCCTCGTGGGCGATGACGCCCAACTCTCCGCCTCCGATACCGGCGGCGCCTTCCGCCTCATCGCCCATGACACCCAAGCCGCCGAACTCACCGACGTCTGGCGCTTCACCCACCCGTGGGAGCGCGATGCCGGCCTCGCCCTCCGCCGCGGCGACCTCACCGCTATTGACGCGTACGAGGAGCACCATCGCCTCTCCGCCGGCGCTTCCGACGACATGGAAGTCGCCGCCTACAAGGCCTGGCTCGCCGACACCCGAGCCGGCAAGACCAGCCTCCTCCTCGCCGCCGACAACACGACCGTCGCCCGGCTCAACACCCGCGCGCGCCTCGACCGCATCGCCACCGGCGAAGTCGAACCCGACGGCATCGAACTCCACAACGGCACCCACGTCGGCCTAGGCGACCACATCGTCACCCGCCTCAACAACCGCCGCCTCCGGTACGGGCGTAACTCCTTCGTCCAGAACGGCGACCAGTGGACCGTCATCCACCGATGGCCCGACGGCTCCCTCACGGTCCAAAACCACGCCGACGAAACCGTCACCCTTCCCAGCACCTACGTCCAAGAATCCGTAGAACTCGCCTACGCCACCACAGCCCACCGAGCGCAAGGCACCACCGTCGACACAGCCCACCTCATAGTCACGGATCACCTCACGCGAGCCCTCCTCTACGTGGGCCTAACCCGCGGCCGACACACCAACAACGCCTACGTAGCCACTCACCAAACCACCACCGACCTCCATGAACCCCACCCCGAACAAACCATGCAAGACATCCTCGAAGCGATCCTCGCAGACCCCGGCGTCGAACAATCCGCCCACGAAGTCCTACGCCAACAACTAGACAACGCCACCCGCCTAGACCGCCTAGTCCCCCTCCACGAACACCTATGCCAACTAGACGCCCGCACCCGCTACCGCCAAGCCTTCGACACCTGCGGCCTAGACCCCACCAACCAAGCCGCCCTAGAAGCCTCTCCCGCCTACGGCGCCCTCATCGCCGAACTCCGCCGCGCCGAGAACGCTAACCTCAACCTCCCCGACCTCCTCCGCCGAGCCGTCACCCAATCTCCCCTAGCGGACGCCAACGACCTCAGCGCGGTCCTCCATTCAAGAATCGAACGCCTCGTCTCTCGATCGCTCCGCCGCACCGGACACCAACCACCAACAATCGCGGGCCTGGTCACCCCGGCCACGCACGTCAACAACCCCAGGCTGCTCGGCCCACTACGCGAACTCGAATCCCAAATCGCCCGTCGAGCAGATTGGCTCGCGGACCGCACCATCTCGGAGCCAACCGCCTGGTATGACGCCTTTGCGAACGCGTCCCCTCATGGATCGAGCCAAGACCTCAAACCCCTCGTACGCGAGATCGCCGCCTACAGAGACCGCTACGACATCCGCAGCGCGGATGTTCTCGGCGCTCCACCGCCTCACGCCGCCGCCGCCCAGCTCCACCACCGAGCACGACTCATCAGCGTTCTACAAGACACCCTTGACACCGTCCGAGCGCCTGTACCGGCCGAGACAATGGCCGAACACCAAACGCTCCCGCATCACCTGTCTGACGGCCCGGCCATGAGTGGGACCGCTGCCGTCTCCATCCTGCCGGACGAAGCCACAGGATCGACCTACTGATCTGACGCAGTCTTCTGGTCGCTACGCAGCCACGGGCGCGGCTACGCGTCCGCGGCAAACTGAGGTCGCATCCACCCGCTCAACCTGTCGAAAATCCCACGAGGACGGAAGGGCGGCCGCTGGTCATCTGACACAGCTCGCCATCGGACGTTAGTGCAGCGCTGCCACCGCGGTCTCGATCACCGTGTCGGGAGGGCTCACGACGTCGGGCACGACGCCGGTTCCTTCCCAGTTGGTGCCGCTGATGCTGTCGACGACGTACGCCTCGGGCAGGTACGCCAGCACCGTCGGCGCCAGCCGGATCGGCGTGATGTGATCGGCGGCGCCGGGCGTGGTTTCGCCCACGACGGTGACCCGGCCGCGAGCCTGCAGGTGATAGGCGAGCGCTTCGCCGGACGAGAACGTGCCAGGCCCGACCAGAACGGCGACAGGCTGCCGCAGACTCATGCCGGACGGCAGGGCGGGCGTCCACCACTGACGCTGGCGGTCCGGGTAGACGACCTCGGACAGCTGTGTCGGCGTATCGCCGAGCAACCGGCCAGCGATGTGCGCGACTGTTGCTGGGTCGCCGCCGCCATTGGCGCGCAGGTCGAGCAGGATCCGGGCCGAGCCCTGCGCGAGGGCGAACGCGCCGTCAAGATACGGCTGGGCGAGACTGACGTCGTCGAGGTCATCGACGCTGATAAGACACGTGCCGCCCACCAGCCGCCGCACCTGCGAAACGCTCGCGGCCCGAGCCTGGACCACATCCGGGTCGGGATCCGGCCAGCCCGGCGGGACGGTGTCGGGCCGGGCGGTGCCGTCGGGCTGGAAGGTGAGCGCGAGATGCCGCGAGACCGTCCACGCACACCGCTCCATCGCCACACAGTCCGGGGCAGTAACCGGTCTATCCACGGCCCCGAACCGTTCGGTCAGCACAGCGATGAGGGCGTCACGGCGGGCGCCAGGTGGCATCAACCGGCGCAGCCAGCCCGTGAGCCGCTCGACAAGGTCACGCATCACCACGGCGTCAGCCATGATCGAACACTAGAACAGACAGTTCGCGCCAACGGCCTCGACCGATATGCCCACAGCAAGCCGACGGCTCGGCAGGCTCGGTGGCGGGACCGAGACCGTCCACAGCAGACCGCGGCAGTCCCGGACGGTGGCTCCTCATCTCGACCAGCTGCATCTCGGTCAAGAACTGGATCTGAGCGCCGAGCAGATGGCTGGTGCGCGCGGTCGCGCAATGAGCCTTGAGACCGACCGAGACGTGGATGTGCGGTCGGACCGTGCTGACTGACGACCCACTCCGCACCACCGACATCGAGACCACATCCTTTGCGAGCAAGAGCGCACCGAGACTAAGCTGCGATACGGACGGTGAAATCCACATTCCTTCCCTGAGTTTCGCCTGCCGCCGTCTGCCCCTGGCAGGAGACGAGAATCTTCACCGAGCCGCTTTCTGAAGGTTGCTTGATGCGCGAGCAGGATACAAAAAAAGCAATGACATCAAACTCGATATCAATGTCGTCGAGCGCACCAGGTACCCCCTTGAATGTAACGAAATAGCTCCCTGTGCTAGGTCGACTCGCTTCCGGCTTGATGCCGTTCGAGGTTCGAAACCTGTCCACCGATCCCCCAGCAGAGACGAACGCCCGACCGACGTAGCCAGCCGGTCCGGACGTAGGAGGCAGGTAGTAGCCATGGAGGTCGACAATGACATCGACCATGCCGGCGGAGTTGAATATCGTTACTTTACGATTTGCGCCGAGCTTGACGGTGGCAGGACTGTTGGCAATCCTCCCGGCGGCATATTCGACGTCACTGGTTCCGGGCCTCGATGTGCCAGTCGGATAAAGAGTGAGATGTCCGGTACTGGCCGTCCCGAGGGCGGCCGTTATCCCCAGTGACACGGCCGTCGCGTCGGCGGGCACCGTCGCCGGCATCGTGACAGTAATCTCCTTGCCCGGGCCGAGTTTCAAGGCTGGCGATGACAAGGTGCTGAAGACTCGCGCGGGATTGAGTGGCTGGAATGATCCAGGTCCAACCGCTGGGGCAACCGCGGCCACGGCTTGTCCTGGGAGCGCATCGGAGTAGGAGAGGCATCCAAAGGTCAGGAGGGCGCCCATCGCTGCCCCCAGTGCCGCCGCGCCGAATCGGCTTCGCATACCTAGCAACCTCCTGATCAACAGATGCTGTCTCTGACCATTACGCGACCTGGCACACGCACGGTTCGATCAGGTCCAAACAGTTCTCTTGTACCGAGCCAATGCGACGACAGCTACCCGGCGAGGAGCGCAACGTTCCCGGCGGCCCAGATTTCTCCCTCCCGTCCGCACGCTGAGCAGTGCGGGTGCGGAAGCACCACTGCTCTGCCCCCGGTTATCGGCCCTGAGCGTGGTGTGGCTAACGCTCCGTCCTCGCCAACAATGTTCCAGACCTTGGGTGCGCTTGCCGTGACCGCCAGAGACAGTCACGGCGCCAGAGTTGAACTTTCTGCCTCGGCTCGATGACTGGTTCGGCTGCAGCCCAAGAGGGAGGCCCAGTCTCGGAGGCGGCGGATGGCGAGGGTTAGGTCTCGGTGGAAGGCGAGGGGGTCGGAGGGGGCGGCGTCTTCTTGGTAGCAGGCTTCCCAGAAGGTTCGGAGGGCTGAGAGCTCTTCGACGATGGCGCCGTGGTGGGGCCAGCAGGGTGGGATGGCCTTGTGGTCGAGGTTGTAGCGGGCGGCCGCCCAGGTGACCCAGGTGGACAGGCGTTCTAATTCTTCGGCGGTGCTGGTGGGGTCTAGGTCTCGCCAGCAGATGACGTAAGGGTCTGTGGTGGCGGTGAAGGTTAGAGCTTTGGCCAAGTCGTCGTTCATATGGTGGCCGACTCGATGCTGTGGCGGATTTGGGCTGCGTCGGGGCGGGCGGTCCATGGGGTCATGTTCAGCAAGATGGGTGGGGCGGTTCGGGCGAGGAGTACGCCGGTGCCGAAGGGGAGAGTTCGGATGACGTCCGGCGGGAGGATCGGGATTCGGCGGGTGCTCGTGGAGATGGTGCGGGCGCCGTCTGGGCCGCGGCTCCAGTTGCGGAGTTCTTCGTCGCGTTCGCCGCAGACGGCCGCTAGGTCTTGGAGGTCTCGGGGTTGGGCTGAGCCGCCGAGGATGAGACGGAGGGTGGCGGCATCCCACATGGCAGCTGCGGCTTGTTCGCTCCAACGTTCGCGGGCTTGGGCGAGGGACTGGATGACGACGAGGGTGGAGATGCCGGTACCGCCGCCGTCTGCCATGAGGGACGGCAGTGAAGGTAGGGCGCACAGGTTGGCGATCTCGTCGAGGACGAGGGCGAGTGGTGGTTCGAGTCGTCCGCCGGGGTTGTGCGCGGCGAGTTGGCGGGCTGACTCGGTGATGTCTTCGAGGAGGGCCGCGATGAAGGACGAGCTCGCGCTGGCGCCGGATCCGGTACCCAGTAGGTAGATCGTGCCGCGCTCGCGGATGAACTCAGCGGGCTCGAGCCCCTCGCCGGGTGGCGGGTCGAACGAACGTCGTACGGCGGGATCCGCGAGCGCTGACAAAGCAGAGCGGACACCGGCCCAGATGGCGTCCCGGGTGCGTCCGTCCATGCGGACGATGCCGTCGAGCGTGTCGCCCCACCCTTCGGCGGCGTCGTCGGAGCGGTTGAGGATGTTGACGGCTTCGATGGCGGAGACGGGCTCGAGGCTCCAGCGGTAGAGCTGTTCGATGCCGGTGTCATCGAGGGCGGCGGCGTGGAGGAGGCCGCGGATGGCCATCTCGGTTTGACCGTGCCAGAAGGCACCATCACTGACGCCGCCCTTAGCGAAGCCGGCGCCGGCGGCGAGGCCGCTGGCGCGAACGATCGCAGTTGTTGGGTTCTCGCAGCCCCGAACGGGGGACCAGCGGATGCCTTCGACGTTGCCGAGGCCCTGCGGATCGAAGATGGCGACGGGACCTATTGCTCGTCGGAGCTCGAGGGTGGCCGCCAGGTTGTCGGGTCGGGTTGACGTGGTGACGACCGCTCCGGGTGCGTCGATGATCGTGTTGATGATCTGGTGAAGGCCTTTACCGGACCTTGGTGGGCCGACGGCGATGATCGAGTCTTCGACGGATGCCCAGCATTCGCGACCGCGCGAGTGACCCAGAAGGTTTCCGACTTCGGCAGGTGATGGTGTGCCTGCCTGAGGCCGGGCTGAACGTCCGCGCCGTACTACTTGCCGACGTCCGACCGCAGCGTCAACGTCCGCAGCAGTCGCGAGACCAGGTCGGCTTGCAAGAGCTCGGGTACGGCTGGACGTTGTCGCCCGCCGTCGGCGCCAGAGTCGCAGGAAGCAGAACGTGGCGATGAAGGGCAAGCAAGCGAGAACACCGAGCACGACCCAGTAAGTCGCCGCACCGAAGGACGCTTGAAAGGCGTCGGCGGGATCGGCGGGATGGAGTGCGACGTTCAGGGCATCGATCCAGGGTGAGCGGACCCAGTGGCCGGTGGTCAGCACGCTGGCGACCCCGCCAGCGGCGTACAAGACGCCGGCAGCCGAGAACAAGACAGCGGCACCGATGATGAGTAGGTCTGACATGTCTCGAGGTGGGCGTTGGTTCATTGCTCCTACATCCGGCCGTCGGTATCGAACAACTCGACCTCGCGGGCATGACGAACCAGCTGTACGACGAACGACCGGTTCGGCAGCCGCCACAGCGCCCGGCCCTTGGGCAGCTTCGCGATCGTCGCGATCTCAACGTCGGTCAGTCCGAGGAGGCTCGCAGTTCGGGACAACTGGTCGCTCTCCTGCCGGAGCATGATGCGCGTCGAGCAGTCGGCCAGCAGTCCCTCAGCCAAGGCGCGCGCTTCAGATCCAAGGTCGCCAACGGCGGCGAGGTCGGACAGTCGGTGCACGATGAGAATGTTGGAGACGCCCCACGCGCGGGAGAGCTTCCACTGTTCCTGCATCCGTCGTAGCAACGCCGGATCACGCATCACGCGCCAGCCCTCGTCGTACACGATGTACCGGTTGCCCCCCGCGGGATCCGCGACGGCCGCCTCGAGCCACGATGAGGCGCAGGCGAGGGTCAGGCGGAGCGCCTGGTCGTTGCCGCCGCTGCTCAGCCACGACGAGTCCAGCGTGACCATCGGAAGCGTTGGATCGAACTCGGTGGTCGACGGCCCATCGAACATCCCGGACAGATCGCCGTGCACCAGTCGCCGGATGGCGTGCGCAACCTCGCGACCGTCATCGGTGAGGTTCGCCGCTTGCAGTCCAGCGCGTCGAGCCGACGCCGGATCCGGGGTGAACAGAGCAACAACAACGTCAGGAATCGTCGGAACGTCCACCTGCTGCGAGACGGTCTCCAGGGCGAGGTCGATCGCGGTGTGTTCGACTGCGGCCAACGGGCGGCCGAGCGTCGACTCAGCCAACGTCCCCAGCAATCCTCGGCGCCGTGACCACACGATCCGTTCCCATTCGTCTGCGTCGACCGCCGTCGGCCGGCGACCGGCATCGAGCGGATTGAGACGTGTCGGCAGGCCGGGCCCGAGCTGGATCGTGGCGCCGCCTACCGCGGCAGCGACGGCCGTCCACTCACCTTTCGGGTCGCAGGGCACGTAGGCCTTGTGGCCGAGAGCAATGGATCGGGTGATCAATGCCTTCGCGGTCGTCGACTTCCCACTTCCGATCACACCAGCCAGTAGGACGTTTGGGTTGGTGATGATCCGCGCCTGGTAGAGAACCCATGGGTCGAAGACGAAGGAGCCACCGCTGAAGACATCGGACCCGATGTAGGTGCCGTCGGCCCCAAGTCCTCCTTCGGCCAGAAATGGGTACGCGACGCGGAGCACTCTCGTAGTCGCCCGATGCGCGTAAACGAGCAGGCGCCGATCACGACCAGAGCCCGCCTCTCCTTCGAGCAGCGTTGGGCGCGGCTTGCGCTGTACGTCGGACCGCACCCGCCGATTGGCTCGCCGAGTCGCTCGATCAGCTCCGTCGGCCTCGAAGTACGCCGAGAGTGGCATCAGAGACCAACTCCGAACGGCAGCGCAGCAGCGAGGAAACCCTCGAGCTGCTGACCAACCAAACGCCGCAGATCAAGCAGAGCCTGCGTCGCCGCGATCTCGATCTCCATGCAGGCGTCGTCGAGCGCTTCGTCGGAGTCGGCCGACACGACCACCAGCCCCAGCCACCGCACATCGCCGTGGCCTGCAGCGAGGTCCCGTTCGCGTTGGGCCACGTCGGCATCGACCTGGCGATCCTCCTCGGTCTCCATCTGACCGATCCGATTCCGGGTCGCGCGATCGCTGACCCGTTCGACCTGATGCCGCCGCGCGTCCCGCAGGGCTTTCGCAATCGGAATCGGCTGAAGCACCATGGTGAATGTCCGGCGAATGCCCGGCCGCAGCAGCAGCGGACTCAGGAACGACGACGTCGTACGCACCCGCGGCCACTCGGTGATCACATACACCCGATGCAGCGACGAATCCGTCCTCAAGTGGTCCCAAGCGGCATCAACCGCCAGCGGACCCGCATCGGCCGCATCGATGGGACGCGAGCCCGATAGCGTCCGGGTAGCCGCCGGATCAAACGCCATCCGCAGACTCGCCGCCAGATCACTCGCATCAAGCCACGCACCCGCCACCCCAGCAGCGGCGAGCGACGTCTGGAAAGCGCGGGCTTCCGACTCCAGCACTGCACTGGCACCCGCCAGACCACCGCCCTGCTTGCGCACCTCGCGCGCGACCGCATCCAGGTTCACGGCGAAGCTGAACAGCGTCTCGTGCTTGGCCGCAGCAGGCGCAGCACGCTCCAGGAGATCGGTGTAGATCCTCCCTGCAGGCGTCGTCGGATCCACCTTCCGTTGCCTGGCCCACTCCCCCAGCTCGTCGCCGGGATCAGGGAGTGTCCGCTCGAGTATCTGCGCCCGAGCGATCCGGTTGCCCTGGCACAGTCCGGCGATCAGCTGACCGTACGCCGCCACCCGCCGATCCTGCTCGTCCGCGTTCTGCAGCAGATGCGCCGGTCCCTCGATCCGAGCCACGGCGATCAGCCGTCGCCGCCGCGGATCGTGTACGACGCCAAAGCCGGTAGCTGATGTCAGGATCTGCAACGCACCTGCCTCTCCCGGCAATTGCAGACGCCCAAGGTGCCTCGGCTCCATCACCCGGGCTCGGAACGACTGCCGCCCACGGAGCAGCCCCCACATATGCATTCCTCTCAGGAACAACCATCGGTACAAAGGAATCTCTTCAGCCTGGGCAAACGCGACGACGCCGCACACCGGCACTAACGCCAGCCCGGTCACCTTTGCGAGCGGAGGCAGTTGGGTGGCCAGCGACAGCACGAACACGACGACTGCGACCAACAGCAGCGCGATCTGCATCGGCCGAAGTCCAAGCAGTACGGCGTTTCGCTCGGGCCGCGGGAACCGCGTCGACAACATGTCCGTCACCGTGACTCCTCTTCCTGGTTGCTGTCTCCACGACCATCGGCCCGCCGGCCATCGACATCGACCGACACCTGGCTGGTGGCGACGGCCACCGCCGAGGAGCTCTGGCCATCAGCACCAGGCGCCGCAGACTCGACCCCGACCGACGGAGCGAGCGTTCCCTCCGGCCCGACACCTTGTGATACCGATTCGCTCGCCGCAGACACCTCCGCCGTACGGTCGTCGCCCGACCCGCTTCCAACCACCGCGCCAGCATCGTCGCTGCCACCTCCGCCACCGAAGTGATGCGCCTTCCACTGCTGAGCCTGATCGAACCGCTCCTTGAGTGCACTCGCACCGGCTGTCCCCTGCTGCAACAACTGGACTGCGGTGTGCCCTTGGTCGCCTGCCCAGTGAATGAACGAGTACGTCGCAATCGGCGCGAAGGCCGCCATTGCGAACAGGAGGATCCCGGTCAGGAAGGTACCGATGCTCACCCCGCCCGCCTCGTCTGTATTCCCGGTGGCCGACAACCCGAGGCTGAACACGACAGCCATCGCCACCTTCGAGAACAGCAGAGCGCCGATGACCTCAACCCAACGCCGCAGCCAGTGCCTGGTCGCGGTCCAGGTCCAACTCGCCAGAGCAATCGGTGCGAAAACGACAAATGCAACGAGCGCAACCTCGCGGATGAGCATCACGAAGTACAGGGCTGTGGTCGCGAAAATACCCAGCGAGACCGCGACGCCCAGAAACCCTCCGAGCGTTGGGAGGCTCAGCAATGCAGTGATGTCGAGCATCCTCTTCAGCCCAGGCTCAACCGGACGTGCCCCGAGAATCGCGGTCGCGAGCTCATCGACCATCCGGCCAGTTGCCCCGACGACGGCTACGGCGAACGGGACTCCCGCCGTACCGAGTAGAGCTCCTAGGACCGCATGGCCCAGGCGGGCTGGCTCGCGTCGGATCGCCGCAGATGCGCATTGCAGGACGAAGGCAATGACCAGCAGCGGTAGCGAGATGGTGACGACCAGGTCGAGGTTGTCCTTCCACCATGACTGGCTGAAGTCAGGCGTCGTACTGGCGCTGAACGCCTGGAACACGTACGACGTCATCTGCGTCAGCCCCTTGGCCAGCCAGCTGACGAACGAGTCCCACAACGAGTCAGTGGCCGCGTCGGTGCCGGTCGTGACCGCACAGGCAGCCGGGCTGATCAAGCACTCCATCCAGGGCATCGGTCTCGTCCCCGATCAGCCGAGGTTGATGCCGCTGAAGAAGCGGATCAGGCTGTTCGCCGAACCGATCAGGATGGCGGCTCCGACGGCGGCGAGTACGCCGATCCGTCCCTTGCTCGCATAGCCCGGGTTGCCGTTGATGCTGCCCAAGGCCCAGGCTGCGGCCGCGATAATGAGCGCGACGACGCAGGCCACGAGGGCGAAGGTCACGGTCGCGCCTGCGAGCGTTCGGACCGCCGGCAGGCCGGGGAGGCCGTTGGTGTTCGGAGTGACGCCCGGGTCTTGCAGCATCACGGTGGCTTCACGGATGACTTCGATGTACTTGAGCATGCCGATGTCCTTCAGCTAGTTGAGTAGATGGGCGGTGCCCAGCCGAGGTAGGTGGCGCCCCATTTGGACTCGATGAGTCCGAAGTCGACGAGATACACGCCGCCTTCGCCGGGGACTTCGTCGTTGATGTCGTTGGAGACGATCCAGCCGTTGCCGACGTACACGGCGACATGGCCGTACGGCCCACCGGTCTTCCAGAAGAGCAAGGCACCGACAGGTGGGCGTCGATCGGCCCGGTGTGCGTTGCCGGTAGCAACCATCTGGCGCCACTGCTCAGCCGCTGAGAAATACCCGGCGCGTGGCCGACTCCAGATGTTTGCCGCGAGTCGAGCACACAGCTGGTAGTAGCCGTGGCTGCCGACCAGACGCAGTGCCCGCGCCACAGCATCATCGGCGCCTGCTAGGTCTCCGATGGTGCCGACCGGTGAGGGGCAACCGGCCGGCACCGCCTCGGCGGGGGTCGCGACGCACGTATCCGAGCGGCTCGACGCGAGAGCCAGCGGGGCCGCCATACCCACTCCAGTGGCGAGCAGCGCCGCGCCCAGCGTCAGCTTGAGGATCACGGCGAGACCTGCGCTGTCGCGGACCAGAACTTGCACAGCGGTGTGCACACCACAGCCACTGCGGCTTGTCGTTGGACGAACTTGGTCTCGGTGTCCAGGATCGTTGTCTGGTTCGCCGTGACGACGAACGCATGCCAGCCCTTCGGGGCGGAGGCATTGCTGGCCATCGCTTGGAGTTGCGGCGTGACCTCGGCCCCTACTTCGCCGACGGTGGCCCGAGCCTTGTGAAGGCTCAGCTGATCCCACTCCGACCACAGCGGCAGCAGGCTCCGCGCAACCTCGGGCGCGGCGCTGGTCGGGTCAGCGAAGACACTCACCGCGTTCTGCCAGTCGACATAGCTGTGCCGCGTCGTGTCATAGGTCCAGATCGCCCGTGCATAGGCGACCGCGAACTCCCGCGGATCAGACGTCACGGGCCGCCGCCACGCCTTCAGCTGCACCGCAGTCTCACCCGGTACGACGGTGCCGCCGGAGCTCGGCGTACCGGCACCGCCGTCTGGGCGCTGCCAGCGGGCAACCAACATCACGATCAGCACGACAACGCCCAGAACGACCAGGACGGGGACCACGATCTTCGACCGGATCGAAGACTTCACCTTTGTTCCTCTCTTGGGGATTTCGGTACGGCGCAGCCACGCGTAGCCGGCGACCGCGATCGGCGGCGGGACAAGCCGCAGCGCGGTGAGCACGCGCAGGTAGAACCGGAGCTGGGCGCGGTAATACCGAACGAGCCAGTGATGGCGGGGTACGACGGTGTAGTTGTGCGTCATAACGAGCCTCAACGGATGAGGCCGGGAGACTTTTCGTGCCCTCAATCTGGCCGAGGCAGGGCCGTGCGAGAACCTGGATCTCGCGATCCAGGAGTCCTGGATCAGATACCCGGGGTCTGGTCGGGCGGATCGGGGTCGGCCGCACGGGTCGAGAGAAATCCGGCGCCGGTCGTGCGATAGGTCATCAACGGCTTGGCCCTCGACAAGACGTCGTGCAGCCCGTTCGTCCCGCCCTCCCACTGGACGAGAGTCGCTGGTGCAACTGGGAGTTCGACCGCTCGAACGCGGTCGAAGAAGAAGGCCAGGTCGAGGAGGTACCCGGCGGCTTGATGCCGCTCGGCTTGATTACCACTGATGGCAACGATCACCTTGTCAGTCGCGCTGAAGCCTCGCAGCATCCGAGCCTGCGCAGTCGACAAGCCGGCACCGCAGACAGGAACTCCGGCCCACTCGCCGTTCATGCTCCTGCTCACCATCGACAGCGCGATCGCATCGAACGGCTCGTCCACGATCACCGGCGTGGCACCCGCGCCCAGAAGATCCCGCTGCTCCTCGATTCCGGCGAGCACGTTGGACTGCCGGTGGATCGGCGTCGCCGGAGTCAGCGGGCGTGCCACCCCACCACGTCCCATGCCAATGAATCCGACCGGCGACAGCCGATGATCCCGAGCAACCATCACCAGCCGATCGCGATGAAGGTCGATCGGTACGGCATCCTCGCTCCAGGTCACGAGCCCGGCTCGCACCATCGTCGGGTAGCTGAAACCCTCCGACTCCAGATGCTGAACCAACTCGGTCCCGGAAGCCGGGGCATACCCGACCCCCCACGCGGAATCCTGCCGCAGTACCTGCTCGATCCCTGATTCCCTCAGGTACTCGATCGGCCATCCACTCGACCGCTGCAGCAACTGCCCCCGATAGAACCCCGCCGCCGAGGCATTCGCCTCAACCAGCCGCCGCCGTTCCTCCAGCGACATCGAAAACCCAACCTCGTTCACAAGACCCTCCACAAGCCGACAGAACCGGCCTCGAAGATCTCCCGAACAACCACGCCACAGAACCCGGATCACCACATCCAGGACACACGCCACACAAAGGCATCGGCCTGCAAGCACGCGTACTCGCAGGCCGATGAATTGCAGAACCGCGGTTCGTTGCCGCCATCAACGACTTAGATCGGGAGAACCGGCCTCAGGCAGCTCGAACAGCGACGGGCTCAACCGCTCGGCGGTGGACGAGATGGCTTCCTCGGCCGAAAAACCGCGGATCACGGCCCGCGGCCGCCCAGACCCAACGGCGTACGCCGGGGTCAGCGAAGACGTCGTCAGGTCGTTCGCCCAACGCGAGCCGAGCGAGCGCGGAGGGCTTGCCGGCACCACCGCGCAGCAACCAAGACAAAGCCTCGGCCTGCTCGGTTGTCGCGCCTACTCGCCGCAGACGCAAGACGATGGCCGAGCGGTAGAACGGCGGCCCATCTGCTCCGACCCTGATGACGCGCCGCGCCACCGGCGGCCGCATGCCGGCGGCAACCAATTCAAGCGCCACTTGCTCGAGATGTTGCCCTAATCCAGTCAGACGTACGGTTTCGCTGTCGGGCAGTGGATCGGTCGGTGGGTGGCGACGGCGCCGGAGGACCTCTGCTCGTACGGCGTCCTGCAGGCGCCACCGCACGAGGTTGGCGAGGTAGCCCCACGACAGACCGTCGTCCGGCGGTTGAACGGCGAGCTGTAGGCATCGCTCCCAGGCGACCACTCGCGCGAGTTGTTCGGCTTCGTCGCTTCCGAGAGCTGCCCGCAGCCGGCTCGACAGCGGTGCCACGATGTGCAATTCGATCTCTTCGGCCAACCGTCGCGACGGTTCCGGTGCCCACCCCGAACTTGCCGCCGCTGCAATGAGGTCCTCCAGATCATCCATGACCTCAATTTGCTGAACACTGTCACCAACGAGAACCTGGATTCGGCGATCAAGGACTTCTGGATTGTTCCTCGACGAACTCCTCGGCAGCTAAGCCAGGATTGTGTCGCCACTTCCCATGCGACACCTGCGGCCAGGTCGATCCACGGCGTCGAGGACCTCACGCGACACGATCTGCTCGTCCAGCTGCACGGCCTTGGCCAGTTGGCAGATCGCACGCGCCACTCTCTCCGGCGGAAGGCCCGCAACCAATGGCGCGACGGCCCGTACGGCGTTGACCGGCGACCACCCCTATCCAGGATCCAGAGCTGTACAGAGACCGCGTTCACGCAGATGCGAAGCCGCCCAGCCGCGAGGTCTCTGCCGCAGTCGATCCTGGTAGAACGCGACAGCAACGACGTGTACATCTAACAGTCGCTGCCTCACAACCGCGGGCCACGGTCAGGCGGCTCCAGATCGAGTCCGCGCTCCTGCCTGAATCTCGTGCTCAGCGGAATGGTCATCGCGGGCTCCGCCGTGATCAACAGTTTCTGCAGCTCGCCGGGCGCCTCACTCGCGAGCTTCCGCGGGCTGCTGCTCAGTACAACCGCCCGGATCCGGTCGTAGAGCATCGTCAGATCCCGGACGTGCGCCGACGTCAACTGCACCGAGTTGGCGTCATCGCGCACGATGAGCGTGACGTCCTCGCCCAGCGTGAACTTCCTCAGCAACCGTGCCTGCTCGCGCGACAACGGCTGGCCAAGGTCCGGGATCGCTACCCACTCGCGATCCATCTCGCGGCTCAGGTTCGACAACACGATCGCATCCACCGGATCTTGCACAATCACCGGAACTGCACCGCCGCGCAGCAGATCCAGCTGCTCCTCGATCCCTACAAGCACCTCCACCGGCCGGTGAATCTCCCTCGTCGTGATCAGCGGCTGCGCCCGCCCCTCCGGATCGATGCCCACGAACCCCACTGGCAGTAAATGGCGATCCCGTGACACCAGCACAATCCGGTCCCGGAACCGATCTATTGCATCCCCGTCATCGGTCCACGTCACCAACCCCGAACGCACCATCGTCGAATAGTCGAACCCCTCAGACCGCAGATGATCGACCAGACCGCTATACCCCTCAGGCGCGTACCCAACCCTCCAAGGCGACTCCGCCGCCATCACATGCTCGGCGCCCGCATCCTTCAAGTACCGAACCGGCCACCCACCCGTTGCCTTCAGCAACTGCATCCGGAAGAACCGCGCCGCCGAAGCCGTAGCCTCGAGCAACCGTCGCCGCTCCTCCAACGTAATGGCAAACCCAGGATCATTCACAGAGCCCTCCAAAGCCAGACAATTCCGGCCTCGAAGATCTCCTCACCACCCACCAGACAGAACCCGGATCACCACTTCCAGGACCCCTCAGAGAAGCGGCACCCCACGATCCGCACCTGGCTCCCCCAACTCGGCATCACCAACCCCCACCCCACCCACCGACCGCCGCGGCCGACGCCCCGACTCCCGCACCAACCGCTCCTCAAACGAGTCATCCCACAACCCCGCCGACCGAGCCAGCTGAGCCCCCGCCGAATCAATGGCCTCATCCACCAACCGAATCAACGTCCCCATCGTCCACACACCAAGATGCTCCCGGAGAGAGTCGGAACCACCGGGTGCCTCCTGACCGTCACCATCCAGCACATCATCCATACCCACGAACATGACGACGGCAGGAGAGACCGGGAACCTCGATCTCTGGATCAAGGACATCTGTGGTCGCTATTTGGCGCTACCCGGATCCAGGCTGGCCTCGCGCAATTCGAGGAGACAAAGTCAGACGCTCGCGTCGCCAGGACCGCCTTCGGGCCGTCGGGGCCTACCCATCGCGCGGATGGCCTCCTGAACGCCGAAGGACATCATCCGCCGCCTCAAACGACACCTCGCCGGCGAGATCTACCACTACGCAATCCGCCGACGTCACCCCACCCCATACCGCCAACCAGCCCGCGCCTTGACATCCATAGGAGCGTCCATGGTGATACTAAAACATCCCGTCGCGGGCCTTGTAGCTGGCGGCAACTACTTTCGCAGCACGCGAGAGCCGATGGCGACGAACCCGACCAACTGCAGCACACCCCCGAGCACGTCGGGCCACTCGTTGCCGAGCACGAACAGCCCGATGATGTGCAGTGGCGACCACGCCGCGATGAAGCCGCCCACGACCGTTGGGATCACCGCACTCCGGAGCAGGGCGATCCCGAGCAGAAATGTGCCGACGATGGTTCCGACAGTGAAAAGAGAGGAGATCCAACTGAACGCCAGGCCATCGCCATTCGTCGCATTCAGAACCCTTGTGAAGTCCGGAACAGTTCCGCCGTCCTCAGCCAACTTGAGGATTACCGTGTTGTATACGCTGATGCCGAAGTAGCAGATGTACCCAGCTGCCACCAACGTGCCGGAAAAGAAACCCAGGCGGGCCGACCGGCTGCCAATAACACGCGTCGCTGCCATCGCGGCCGGCACCATGAACAGCGAACCGACGATCGCCGAAAGCGTGGCGTATCGTGCGGCGGCCGGATGAGCTGCTGCCAGCGCCATGATGTCGGCGCCCGTCTGATCGCTCGTGCCGTGCAGAGTCATCACCGCGAATAGCAGGTGCGTCATCAGCAACCCCAAGGGTCCAACCACCGTCGATGTCAGCAGGCCCACGCGCCGCGGCTCCAGCCCCGGAGCCGACAACTCCACCACCTCTTCAGTCTGCGCCATCTGTGCTCTCTCAGTTTGTGGGTCGACTCACTAGGCAGTACGGAGGACGTCACGGGTGCGGATCGCAGTCCGGTCGGCCACCACCCATCCGACATGACCAACCAGTCCAGCTCGATCACCGGCAGGCATCTGACCGTTGCTGGCGGCATCGTCCGGAAGCGTGGGCGAACCGAATAGGCAGGCGACCGCGTACTGAGAGCAGATGCGGCGATGTCTCCGCGGGTTCGAATCCACGGTGCCAGCGACGCTGTTCGGTGATCACGCTTGGAGGTAACGACGAATGAATGTTTTTAGCGGGGAGTTCTTGGGTGAGTTGGTCTGGCCTGACTCGGCGGGTTATGACGAAGCGCGGCGGGTGTGGAATGGGCACATCGACAAGCGGCCCGCTCTGATCGCGCGATGCTCCGGCACTGCCGACGTACAGGCGGCATTGCGGTACGCGCGCGAGCACGAGCTCGTCATCGCGGTGCGCGGCGGCGGGCACAACGTGGCGGGCAGGTCGACCTGCGACGGCGGCGTGGTCATCGACCTCGGCCTCATGCAGGAGATCCGGATCGACACCGACGCGCGGACCGCCACGGTCGCGCCAGGCGTCATCTGGCGCGACCTGGACGCGGCGACCCAAGAGGTCGGGCTGGCGCTCCCCGGCGGCACCGTGTCCGACACCGGCGTCGCCGGGCTCACACTCGGCGGCGGGCTCGGCTGGCTGTCACGCCGCGTCGGCCTCACCTGCGACAGCCTGATCTCGGCAGAGCTCGTCACCGCCGACAGCACCATCCTGCGGGTCGACGAGCACGACCACCCCGATCTGATGTGGGCACTCCGCGGCGGTGGCGGGTCGGTCGGCGTCGTCACATCATTCGAGTTCCGGCTGCACGAACTGAACCATCCCGTCCTGGCCGGAGCCCTGTTCTACACGGCCGACAAGGCCCCCGAACTGCTGCGGTTCGTCCGGGACTGGGCTGCCGACGCTCCCAGAAGTGCCGCTCTGATGGCGATGCTCGGGACCGCACCACCAGCACCGTTCTTGCCGGCCGAGATGCACGGACAGCCGATGGCCATGGTGCAGGCGGTATGGACCGGGGCACCATCCGAGGGCGAGGCCGCCCTTGCCGCCCTGCGTGCCTTCGGTCCACCCGTCGTCGACCTGGTCGGCCCACTGCCCTACACCGCGCTGCAGCAGGCGACCGACGTCATGGCGCCACGCGGCCACCAGTACTACCTCAAGGCATCCTTTCTCGACGCGCTCGACGACACCGTGATTGAGGCCGCTCTCAAAGCGCAGCAACAATTCACCAGCCCCACCTCAGGGATCGGCTTCACCCTCATCGGTGGTGCAGTCGGCGATATCGACGACGGCGCCTTCTCCCATCGAGACGCCAATTGGATGTGCGACATCCTCACCTCCTGGGCCCCCAACGACCCCAACGCCGAACCGCACCTTCACTGGGCCCGGGACCTATGGGAGAACCTCGAACCCACCACCCGCGGTGGCTACGTCAATCACTTGGCCACCGAAGAACTCCTCACCCGCCGTGGCTACAACCCCCAAACTGCAACCCGCCTAGCCACCATCAAAACCACCCACGACCCCGACAACATATTCTGAACAACCCGAGAGTCAAGCTTCCTGGGCGTAGTCCTGGAGGACGAAGGCTGGCGTCAGGTCGGCAAGGTCGCGCATCGCTTAGACGCGAACGAACACGTCCTGGACGTCGAAGGTGCGTTCCTTCAGGACCCAAAGCCGGGTTGGTTATCTGCGCGATCGAGATCGAACGACGGAACGTCGCCGACGCCATCGCCGCCTCCTCCGCGAGTTGACTTCGACGCCACCCACGACTGCCAACTCTCTGCCGCCCCCGGACCCACCACCCAGGGCCAAAAGACCGGATCCCGTAAGGGGTCCGGTCTTTCCAGGATCTCCGGAGACATCACAGTTGAGCCGGTTAGAGGATCCGAACCCCTAGCCCCGCCTTGTTAGCCAGATTCACCGTCGCTGCGGGTCGCCGTCCAACCGCGCCCATGACCTGTGCGGATGCGATGTCGAGCAAGTGAAGCTTCGCCGCGCACCAGCTGTCAGACGATGGACGCTAGTCCCGGCGTCAGTCGCGAGTACAGAGGCGTTTGGCGATTCTGATCGCATCCTGCAACGCAAGCCCCGGACTAGCTGTCCCGTCCGAGGCCGGCGTCGCGGGCGCGGGCGATGGCTTCGGGACGGCCTGCGACCTGGAGTTTTGTGAAGATGGCGGAGATGTGGTTGTTGATGGTTTTGGTGGTGAGTCCGAGGCGGCCGGCGATGGAGGCGTTCAAGGATCCTGCGGCCATCATTTCCAGCACTTCGCGTTCTCGTGGGGTGAGTTCGGGGAATGGCGGTGCTGGTGTGGGGGGATTGGCGAAGTAGTGCCAGACACGCTGGGCTACTCCTGGTCCGAAGATGGCCTCTCCGGCCGCGACCGCGGTGAGCGCGCGGACGATCTCCTGCTGACCGGCGCCTTTGACCAGGTAGCCGCGGGCGCCTGCACGCATGGCGGCGAAGACCGACTCGTCGTCGTCAAGCATCGTCAGGACGAGAACGGCGACAGACGGCGCAGTCCGGGCGATCTCGGCGGTCGCCGCGACACCGTCCAGATCGGGCATGTGCAAATCCATGACGAGTACGTCGGGGTGGTCCACTACCGCGCAACGAATGGCTTCGTGGCCGTTGGCTGCTTCCGCGACGAGCTCGATCCCCTCGGTTGCCTCGAGTAGCCATCGAAGTCCGTCACGGACCAACGGGTGATCGTCGGCGACAGCGACCCGGATCATGACAACCCGCTGAGGGGCAGAGTTGCGAGCACTTGTCCGCCGCTGATGGAAGGCCGCGCGTCGAGGGTTCCGCCGAGTTCTTCGGCGCGTTCTCGCATTGAGCGTAGCCCGACGCCTGCCTGCCATTCTCGGTTCGGTTTGTCGGTCGTGCCGCTGTCGGTGATGGTCAGGTGGAGGTCGGCGGCTGTGGCCTTCAAGCGCACAGACGCACGCCGCCCGGTCGAGTGACGTACGGCGTTGGTCAACGACTCCGTGACGATCCGATAGGCGGCGACCTCGACGGCGGCAGGAAGGGTCGGCATCGGTCCGGAGATGTCTATTTCGATCTTGAGGGTGCTGAACTGGGTGGCCGCCCGACGGATTGCTCCGACCAGGCCGACCTCGTCGAGGGCCGGCGGTCGCAGTCCGTAGACCAGTCGCCGGACGTCGTCAATGGCATCGCGGATCTGGTCGCCCAGTTCCTCGTTCAGTCTGCTGGCGGTGACCGAATCGGTGTCGATGAAATGGCTCACGGCCTGGACCTTGAAAGCGGCGCCGGTCAGCGCGGGGCCGAGGCTGTCATGGAGTTCGCGATGGAGGCGCCGGCGTTCCTCCTCGGTGGCTGTGACCAGGCGTTGGCGCGACACCTTGAGATCATCGGACAAGCGGGTCGCGTGCACGGCGATTGCCAGCGGTGTGGCGAGCAGTTTCAAGGCCTCCAGATCGGCATTGGACAGTCGACGTTCACCTGCTCGCGCCCCGACGACCAGTTCGCCCACGCGCTCGCCGCGATACGTCATGGCGATGACCTGCAAGTCGGTCGCGGGGCTACCTGTTGCGGCGAGTTCGCTTCCGTTCGAACGAATCGCCGCGAACGGAAGGCGTAGTACGGATCGGATGCCTTCCAGCACGACGGTCAGGTCGTCGTCAGCCAGCAGCCGACCGACGGTTGACACGGCAAGCACGGGGTCCCTGCGCGCGCCGTACAGCATTCGGTCGACCAGCCTCTGCAGCCGCGTCCGGATTGGGTTGAACGCCAGCGCAATGGCGAAGGTCGCCAGGACGGGAGCGCCGATGCCACGGAAGGTGCGATCGAGCACGGCGACCAGGGCGAGGTAGAGGAGCGATACGCCGGCGGTAAGGACCGCGTACTGCAGCGTACGGGCGAGAACGAGCCTGACGTCGAACAGCTGGTACCGGAGGATCCCTACGGTGATAGCGGCCGGTATGAGCGGTACGGCGAGGAACAAGAGGATGGTCGCGTTGTCGGACTCAGTCCCGAAGCTGGTCGGTAGGTTGATGCCGACAGCAACGATGACGGCCATGACGAGCCACAGAAGCTGGCGGCGGACCACCTCGCCGCCGCGTACATAGCGCACAACCAGGCTGGTCACCGATGCCAGCATGACGATGGTGACCAGCACTGGCAGCACCTCGATGAGCGGCGACAGTGCCGAGGGCCAGTATGGTGCCAGCAACGTCGTCGGCTGCCGGCCGGGTGCGTTCAGCGCCAGGTCAGCGGTGAAGGCGCCGACCAGCATGTTCAGGGTCCCGATCAGCAACGTTGCCCATATCAACAGTCGCCATCGGGGTGAGGCCGGCTGGCCGGTCGGCAGCAGTTGCAACGCCAGGGGCAGGCAGAGGTCTGTCCCCCAAGGCCAGGCCGCCGCGAAGACGGTGACCAAGGTATCCAGAGCGAGAGCAGACCATCCGTGGTCAATCCCGTACTGGAGCGCCGGAACCGTCACGGCTGTCGTCAGGGGAGCCAGACCGAGAACGAGGAATAACCAGCCGACCGGATTGTGCGGACGGTGACGCGCAATCAACCAGCCGCAGACTCCGAACGATACGCCGATCGCAACGTTCGGCACTAGGTAGCTACCGACCGCATCACCTGGTTCGAGGCCCGCGATCCAAGCGCCTGCCACGGCGATCAGCAGCTCGGCCAGAACCAAGCCGAACAGCAGGTGCGCACGCATCGTCGCCATGCCACCAATCATCGCCACGCGGACACCCAGCCGTACAGGGAGCCGACACCCAGAACGCCTGGGCAATCCTCCGGAGTCGGAGCACCTCGATGCCGTGGCGGGCTGGGAGTCGTCATGGGCAGAGTGGTTGGCAGTCAACCACGAGAAGAGGATTCATCATGAGTGTTCCGACCATTTCTACGGACCGGGTTCGTAGTACGCGACCTAGAGACGTTCGAACTGCTCGCCGGGTGGCGGCGGCGATCGTGCTGCCTATCCCGGCGTTCTGTATCGCCTTTGCCCAGCCACCTGAGTATGGTGCGGCCGATACGCGCGCCGCGTTGGATGCCATCGGCGCTCATCTCGGTGCGAAGCACCTTGCGGTCTGGCTCGGCGCGGTCGTGATGCTGACTCTGGTACCGGCGTTCCTTGCTGCGGCGCGACTCGCCCGTCAGCGGCGCCCGCTGCTCGCCGCGGCTGCGGCGCTCGTCAACATGGCTGCCTACCTCGGGAGCGGGTTGGGGCTCGCTGCCTCGGACATCTATCTCGAAACCGCAGCCAAGCCCGGGTTCGATCGAGACGTGATGGCACGATTCCTCGATGCTGCCACCAGCCACGGCGTCTTCGGCTTGAGTATCGGTCTGTTCGTGATCTGCCACATCATCGGCGCGGTCCTGCTCGGGATCGCCTTGTGGGGGATCATTCCTCGGTGGGCGAGCATCGTCCTGATCGTGTCGCAGCCGTTGCACTTCGTTGCCTTTGTCATCCTTCAGAACCAGGTACTCGACATTACTTCGTGGGCGCTGACCGGTGTTGGCCTGACGGTCTGTGCCGCCGTAGTGCTTCGGACATCCAACGATCACTGGGATCTGGCTCCCCAGGCTTGAGCGCAACAGTCAACCTCCCGGTCGTCATTTCTGTGGCTCCCGCCCGCCTCTGTGCGCTATCGAGGCTGAGCGAGCGCGATCCTGAGTCACGACCTCGTAACTGGCACTACGCACCACGAGGGCTGTCCGGTTCCAACTCGCAATGGCGGCTCGAACTCCACGCCCTCGTAGTCGTTATCACCCGGCCGACGGCTGCCAGCGCGAGTGATCCGGTGTTGTGGCTGCCCTCGTACTCCTGCCATGAATCAAATCTCTTCTGCAGGCAGCGCAGTGAACGGCAGTTCGGACGGGGCGGTCGCCGAGAGCGGCTGGCGGTTGGCCGTCGGCGTGATCGCTCTGGTTGGAGGCGCACTGGCGCAGCTCGTCTCGTCCGTCGTTTGGCCAGTACTTCCCGGGCAACCGACTGAAGCCACCCTGGAAACATTGAGACAGCACCTCCCGATGGCCAGAGTGGGACTCTGGATCGACCTCGGGATTCTGCTTCTCATCCCTGCGGCGCTGTATGTCGGCAAAGCATTCGGCTCTCGAACCCGAACCGCGGTCGCAGTCGGCGCTGGGTTGCTGTTCACGGGATGCCTGTTGCAGGTGCCGCCTCTGGCCGGCGACGTGGTCCTCCTCCACGCCGCCGAAGCCAACAATCCTTCCATTGTCGATGAGTTCTTCGGGTCGGGGACGATGACCATCAGCCTCTTCGGTGGTCTCTTGCTACAACTGGTCGGGCTCGTCGTCCTAGGCGTGCAGGCGATTCGGCGGCGGGTTGCCCCGGTGTGGATCGGCATCCTGCTCATCTCATGGCCCGTCGTACAGTTCATCGGTACGGCGACCGCCATCAAGCCGCTTGTCACCGTGGCGTATGTCGCCCAACTGCTCGCGTATGCCGGATGCGCGCTGTCCCTCGCTGCGGCGCAGAGTCAATCGTCCCCACGGCCTCGCTGAACGCAGATCTCAGATCCCGCCTAGTTGCCACAGGCCAACAATCGACCTTTGCACAGCTCGGTCGAGCCGGGCGTCTCGCACAACGCACACATATTGGTAGCCCATTGAGTAAGGAGCAAGGAATGGCATGGCAACTCTGGGTGGCAATCACGCTCCTGGCGGCCTTGTGCGCAAGCCTCGCCGCGCAGAGGATCAGGCGAGCCCACAAGGTATTCGACGAGATCGTCCAGCTCGACCGGGACAAACCTCGCGAGTCCACCTGGACGGCCGGCACCGACTACGCGCGCACCGACGCGCTCGGATCACGGACCTATCGGCACCGCAAGATCGGCTGACTCTTCAGGCTCACCGCTTCGGATCTTGACAGCCGCTCGGACGAGTCGCTCAATCCGGGCCGCTTCGTAGCTAAAGGGAAGAAATTGTCAAATTCACGTACACGTTCCCGTGTGATCGGTTTCCTTGCCGGCACTGGAGCCTTGTCGATGGCATTCGGCGGCGGCGCGATGGCGCTCCCAGATGCGGCTGCCGCTCAATCGACGACCAGCACGACCAAGCCGCTCGAGGCGGGTGTCGTCAAGATCGACGGCGTACCGATGGAGAGTGGAGAGCATGGGTCGCGGGAACATCAAGGTTGCGACTTCACCATCACCTTCTTCAACTTCGGTCGAGTGCGCAATGCCGCTGTCGACTTCTCCGGGGACGGAATTGGGGGTGTCCGGGGTGACCGGCACCCGGCAATCGGAAGTGATGACGCATTGGGCGAGGGCGACCGCGACGGGCGCGAGCACTACCGTGTCATCTCGGGCGACCCTGACTACCAGGTGCTGCCGTTGGAGATCACGGTGAAGGCGGAGGGCTCCTTGGGATCAGACCTCAAGGCCCAGCGGTTCTTGGTCCGCGGGTGTAAGTACACAGTGCCTGCCACGCCTCCCACCTCGCCCCCGACTGATCCGCCTACTACCCCTCCGGCAACACCGCCCACGGACGCACCCTCGACACCACCAACCGGGGAGCCACCAACGGGTGAGCCCTCAACTCCTCCGTCGGATGAGCCCTCGATTCCGCCGACCAAGTCACCACCTAGTCCTGCCGAGCCACAACCGTCGACCTCGCAAAGTGTGCCGGGGACTCCCGAGCCCTCGATCCCAGTCGTTCCGACTGCGATCGATGCAGGTCTGGTAGGCGCCCCGAATGACGACTCGTCCAGCCCGGTAGGGCTTGTGCTGCTGGCAAGCGGGGCTGGTCTCCTCGTCGTCGGCGGCGCACTTGGCCTGCGTCGACGCGGCAAACACACAAGCTGAGTAGCGGCTTGGCGCCGGTTCCGCTGACGATCCACTGCAGCGAGACCGGCGTTTCGGCGGTACGACGAACGCTACGAGCCAGGTGGGTCTACCGAACGAGGCGAGCAGTCACGACGACGTTGCTGAGATAGGTTGTTCCGTTCCAGTCCTCACACGTCACCAGTACCAGTCGGCCGGCAACCGTCTGATCGAAGAGTGCCACCGCATGATCCGCCAGGGCCCGCTTGCGATAGATCGCGACGCCAGTGACCCGATAGACGAGATCACCTCGAGATGTCCTCAGCACGATTTCGGCACCCGGCCGCAGATGGTCGAGATCATCGAAGGCTCCGCCACCGGTATGCACCGTGTGACCGGTAATGATGGCGGAACCACGCGTGGCGCCAGGGAGCGCACCCGCCGACCACCATCCGACCATTCGCGGATCAGAGGGCGGTGTCAGAGCCCCAGCACGTATGCCGATGTCGACCACCGGGGCGAGCACGGACAACTGCGGGATGGTGATCTGGCGAGGCCTGCCGAGCACTTTCTGCGGCCTCGGCTTCGGAGCCGGCGAGGATCGCGCGGATCGCGCGGATCGCGGCTCAGGGGGACGTGGCAACGTGGGTGGGCGGTCGAACGAGCCGGGATGAAGTTGCCCGGATCCAGCGGGCGTCCCTACTGACAGCAGCAGAGCGACGACGGCGACGGCAGGTCCGGCTACGCGAAACAGCGCGGTCTGACGCCGATGCCGACCGCGCTTCATTCGAACACCGCCTGCCACGAGAACGAGATGGTCCGGATCCGGAACCGATACGCAAGATCCTCACCAACCGGTTCTCGCTACAACGAGACCAGCAGCTCATCCCGTCACGATATTGATGATTCGTCCGGGGACTATGACCAGCCGCCGCAGCGTCAGCCCTGCGGTGTGCTCGGCGAAGCCGGCACTCCCGCGAAGGACCTGCTCAATGGTGGTCTTGTCGGCGTCTACGGGAACATCGAGGGTGAAACGCGTCTTACCGCCGATCTGGACGGGCAGGGTGACCGTCTCGACAGCGGCAAGCCGCTCATCGGCTTCGGGGAAGGGCGCGTACGCAAGGCTGTCTAGGTGCCCGAGCCGCGACCATAGCTCCTCCGCGATGTGCGGGGCGAGGGGAGCGACCATGAGGACCAGCGGCTCTGCCAGTGCCCGCGGCAGTGCTCCGGTCTCAGCGGAAACCTTCGTGGCGTGATTGGTGAGCTCCATGAGGCGGGCGACAGCGGTGTTGAACCGAAGGTTGTCGTAGTGAGCGCGGACGGTCTTGATGGTCTGATGGAGCCGCTGCGCTGTGTCGGCGTCGAGGTCGGCAGCGCTGATGGTTGGGCGGCCGCTAGCTTCGTCGATCATGGAGCGCCACAGGCGCTGCAGGAAGCGGTGAACGCCGATGATGTCGTGCGTGCGCCAGGGCCGGTCGGTGTCCAGCGGCCCCATCGCCATCTCGTACAGGCGCAGGCTGTCGGCCCCGTAACTGTCGTACATGTCGTCGGGGCTGACACTGTTCTTCAGGCTCTTACCCATCTTTCCCGCGCGGCGTGTGACCAGTTCGCCTTCGTAGCTGAGGGACCCATCGCCGTGCTCGGCGACGTCGGCGGCCGGCACGTACATGCCACGCTCGTCGATGAAGGCATCGGCCAGAACGTAGCCCTGGTTGTAGAGACGCCGGAACGGCTCCTTGGACGAGACGTAGCCGAGGTCGAACAGGACCTTGTGCCAGAACCGGGCGTACAAGAGGTGCAGGACAGCGTGCTCGACGCCGCCGACATAGAGGTCGACGCCGCCGTCACCTGGTTCCTTCACGTCGTCGGGGACCATCCAGTACCGCTCGATGGAGGGATCGATGAACGCCTTGTCGTTGGTGGGGTCGAGATAGCGTAGGTAGTACCAGCAAGACCCGGCCCACTGGGGCATGGTGTTGAGTTCGCGTCTGTAGGTCCTCGGGCCGTCGCCGAGGTCCAGGTTGACCGACGCCCAGTCGCCGGCCCGGGCCAGCGGTTGGAGCGGTTCGCTCGACTCGTCGTCGGTCGGGGTGGGGCGGAAGTCGACGATCTCCGGCAGTTGGACGGGTAGCAGTTCGTCGGGGAGCGCGAGCGGCAGACCTTCTTCGTCGTACACGATGGGGAACGGTTCGCCCCAGTAGCGCTGACGGGAGAACTGCCAGTCCCGCAGCTTGTAGGCGCGCACCTTCTCGCCGGCGCCGCGGTCGGACAGCCAGGCGATGGTGGCGGTAATCGCTTCGGACTTGGACAGGCCGGCCAAGGTGGGGCCTGGGTGAGGCAAGTATGGACCCTCGCCGGCAAAGGCCTCCGGCCATTCAGCGGCCGTGTCAGGAACGGCGTAGCCATCGAACCAGGCAACGGGTGGCTGGATGACCGCCGTGATGTCTAGGCCGAGCTCATGGGCGAAGTCGAAGTCGCGTTGGTCGTGGGCGGGTACGGCCATGACGGCGCCGGTCCCGTATCCCATGAGCACGTAGTCGGCGACGAACACCGGAATCGGCTGGCCGGTGGTGAGGTTGACGGCGTAGGAGCCGGTGAACACGCCGGTCTTGTCGTCGGCTTCCGTAGTGCGCTTCCGTTCGCTGAGTCGCGAGGCCCTCTCCTGGTAGGCGGCTACCGCGTGCTGCGGCTCCCACGTCGTTGCCTCGTCCGGGCGTCCAGCCGGGTACCGCCAGGCCTCAGGAGTGCCGTCCGGCCAACTGTCGGCAACAAGAGTGTCGAGGAGTGGGTGTTCGGGGGCGATGACCACGTAGGTAGCGCCTGGGAGGGTATCGGGGCGCGTGGAGAAGACCCTGATGGTCTGGGGTGAGCCGACGACCGGCAGGTCGATGTTGGCGCCGTCGTTGGCGCCAATCCAGTTGCGCTGCATGAGCTTGATGGACTCGGGCCAGTCGACGAGGTCAAGGTCGTCGATCAACCGCTCGGCGTACGCGGTGATCCGCAGCATCCACTGGCGGAGCGGCCGCCGGTAGACCGGGTAGTTGCCGATATCGCTGCGACCTTCGGAGGTCACTTCCTCGTTGGCGACGACGGTGCCGAGCCCAGGACACCAGTTCACCAGCTCCTCCGACACATACGCCAGCCGTTGGCTGTCGACCAGCTCGCGCCGCTCGCGCCGAGAAAGATCGTGCCAGGACCGGCCGGGAGTCTCCCGCTGTCCAGCGGAATATTCGGCGATCAGCTCGTCGATCGAGCGGGCCTGCCTCGCGGCGGCGTCGTACCAACTGTTGAACAGCCTCAGGAAGATCCACTGGGTCCAGCGATAGAAGGACACGTCGGTGGTGGCGAGCTCGCGGCGAGTGTCGTGGCCCAGACCGAGGCGGCGGAGTTGCCGTCGCATGTTGTCGATGTTCTGCTGGGTAGTCACCGCGGGATGTTGCCCAGTGTTGATCGCGTACTGCTCGGCAGGGAGCCCGAAGGCGTCGTACCCGAAGGTGTGGACGACGTGGTGCCCGGTCATCCGCAGGTATCGGGCGTACACATCCGTGCCGATGTAGCCAAGCGGATGGCCGACGTGCAGGCCGGACCCACTGGGGTAGGGAAACATGTCGAGGACGTAGAACTTCCGCCGTCCTTCCATGCTCTCGAACCCCTCGGACAGTGGACCAACTGGGTTCGGGGAGTTGAAGGTGCCTTCGGCCTCCCAGCGGTCCTGCCAGGCAAGCTCGAGCTGCCCGGCCAACTGGGAGTCGTACCTGTGGGGCGGCTCGTTGCTGGTCTTGCTCTGGCTCATCGAGATCCTCGCAATATCTGGTCCAGGAAATGAAAAAGCCCCTCACGAATGAGGGGCAGCCGCGCGACGGGAAATCGTCAGCGCGGCTCGAGAAGAAGGAGTCCGTGGAAGCTCGCCACAGCACGATAATACCTCGTCCGATGTCTCGGAACGGGCTCGGTTCTCCGCCCAATCCTCCACATTGCGCCCTCCCTACTGTCAACGGGTCACACTCACGCGCCGCCACCTCGCGTCCGTTGCAGACGGCGGACGCGAGGCGGCGACCCCTTCACCGCCTGCCGCCTCGAAGGGACCGCGACCAGGCAGACAGGCTCACCTGTAGATACGCTCGCCGACCGAGCATCGGTTCCCGCCGGTCAGGAAGCGACTACCTACGCAACGAACCAACCGTGATGTGGCGTCGTGTCCCGACTTGATCCGCATCGTCGTCGAGGACGGTGCCGGCGGCCCACGCGTCCGCAAGAGCCGCGTTGTGAGGGACGCTCAGGGCAACGTTGAAGTGCTGGTCCGATTGAGCGACATCGTTGCCGTGGACAACGACCGAGAAGGGCCGCACGGTTTGGCCCGGAGCAAAGGTCAGTTCCTTCGCAACAGGCGTGACGATCGCAGGGTCGAAGAAGAAGCCACTGGTCTCCGCGTGAACCGTGACAGGGATCGAGCTGGGACGTGACAATGTGACCGCGAACTCGACGGTCCGACTGCCCCGGTCTCCCTCCTCGATGGTCGGGGCGTCCGCGATGGACAACCGCGGCAGTGACGGCAATGTCGTCGTCCCCGGTGACCAACGACTGAAGGCCAGGTCGGAGACAAATACAGCGGCATGCGGGATCCTGTCGGTTCGGAGCTCTATCGTTCTGATCGCGTGCAGGTCAACCGCTCGCAACCTCGACAAGGGGATTCGCACAGTCCTCAGCAGCGTCTTCGGTTGAGCGTCTTCGGGTGCGCCCGGCAACGGCTTCAGCGCGTCACTCACGGCCGATACGGCGACCTCCTCGAAGTGCCCGTGCTGATCCGTGATCCGCACGGTGAGGTCCGAGCTGCCTGCCGCCTCCGGATCGGGGGCCGCGCGAAACGTCAAGGCACTGTAGGAGCTCACGTCCGGCCGGGGCGATCTCAATCGCACCACACCGTCGAGGCCATCCCAGCGCAGGACCGTTACCGCCGGATTCGGGACGCGAGGCACGAGGAGTACGGGTACCCAGTGGGGGAAGAGGTCGGCCTGAGGGTCCTGCACGCAGTACCGCGGATCTCGTGACAGACCTTCGTCCATAGGAACGCCCGAACAAGTTGATGCAGTCAGGGAACCTGAGATAGACGCTTTAGGCAACGGATGGTCGAAACGCGCGACGTCCAGACGAGAGCTACTGGGCATCTGCGCAACGACATGCACCTCCGTCGGCCGCAATGACGTCGGAAGTGTGTTCGAGCCGTCGAACATCGTGGCGAGCGCCGTCTCCCCACCAAGCATGAGCCGGAAGAACCCGTCAATATAGGCACGCCCAACCGACTGTTGCTCGGCTGCCGTCAGTCGTCCGGGCGTCGCCGAGCCGCACGGTGCTTTGTCCGGGTCATGACCCCAATCGTCCTCCGCGCTCCACTCACTGTTCCAGAAATTGTGATTGGCCCCCATCACCAGAACCGTCGAGCGTGGAACGTTGTCGGCCGCCGCGTATCGTGAGTCGTCGAAGTGATGCTGCCCCTGCAGGTCGTAGACATCGGCGTCGCAATAGCCCATCAGTAGGCTCATTCCGACACCTGGCAGCGTCGTACGGCTCCCATCAGTCGAAGCCAGCGGCATCACCGCCCGAATCCCGTACGGCGAAGGACGGCCGGCGTTCGCCAACGCGGCCGCGATGACACCATCACCACCGCGGGAGTGACCCATCAGCCCTACGTTGTCCAGATCGACACGACCGACGAATCGACGGCCGAACGGTCCGTCGGCAGATGACGACCAGCGACGCCACAAGTCCAAGTGAGCCAGCACCAGCTCACCTCGCGCGGTGGCACCGCGGTCGGGAGTCTTTCCGCCACCGGCATTGATCGCGTTGGCACTGACGGAAATCACGACATAGCCGTGACTGGCCAGCGCTTCTGCCGCAGCGCCGTACCCGCGAAAGCTGGGAACGGCCGTCTCTCCAGCCGGGCATGGCCAGGTCTGGACCTCACCGGTGCAGTATTGATGGAAACCATGAAGGAAGACCACCATCGGTCGTTTGCCCGCAGCGCCCCGGGGCGCATAGACCCTGCCCCGGAGCTCCGAGCGTCCGTTCAGCGCCGGCAGTTCCACGGCCAGATCCCCGAGGTTGTACTCCATGGTGTCCACGGCGAACCCAGAGGTGCCGGCAGGCGCAGCCGAAGCGATCTCAAACTCCCCAGCCTGCACAAGACCGACCGCAGCCACCACGACAGCCAGCACAGCGAGACGAATTCTCATGCCACGGGCCTCTCTCGAGAAGTCATCCTCAATACGATCCACAGGGGTCTGTCGGATCGCGCCTATAGCAGTCGAATCCCGTCATTACCATAGATCGACGCGCGCGTAACTGTGCCGCGCCAATCCCCGCGGCCACCGGTGGGCGACCGCGGGGCTGACGCCGCTAAAGCTTGATACCTCAGCGGGTCCGATACGCGTCGTACACAGTTTGCGTGGTCGCGTTGCCGGCCGCGTCCGTCGCCGTGGATCTCAGTGCGATCGACTTGGCGTGTGGTGTTGGGAAGACGACCTTGCCGCGGCTGACTCTGGTTGAGTGCCAGGTCGCCCCGTCGTCGTCGGAGTATTGGACGTCCAGCTTGGTGATACGACCACCGTTTACGACGACATCCACGACGTTGAACCGCCCAGGATCCATCGTGTTGGTTCTATCGACGTCCGGACGGAATCCGACGGTGTAGATCGGGATGGCTCGCTGAGCACCGGATGACGTGAACCTGGCCGTCAGGTCCGTCTTGGTCGAGAAGAACGACGTTGACTGAGTTGTCGTGACGTTCAGTTTGTACGACGATTCGTCCGCAGGTAAGCCCGAGGCCGTGATCGTGCCCGAGGTCGGCGCAGCGGCCACCTGAACGCCGTCACGCCTCAGCACAGTGTTCGCCGACGTCAACGCGATGCCGCCAGAGTGGCCATAGGCATCTCCGTAGCCGGCAATCTGAAGGTTCATGGTGTCGCCGGTACGCTCGGCTGTGAGCACCTTAGGCCCGAAAACAACTGCATTCCATTGCTCGTGGTAAAGCCTGCCGGCACGGTACTGCTTGGCAGGAGCGTGGAAGGACCACCGGCCGAACGGGTTGTCCTCGGAGAATTCCGAGGTGTCCGCGAACCATCCCCCAGGCGCACGGTCGAGATAGTACCGAATCGTTCTCGGCGTATCGAGCACGATCCAGGGCACGAAGACGCCACTGACACCAGGGAGCCTCGGGCCTACCGAGATCATCGCGGGCTGATCTGTCGTCTTGTTGACCGTATGATCGACGATTGCGAGATCGCGCCGCTGAACCTTGCGGTCGAAGCCGGTGACGAACTCTCCCGGCTGATAGTCGGCGATCGCGTACATGTACGGCGAGTTCGTGAATCGCGGGAAGGTGTCCCCCTTGATGCCCCACTGCGACGTCACGTGCCCGGTCAACTCCGCGGCAGGCAGCTTCGGTCCTGTGCTCAAGGTGTACAGAGTGCCGAACCTGAAATTCTGCGGACCGGCAGCCAGCAAAGCTCGTCCATCTGGAGCGTTACGGTCATAACCAACGTCGGATTGTGCTTGCTCTGCACTGGGGTTCGGCACAGATGTGTTGACGACCTTGGCTTTCCGCGCGTCGAGTACGACAGTCTTGTCCGAGTTCAGCTTGATGCTGGGAGCTACCAAGTCGTAGAAGGCGAAGTCCTCCGGGGCCTGCTCGAACTCCATGAAGTGGTCGAGCAAGTACTCGCCCTTCGGGAGCTGAATCGATACCGTGCCGTTCTCGTCCAGGTTGTGCAGCTCGAAGCGGTCGTCGGCGACGCCGATCAGTAGCACCGGAAGGCCGTCGTCAGCAGGTCCGCCGTCCGGACGGACCGCCGACACAGTCAGCCGGTAGGACTCTCTCTGCTTGTCGACCCCGACCGGTACGACGATCCTCTGACCAGGGGCCGTTGCATCGATCCGTCCCGAATACAGGCCGTCCGGTCCGTCGTGCTTCGTATCTGAAGTCACCTTCACCGACGCCGCCCCGCCGGCCGGGACGGTTAGTGTGTCGCTGCTCAGGCGAAGGGCGCCGGTAGGTGCCGGCGTACCGGTGGGATCACCGAATGAAGTTGAGAGATCCAGGGTGACTTCCTCGCTGCCGAGGTTCCGGTAGGTCACGGTCTTGGACACTGGTTCGTCGTCGCTATGAGGGAACGGCGCAACACCGAACGACACACTGCTTTGGTCGGCGACCACAGACTGCTTGATTGCCCTCACAACGTCGACGCGACCAGCCCCTTGTTGGAAGGAGGTTTGATCAGCCGCAGCCTTCGCGGATCCCATCAACGCGCCCTTGACCTCATCAGGAGACCAAGAGGGATGCTCCTGCCGAAGAATCGCTGCCGCGCCGGCGACGTGCGGAGTGGCCATCGACGTACCGCTCAAGCGAAGGTACCTGTCGTCGACCGGGTCACCGATCGTTGAGTCCTTGGACTTCGCCGCGACGATACCAGTGCCTGGCGCGGTGATATCCGGTTTGACCGCACCGTCGCCAACGCGCGGGCCTCGGCTGGACGTGAGGTTCAACAGATCTTGCTTGGTGACGTTGCCCACAGTCAGGGCCTCATCGGCGCTACCCGGGGATTCGACGGTGCCGTCCCCCGGCCCGGAATTGCCGGCCGCGATCACGAACAACGTCCCGCTGTCCTTGGTCAGGCGATTCACCGCCTCCTCGAGCGGATCGAGGTCGGGCGTGTCCGGTCCACCAAGACTCAGGTTCACGATGTCGGCCTTGACCTCGTTCGCTGCCCACTCCATTCCGGCGAGGATCGCTGAGATCTCACAGCCCGACTGCTCGCACACTTTGCCGTCGTACAGCTTCGCGTCCGGAGCCACGCCCTTGTACTTACCGTTGGAGGCAGCTGCAGTCCCAGCGATGGTCGACGCTACGTGCGTTCCATGACCAACCAGGTCTTCGTTCGGTTCGGTGGTGAAATTCCGCTCGCCGATCACCTGGGTCGCGAGATCAGGATGGGTCGTGTCGATGCCGGTGTCGAGCACCGCAATCGACACACCTTTGCCCGTGTACCCCGCCTGCCACGCGACCGGCCCACCGATCTGCGGCACCGACTGATCCAGCGTCAGTTGCCGTTTGCCGTCCAACCAGATCTTGCGAATCCCAGAGCCCGACAGCGCCCAGGCTGAATCACCCAGAAACTTGGCCGCATTCTTCTTCTCGATCGTCATCGCAGCTCCGCCGATCGACGGCAGTTGTCTCGTCACGGTCGTGGCCGGGGGCAACGAATGCCTCGCGGACCCGGCGTAGGTCACCAAGATCGGGATCGTCTCCGTCGAGGCGTCGTCGTACCCGTCCTTGACCAGCTCTGCCACATCGAACAGCTGGCGATCAATCTGCCCACTCCCGACCTCCTTCGTGAGGTCCGCAGGAATCCAGTAGGCATGATCCTTCGTCCGATAGGTGGCGAACCCGATGCCATCCCTCCCCGGACCAGGCTCGACGGTTGCAGCGCCGAGGTCGCCGCCGCGTAGAACAATGCGATCGCCAGTGATCAGCGTGACGCGCAAGTCCTTCGCCGACGACGCCGTCGCGACCGGCTGTCGAGCGTCGACTGCTCCGGCCGGGCCAACAGATGCACTTGCAACGGCCAGAGCAGCGAAGCCATACAGCGCTCCACGCAAGGTCTTCCGATGTACTGCCACTCAGCGTCCTCCCCTTTATATTCGGATGTGCGGATTGATCTACTTGACCGTCGGCCCTATCTGCTGCGCCGGATAGTCAGATTTCTCGTCGAATACCAGTTGGTTATCGCCGTCGAAGCCCCTTACTGTCACGGTCACCGGGGGTTTGCCATCATCGTCGTCAGGCCACCCAGCTACGTAGAATCCGCCGGTCTTGCTCATCAGGGCCTCGCGTGGACGCGTCTCGCCTGCGACATCGAGAACGACTCTCCTGACATCGATCGGGACCTGAATTCCTTGCCCCTCCGACATCGTCAGCTTGTGGGGGTTGCCCTTATCGATCACGTACGTCGTGCTCGTGCGACCGACGGATCCGACGCCGTGCATCTGTCCCTTGAGACCGGCGGAACTGCAGGTTGCAGCGATCGATCGATCCGGAGACACGAAGATGGCCATAAAGGCGTCCCCACGGCCAGACTTGACGGCTAAGGTCCACCTCGCATCGAGCGGTCCAGCCTTGTCGAAACCGTTGGCTTTATAAGTTCTATTGAATTCGAGCGCCTCTGCGTCACCGGCGCGGCATCGCCGCAGAATCTCCGCATCCTTCACCGGACTGATGGGTGGAGCCGGGAGAGCCTGCACGCCGTCGAGAGGGTCGGCGGGGGAAGGACCGGCTACCTGGGGAGCCGATGTCTGTCTCGAGCTGCCGAATACAGATAGCGCCGGCCGCAGAGCGATACCTGCGACCACAGCGAGGACTACAGTTCCAGCGGCTATGATCCGCCGGCGCCGAACGGAGGTTCGGCCGCGTCGCAGGATCATCTCCGCCGAGACGGTCTGATCTCGGTCATCGTCATCCGCCGCCAGATTCAGCAACTTCTCGATATCGCTCATGTCGTGTTCCTTTCTGACACGGCCAACATTCCGCGGAGTTGCGCGAGGCCCCTGGACGTTTGGCTCTTCACTGAGCCGGCGCCGATCCCCAGCGCATCGGCCGTCTGTTCGATACTGAAGTCGGCGTAGTAGCGCAGCACCACACAGGCGCGCTGTCGCGCAGGCAACGCCGACAACGCCTGGACAACCACTGCGCGATTGTCGACAACTGCCACTGCGTCGTAGGGCTCCGTGACAACGATCGCATCCACTTCGCGAACCACTTCTCTACGCCACCGTCGCCGCGACTGGTCCAGCACGGCCGTGACGACTGCGCGGTGGGCATAACCCATCAGCCCTTCGCTGCGTCGCAGGTGTGACCACCGACGGTAGATCCTGACCAGCGCGTCTTGCACCGCGTCCTCGGCTTGGTGCCGATCGCCACACATCAGGTAGGCAGTCCTGCGCATGCGCCGAGCAGCCACCACCACGAACTCGGTGAACTCGGTTTCGTCGCGTCGCCGCATCCGGATTCCTCTCTCACTCTCACCGGAGGAAACGCATCGAACCTCCAGAAAGGTTGACGCCGCGGATGCTTTCTAGCGACCTTTCAGAGATTCACGTTCTCCGAGTCAGCCCTAGGCGCCGACCCCCGCGATCGGTTCAGGTGCACGGCTTTGGCCGGCAGTATTTGCAAGAGCCGAACGAGACCGTTCGAACGTAGTAGCCGTTGGAAGGCAAGCTCCAGCACAAACAGACGAGCGCTCACGTGATGAACGTCCGGATTGGACTTGGGGCCTGAACGGGCGACTCAGTAGGGCAGCTCCGTCTGCATCGCAGTACCTGTGACTGCGCGTTGGATGCATAACCGCCTAATGATGGTTGCCTGCGGCATCCATTGTCTTGAGCTGGAAATTCACCAGCGACCGGGTACAGAGGCCGCTCCCCGTCCGCAGGCCTGACCGGATTGGTCAGCCGAGCTAGCCCGGTGCTTGCCTCAACTTCAGCGCGTCCGGGCGGACAGCTGCAGTTCCGCCCCGAGGCCGACGGGGCGGCAAAGCCTGGCATCGGTCCTGTTCGTCAATCAGCCATCACGACCTCCCAGTCGTCAGTCGAGCTGACCGACTTGCCTGGATGCAAATACAACGGTGCGCCCCGGTAGGTCAATTGAACGTATCCGTCCGCGCGGACTACCGAGCCGACGTTGTTCCGGTCGAGACGCACGACTGACAACGCGGAGCCATCGACGACGACAGGACGCCAGCCGATGGAGCATTGGTCGTAGCAGGTGACCTCGGGTGGATTGGTGTGATCACTCAGGTGCCTGTAGACGACGCGTTTGTTGACCGCGACAACTTCCGTATGGTGCCCAGCGACAACCGTCTCCTGCCTTGTCAGGAGGGCCGAGCCGGGAGACACCTGGGTGGTTGGGTGGACCGTCGGCGGATTGTGGGGCGAGGTCAGAGGTACGGGCTGTTCGCCGGTGGTGCGTGGGCCGGCGCATGCAGAGGCTGCGATCAGAATGAGGGAGGCCCCGAGCCAGAGACGGGGGATCATTCGTGCACGCCGCGCTCGCTCTGCCCAATCGACCCCGCGAGCTCCGCAGGCTGGATCACGGTCACGGCATCTGCCAATCCTGATCACCTTCGTCGACGTCGAGGACAGCCTTGCCGTGGAGCCTGCGGCCCAGGAGTGCATCGGTGGCTTCCGCGTGCCGGCTCCAGTCGCCCCGCCAGCTCACTGCCGGATCCAACCGGCCGGCCACGACCTCGGCGGCAAGCCAGGTCAGATCAGCGGAGAAGTCGGTACAGCAATCGGCAAGCAGGTAGAAGTTCTCGATGCGTCGACCATGCCGCCCGCCAAGAGGGCGCAGCGATTCCGGCGGGAAGACGGAGTCGCCCTTCGACGCATTTCCGACGGAGATCAAGCGTCCGTTGGCCTCCAACGCGTCGTACCCCTCGACGAGCTGCTCTCCACCGACGTTGTCGAGTACGGCGTACACGGGCCGCTGGACCTTGGCAGGTGTGTCGACGACCTCGGTAGCACCGAGCATCCGCAACGCGTCAGCCTGAGCAGAGCTGCCGGTCACTGCGACCACCTCCGCACCGGAGCGCGCCGCAAGTTGGACGGCGTACCTCCCGACTCCGCCAGAGGCGCCCGTGATCATGACCCGGCGCCCGACGGTCTGACCCATCAACCGGAGCACGTGCAACGCGGTAAGCGCAGCGACGGGAATGGTGCTCACCACGCCAAGATCCGCACCGTCCGGCACGAGGCCGATCCAGCGAGTCGAGGCAGCGCGGTACTCCGCCCAGGCGCCGTCGTACCCGAGCGTGACGACACGTTCTCCGACTGCCGGGCCGCTGCCGTCGACGGCAGCCTCCACCACCACTCCGGCCGCGTCCCAGCCCAACACGCAACCATCCCGCATGTCCGGCTTCCGACTGAGTGCGACCTCGCCAAAGTTCAACGAGGTCGCCACCACCTTCACCACCGCTTCATCCAGTCCAGGGAACGGCAACGGGACGTCTCGTAGCTCGAGGTGGTCCGACGACGAGTGATCAACAACAAGCGCGCGCATAGGTGATACCTCTCCTCGATGGACGAACCCCGCGCAAGGGATACAGATATCTACGTGCTGTGGCTCACAACTAGTTCGCGGCGCAACACAGGCATCCTCCACCGCCTCGACCCGCTGGCCGATCCGACGCGACGCCACTCGGTCAATACGAACCAGCCCGTGGGCCGCGATTCGTCGGCTCATGCTCCACGACATTCTTGGAGACCGCCGGATGACCTATCCCATGATCGTGATCGAAAACTCCGTGTCTACCGGAGATCCGGTGTCGCTCGAATAGCACCTGACCCTGAATTTGCCGTTCACGAGGGCAGTTCCATTACAAACCGGGGTACTTGATGTTGGCGCGAACGCGGGTGTGACCTGGATGGCGGCGTGTACGCCGGCTGGCACTCCAACAAATGTGACGAAATATGGCTGTGCGTCATGCTCGACGAAAACATTCCCGGCCAAATTGAATTTGTCAACGACAGAACCATCGACGCCCACTTTGGCCCAAGCAACAAAGCCCGTAGGACCTGTCACCGGGGGGAGGTAGTAGCCCTGGACATCGATGTTGACATCCACCAGGCCGGCCGAATTGAAGATGGCGAGTTTGTGGCTGGTGCCTAGTTTGATGGTGGCGTGGTTGGCGATGATTTGGCCGGCGGTGTAGCTGACTGCACTGCTGACCGGCTTCGGCTCACCGCCGGGGAAGACCATCAGGTATCCCGACTTGCTGCCCTTGATCGCGGTCACGTTGATCGAAACCGCCGTCGCGTTCGGGGGCACGACCTGCCCGGGGAAGGTGATGAGTCGCGTCTCACCTGCCTTCAACTTCCCCGCCGACGACTGCTGCGTCGTCAGCACCCGCTGCGGTGTGATCGGCTGAAACGACCCTGGTCGCGGCTGCGCCACCGCTGCAGCGGTGGCGGCCGCCGCATCACGCTGTGGAAGCGCATCCGCGACCCCCAGACCGCCAACAGCAACTGCAGCCCCAGCTATCCCCACCACAAGACTTTGCAGCAGCGACCGAGCGCCCATATTCATCCTCCAGATATGTGTCCTGGTAGGAGTACGCAACCGCCGCACGGCCCGGATCGCCGTCTGGAAGCAGCGACCCGGAAACATGACTGACCTCGAGCTGCTCCTCGGCGGCAACCTACGGTCTCGCCCGCAGGCAGGATCTGTATCCGGCGGTTAGTCGATGGTGATGACGACCTTGCCCCTGACGTGGCCGGCCTCGACTATGTGCTGGCCGGCCGCGGTCTGATCAAGAGGGAAGGTCTTGTGGATGTTGACGTGGAGGGAACCGGCTTCGACCAATCGGGTGAGCTCGTTGAGTCGCTGAGTTGAGCGGTCGACGGCCACCTGGCGGATGCCGAGCTCGTCTGCGAGCGGATTGATTCCGACCGTAACGGCTCGGTCGCGGTCCTGGACGAGGTCGATCGAGGCTCTCAATGACTCATCGGTTGCTGCAGCGTCTATCACCGCATCTACTCCTCCAGGTGCTAGCTGGAGTAGCCCTTCAGTCAATCCGTCGCCGTAGATGACCGCGTCGGCGCCGAGCGAGTGCAGGTAGTCATGATTGTGTTCGCTGGCGGTCCCGATCACGGTGGCACCGATCGCGCGCGCCATCTGCACTGCCATGCTGCCTACGCCGCCTGAAGCAGCATGCACGAGCAGCTTCTCTCCCCGCTTGAGCTCGACCGCTTGCAGGGCGGTGTGCGCTGTCATACCAGCCCCAGCTAAACCGCCCGCTTCAGGCCACGCGAGCTCCTTCGGCTTCAGGACGAATTGGTCGACGGGCATCACGGCGTACTGCGCGAAGGCCATGCGATCGACCCAGCCCAAGACCTCATCGCCGAGACGCACTCCAGTGACGCAGTCGCCCACGGCCTCCACCACGCCGGCAAGTTCGTTCCCTAACTGCTGAGGAAATTCTGCGGGAACGAACCCCGCCATCTCGCCGCTACGGTAGTAGTTGTCAAACGGCTGTATACCCGCAGCTCTAACGCGGACCAGTATCTGCCGTGGGCCGGGCACGGGTGTCTCGACCTCGACGACGTGGAGCACCTCCGGCGCACCATACCGATCGAAAACCACGGCGCTGCTCACGAGGCTCTCCTTCCGTAGACCGGTAGCATCGAGTCCGACTCGAGCAAGCGTTACCAGGATGCTAGGCACGCAAGCGAACCGTAATTCCCGTATCCGCGCGTCCATCCACATCAGCGCAGATCACTCCGACAACTATGTCCTCACCGGATAGGTGTCCGGGAGGATTGACCGTGCAAGAAACTCCTACGAGGTTGCTGTCGACGTCCATATCAGACTCTTTTGCCGACGACCCCACAGACTTGAAGGTCACTCGGTATGAACCGGCTTCTACGCGGGCGAATCTTGGTGCAAGTCCATTTGATGTCCGGAAGCTTTCGACCGTTCCTAGCGAGGACACTCGGACCTGCCCGCTGTAGCCAATTTGGCCACCCGCCGGGGGGAGATAGTAGCCGTGGAGGTCGATGATGACGTCGATCGTGCCGGCCGAGTTGAAGATGGTGACTTTGCGGCCGGCGCCGAGTTTGATCGTGGCGAGGTTGTTGACGATCTGGCCGCCGGCGTAATTGACATTGGTGATGGCCGGCCTGAGGGTTCCAGTGGGATAGACGGTCAGATAACCAGTCCTGGCGGTACCGCGGATCGCGATCACGCCGAGCGTGACTGACGTAGCGTTGGCTGGGACACTGGCCGGCATCGTGATGGTGACCTCTTGATGGCCGGGCTTCAACTTCAGCGACGCCGATGTCTGGGTGTTCAGCAGCCGAGCCGGGTTCAACGGCTGAAATGACCCCGGCCCGACCGAGGCCGCCGGAGCAACAGCTGCCGCAGCCTGGGCCACGCTGCGCCCAGGCAACGCATCCGCGTAACTCAGACACCCGACCGCAACCAGGGCACCAATCAACGCCGCGACCGCGACCATCGTGATTCGGCTTCGCATACTGCCCTCCAGGTCTCCCGGCGACTCACCCTCTTAGGACTCATACGCACCTCGACGCCAGACCGGTTCCCCACGCGCCCGAGCCGCGCCGGTACCTCGTTGACCGCGTTCAACGAACCGACCGCCGCCCAGCCTGCGTAACGAATCGAGGCGAAGTAAACGTCACGAGGGAGCGCAGATGATGTCGACGGTCATCGCTGTCGAGTCCATGTTCGACGGCGCGAAGATGGTAGGTCCTTCTACGATCCATCTTGCGGACGGCAAGATCATCGACGTCCGGCCTCGAACCGCAGGAACCGAGGGCATCGGGGCCGAGGTAATAGACCTGGGTCCGCAGAGGTGTCTGTTGCCGGGGTTGATCGACTGCCATGTCCACCTGGCGTTCGATGCGGGCCTGGATCCTGTCGCAGATCTGATCGCCGCTGACGACAGCGAGCTGATGGAACGAATGCGTCGCTCGGCTTCAACTGCATTGGATGCTGGGATCACGACCGTTAGGGACCTCGGGGACCGCAACTATCTCGCCGTCGGACTCGCCAACGATCTGAAGGGCCGTCCAGCACACGGTCCTGAGGTCCTCGCAGCCGGCCCGCCGATCACCACGCCCGGAGGTCATTGCCACTTCCTCGGCGGGGAGACCAAGAGCTCAAGCACAGACCTCCGGACCGCCGTGCAGACTCGGCATGCGAAGGGCTGCACGGTGGTCAAGGTCATGGCGAGCGGCGGGAACATCACCCCGGGTTCGGTGCCACACAAACCGCAGTACGACGCTCAAGCACTGAGGACTGTCGTGGAAGAAGCCCATCGGCTCGGCTTGCCTGTAGCAGCTCACGTCCACAGCCCGGCCTCCATCGCAGACGCGATCGACGCCGGCGTCGACACTTTGGAGCACGTGACCTTCTGGACTGCCGATGGCCCTCGCCCGGACCGGGCACTCCTGTCATCTGTTGCCAATAGCAACATCTTCGTGAGTATGACACTCGGCATGCTTCCCGGCGCCGAACGACCTGCGTCTTTCGCCCAGCTCGACATCGTTGCCGAGGCGTATCGAGACCTTCGGAACGCGGGCGCAAGGCTCATCGTCGGTACGGATGCCGGGGTGAGCGCCCGGAAGCCACATAATATCCTCCCGTACGCTGTCGGCGAATTGCCGGCTATCGGTTGGTCGCCCCTTGAGGCGCTGAGCTCGGTCACCAGCCTGGCAGCAGACGCGTGCGGAGTTGGCCATCGAAAGGGCCGAATCCAGATCGGCTTCGACGCTGACTTCGTAGTCGTCGAGGGCGATCCTCTAGCCAACCTTGACGCTCTCCACCAGGTGCACATGGTTTTCAGAGACGGCTTTCAGGTCCGCTAAGCACGGCTGTTCGAGCAACCATCGGCTCCGGGATCCCAGGACTCGCCTACCTATTCGATGCCGCCTGCCGAGGTCTCAGGCAGGGCCCGAAAGATGGGCATTGGGTACCTACGACTCAGAGCCGACAGAGAGCAGAAGATAGCCCAGCGGCCACCTCCCGACGGACTGGGGAAACGATGCGAGACGACCATCTGCTCCGCGACATCCTCAGGGGAGTTCTTGAACGCCACGGCCGCACAGCCTTCCGCGTGGAGGCTCGAGAGTTCTGGACTTTCGTCAGATCGGATCGGCCCGAGCCGCCAACTCAAGGGTGGAAGCTGCACCTGTCGGCCACCATGCTTTCGGCGCCGATCGTCCTGTCGCGCGCCGCAGAGGTTCTCACCGCAGCAGGCACACTCTTCAAGTTCACGAGCCGTCTGACCAACCTATGGGACTTGCTGAGTCCCCAAGCCCCTCGTGGCTCCAGTGGAAAGTTCATCACTGTCTATCCAGACAACGACGACGAAGCGCGGCGACTGGCACTAGACCTCGACGTGGCAACGTACGGACTACCTGGACCGGCGATCCTGTCCGACCGTCAGTTGCGGCCAGGAAGTCTGGTCCACTACCGGTATGGCGCCTTCAGCGGTCACCGTGTCCTCGCCGACGAAGGCATCTACGATGCCTGGCTGGCTGACCCCGCCGGCGATCTGCTTCCTGACCTGCGACAGCCCCGCTTTGCACCGCCCGCCTTCGCCCCATCACTTTTCGACGAGCAGCCCTCTACCCGCGTCGTCACCTCCGTCCGACTGAGAGACAGATACCTGGTCCGCGAAGCCATCACGATCACGAACCGCGGCGGAATCTATGTCGCAGAAGACACCGAGACCAGCCAGCCTGTGGTGATCAAAGAGGGCAGACCTCACGTGGCATCGGATCTGACCGGGCTGGACGCACGGACTCGGATCTCGAGAGAACGAGACGCACTCGAAATCCTGGCACCGCTGGGGATCACCCCAGCTCTGATCGAATCCTTCGAACAGGGCGGACACCTGTTTGTCGTAGAGGAAATGGTCGCGGGCACCACGCTGCGCGACTGGATCGAACATCGAGCGGGTCCGCAGGGACTCGATGGCTTCGGCACGGCACCCGAGACCACCCGGACCGTTCTAAGGCGTCTGGTGAGTCTCTTGACCGACGTCCACTCGAAGAATCTCGTCGTCCGCGACCTGACACCGAACAACCTGATGGTTCTGCCTGACACGAGTCTCCGGCTCGTCGACCTCGAGCACTCAACAGCGCCCTCCCAACCGACAGTCATCGGCGGAACTGCAGGCTACGTATCGCCCGAAATGCTCGGACAGATCGGCGACGTACGACAGGCACCCGATCTCTCCCTGGATCTCTTCGGCTTGGGCGCAGTCAGCTGCTTCGTGGCAACGGGACACGACCTGGTGCGGGTGCCGGTCGATGGTCTAGGCGCACCGGATTGGTCCGGATTAGCTGAAGAGATCCGTCGTATGAGCATGAGCACGCCCGCCCTCGCGGCTGTTCTGCCGATGGTGCTGGGTCTCCTGGCGCCGCCGGCAACGCGATGGAACCTTCAGCAGTGCACCGACTACCTCCAGTCCAGCCGACCGGCCATCGCGATCTCGCGATCACCTGGGCAAACCAACGTCGCGTCTCTTGCTGGTGGATGTCTAGAGGAGATACTCGCGGCGTTTCGCAAGTCGTCGATTGATGATCGGCCGTGGCCGGTCGTGGATCAACCTAACGAGACCGACCCGTGCGCCGTGTGGACGGGCGCGGCAGGACAGATCGCAGTACTGACCGCCGTACAGCGGTACCGACCAAGCTCAACGCTGGAGACTGTCCTGCACTCGGCGATCGATTGGCTACGTCGACGCCTCGAGACGGAGGACCGTTGGCCGACAGGACTGTACTACGGGCGCAGCGGCTCGCTCCTAGCCCTGTACGACGCCGCCAAGGTACTGGACGACGAGAAGGCCAAGGCCTTCGCTCTCGACGCGGGCTCCCGGATCCCGACGTCGTCGGGGATCCCTGACATCACCCACGGCCTTGCTGGAGCGGCTGTGGCACTGCTGCGACTTGGCCTGCTGGATCGAGCCGAGGCGACACTCGAGAGTCTGCTGGCAGGCATCGTCCGCAGTCCGGCCGGCCCGGAGTGGCCGACCTCGTCACCTTCGTCCCCTCGGCTAGCCGGCACCAGCCATTACGGATTCGCCCACGGAATTGCGGGCATCGGCACGGCCCTGCAGTACGGCGGTATCCTCCTCCAACGCCCTGACTGGCTCACGGTCGTTGACGAGATCGCAGGGATACTCATCTCGGATGCCGAGGTCGACGGCGACACGGTGTGGTGGCCGATCGACAGGCACGACCGAACCAGCACCCGACCACGAAGTCCGCACTGGTGCTCGGGATCCTCAGGAATCGGAAGCTTCCTCGTCCGGTTCTGGCGTCGGACGGGCGACAGTGCAGCGCTCGACCTTGCCGTCAAAGCTGCCACAGCCGCGTATCGCACGCGGTTCATTTCAGGCAACGAGACTTGCCACGGTCTCCCGGGCAACGGGGACTTCCTGCTGGACATGGCCGGCCTTACCGGCAACATCCGCTTTGCGGAACAAGCCACCGATATCGCCACGGTTCTCGCACGGCGGGCAGTACACCGCGGAGGTCGGGCGGTTCTCCTCACGGCTGCCGGAAAGATCGACACCGCGTATCTGAACGGCCTCGCGGGAGTGCTTGGATTCCTGACACGGCTGGCCTCTGATTCGTCCCGCCTCTGGATGGTCGACGATCTCGTCGACCATCCAACCGCGGGCGCCGCAATCAACCCAGACATAAGGGGGAGGTGAGCAACAATGTCCACTGAAATCGACGACCTGCAGACTCTGCCGGAACGTCAGCCGACCGACAACGGCCAAGGCCGCATCTCGGCGTGCACCCGCATCGGCTGCACCGTGAACTGAGTCCATGGGTGGTGTGCGCCTTTAGGGAGCGCACACCACTCCACATGAGACTAGTGCCAACAGATGCCACGGCTAATTGAGCCGACACTACCTATTCGTTCGCGAGATCTCGACCAGAGTCGGGAAGAAGTCCAGATCGGCAAAGGTTTGTCTCGAAGGTCGCTGGAGGGTCGCGACCGTCCGCCCACCGCTAGTGGTCTTGGCGAAGAACAGCCCGGCCAGCTGGTTCCGGAACGTGAAATGGTTACCGGTCCCAGTGTTCTCTTTGAACTTCTGACTGGATGATGCGTCGCAGTCCGCGCTGACCAAGCCGACTCCGATGAGCTTGTCCGGCAAGTCCGAGATCCTGACGTTCTGTTTGTTGCGTGGGATGTCGACACATTGTCCGGTCGCACGGTTGCGCAGGACAATGAAGCCCTTCTCACCACTGGGGACTCTGTCCCACTGCAAGATGCGGGGAGTGTTCGGATCGCCGGCCGTTGCCCCGCTGAACTGGCCTCCCTCTTCGAATGCCTTCACGAATCGGATTTGGCCGCTGGACGAGGGCGCGAACTGAACCGCATCCCCCAGGGCGAAATTTCCGTTCGTCCAGGTCTCGAACCGCGGGCTGTCGGCCGTCGAGGCCGTAGTGGCTGCTTCGGCCGTTGAGGCAACCGAGGCCGTCAGCACTGCCATTGCTCCGACGGCGACGGCCGCCCATGCCCTCGAGAACGTTCTAACTGACATGACCTTGCCCTTCTCCAGTTGGTTGATTCACCTCTACTACGAGGGGTCGCGCATGCCTGGATCAGTCGCCTTGCCAGGCGGCGCTGCAGGGTTCGACACGCGGGTCGAACAGAACCGGCCGAGAGTCCTGCCTCGTATCCCTTTGGGGGATCAACGGTTCCGCCAGGTCCAAGGGACCTCAGTCGCAATGGGTTCAAGGAGATACATGAAGAAGCAACTAGTCGCAGGTGCCTTGATGACGTTGGCAATCCTCGGCACGGCGTCCTGTGGCGGCGAGAAGACCGCCAGCAGCCCAACCGGACAGAACACCGGGCCATCAACGAGTGAACCCAGCAACAGCGGCGAACCCGAGGTGCCGATTGCTCCTTCGGAGCCCCTGCCCACACCGACGGTGAAGCCAGGAAAGATTCATCTGGCCGTCCGCGATGCGCAGGTCAAGGGTACGGCGGCGCAGATCGTCACCATCAACGGTTGGACTGCCTACCGTTTCGAAGGCGACGATCCCAAGCACCCCAAGGTGACATGCGACTACGACTGCCTCTACAGCTGGCCCGGCGCTCTGACCGACGGATCGCCGGTCGAGGTCGAAGGCATCGACAAGTCCCTGGTGAGTACCGTTCCTCGCGAGGACGGCCTGGTCCAGGTAACCCTCGCCGGGTGGCCCCTCTATCGATTCAGGGAAGACAAAGCCCCCGCTGACACCAACGGCGAAGGCATCGTCGGCCGATGGTCCGTGATCAAACCCGACGGCAAGCCCGTAATCAAGAAGTGAGCCGACCGTAGAAAGACGTCAACCGACCCGGCGACATGTACGTCGCCGGGTCGGTCAACATTTCGCACCGCATCTCACCCCACCTTCCTGGCAGCACGCAGACGTAGCCGCCACGCCGCCGGCAGCGGCTCTATGCGCCGAATGGCGGTGTTCTACCGCACGACATCGGCGGAAAGAGAGTGACGATGTTATTTGTTGTCGCACTGACGGCAGTCCAGTACAGCGGGTCCTCCTCCACAGCGGATGAATCCCTCGCTGCTCGCGGATTGTCGCCTAATTCATCAATTGAATACTGAAGCCATTACTGCCACTGGGCTCTCTGGTACAGCTGACCGCTATAAGCAGACCAAGTTGGACAATATCGGCATCTGGTGGCGTGACAGCACAATCGAAGGTGGCAGTCTTTCCCAATACCGTGAACTGCACATTTGCTACCGAAGACTTTACCCCGGGGAAGACAAATTGCCAATGAGTCGGGTCCGGTTGCTGCCAAAGAACCGGAGCCAAGCCCGTCGAGGCATAGCTGGCCGGTGTACCACCGAAACTTGTAAGCCAGCCGAGGTAGCCCTTGGGTCCGGTTGTTGGTGGGTTGTGGTAGCCGTGGAGATCGACGACGACGTCGACGGCTCCGGCCGAGTTGAAGATTGTGACTTTGCGCCCGGCTCCGAGTCTTACTGTCGCGAGGTTGTTGACGACCTGGCCGCCGGCGTAGTTGACATAGGTGATGGCAGGTTTGCTCGTACCGGTGGGGTAGGCGGTCAGGTAGCCGGTCCTGGCCGTGCCGTGGACCGCGATGATGCCGAGGCTGACGGTGGTGGCGCTCGCCGGGACGCTGGCCGGCATCGTAATGGTGATCTCTTGATGGCCCGGCTTCAGCTTCAACGAAGCGGACTTCTGGGTGTTGAGCAGTCTGGTCGGGTTCAGAGGCTGGAAAGGCCCAGGCCAACCGCGGGTGCCGCAGCAGTAGCTACGGTTGCGGCCGTACCTCGACCCGGCAGCGCGTCTGCATAAGACAGGCAACCGACCGCAACCAGCGCACCTATCAGCGCCGAGACCGCGGCCATTGTGATCCGATTTCGCATACCGCGTCTCCTAGCATCCGGGGAACCACTCGCTCCCGAGTAGTACGCAACCTCACGCAGAACCGGTTCTGAAGAGACGTCGAGTCAGGCAGCGACACGGCCGCTCGTGGGCCACAGGAAGACTAGGTCCAATGGGCGGATGCGCAAGACTGGCGTCGGCGAGGTCGGGTCGCGAACCACCTCGGCAACAAACTCCGTATTCACTCACAGTGATGACTCCAGCGCCCCGGCGGGAGTCCAGCTGAGGAGGAGATATGCGGGCAACCGGCAAATGGTTCGGCAAAGGTGGAAGATCGGGCAGAACGGCTTTGGTACGGGCAGCAGTTGGACTGGGGCTCGCGATGGCGGTGGGCCTATCTGGGATCACAGCGTCCTCCGCTGCCGCACCGAGCGTGAAGACATCACTGACCCTCATGGCACCGGCGTCAGGCCCATACAATACGTTCATCCAAATCACTGGCCGGCTCACCCGTGCGGGTACGGCATCCGGCTTGCAGAATGCAACCGTTTTCCTCCAGCGATCACCGCGCGGACTGGGCAAGTACAGCAACCTGACCAGCACTTTGACACGTTCAGCGGGCGCGTTCGCTTTCAGTGTCAAGATGACAGGCGCCTACGACTATCGCGCCTATTACGGCGGTACCAAGACGTTCAAGGCGGCCGTCAGTCCGAACCGTTACCCAGTGACCACGCGCCAAGTGCTGCTGGACGCCGTCAAGGACACAGATTGGGAGACCGGCGCATTCCGGGCATCCGCCCGTGTTGTGCCTGCTCCACCGAATGGCACCACGGTCAGCCTGCAGCGGTTCGACCCAAGGTCACGCCTCTGGCTGCCTCAAGGGAGCGCGAAAACTGTCAACGGCCGTGTCACCGTCAATACCAACGCCCCGGGCTCAGTCACGTCCTACCGCCTCGCGATCGGAGCCGTGGGTCAGTTCGGTGCGGGCATCTCCACATCCCGAAGCTTCGCCCATTTCGTATGGCGCGGCGCATTCATCAAACCAATCAAGGTGTTCGGTGTAAACGGCGACGCCTTCGTCGGTTTTCCCGGCGAGCCCGCGCACCCTCGACGAGGTCGATTCGAGTTGCAAAGAACTGCCACAATCCAGCCGACGGTCATGCAAATTGTTCCCGACCGCAGCGGCTGCACCCGGGTCAGGAGTAAATTCACAAATCAGTCCAACGCAAACTTCGACATCAGCTTTCTCGGTTCCGCCGAAGCGCATGTCCAGCTCGGCGCGGCTCCGGCGGTATTGACCGTAAGTCGCACGTTCACCGACTCGAGAGACTTCACGCTGCTGATCGCCAACCGGCAGGAAGCCAACCTCGATATGCGAGGCGACATCGACCTACTCTGCAGCAATTGATGCGATAGTTCTACTCTGAGGGTTATTTAGAAGCCCTCAAGAAGAGCCAAGAAAGAAGGGACCCCCGAGCCCCGAACGGGTGACACGCGGCGGGCGCGGACACCTTGCCGGGTCCGCGGACAGGTCATTGCTTGTCCGCAGACCCCAGAGCGTGTCCAAGCAAGAGTCACGCGCCTGCCGGTAGACGATCCCGACCCGCCGCACCTGCGCACCGACCCAGCAGCGCACCCAGCCACTCCAATCTCTTATCTTTTTGATTTGTTTCCTTCTTTGAGGGTTCTGAGTAACCCTCTCTCTCGTGCAAAACTAGTAACAAACTGAGGGACTGCGCTGGCAAAGACCGGTGCAGTCCCTCACTTGTGTCACGCGTAACTGCTCCTCGGCCAGAAGTCCCATCGCAACTGCCAACGCTAGGCTTCGTTGGACCGCTACCGACGTGCCGCACCGCCGGACGGTCATTTGGGGGACCCATCTGCTATCGACATCGAAAGCCGAACGTTATGGCCTTTTGTAGCTCAGCCGTCACAGCCCTGGCATACACAAGGCAGATCGGGCGGACCTGCGGCTGCACCATCCCGGCCAGCCACTGTAGCGCTTAGGCAGGCTCCGCATCAGCCCTGAACCGGGCAGCAAGGTGGAGCCGTATAGGTCGTAGGAGGATCTCGTCCTGCGACTGTGTGCGCAACATCGCCGTCAGCGAAGGCCAACCCGCGGTGGGTTGAGGCTGACAGAGTGCTCAGTCATTTGGGGTAGGCCGAGGTCGTCCGACACAGTGACCTCCGGGATCGTGTGCCCGCAGCCCCAACGATCCCGGAGGTCACATCTGGTCTCAGGATCAGATGCAGGTTCCGCCGCCTGGGCAGTCGTCGTCGAAGATGACTCCCGTGCCGTAGCCGTCATCAGCCAGCATCGAATCCGAGACTGGAGTCAATTGCAGGAGGACTGACTCGTCCGGCTCGATCTCGAGATCGTCCAGCACGGGGACGGTGATCACGGCGCTGTCCGCACCGGCCGGAATCGTGAGCGTTCCATCAACCGGGGCATAGTCGATCCCTGGTTGAGCAGTTCCCGCTCGACTTTCGAATCGGAATGTGGTCGATCGGGTGGTTGGCTCCCGCAGGTTGACCAAGAACTGCAAGGACGATCCTGGCTGAACGGTGCCTGGCGGCCCCGCATTCGCTGGATTCTCGATGGCCGTGGCGTCTGCAACGATGAGGCGTCCGGGCTCGTCGTTCAGGATCGTGACCGTCGCATCCTGACCGTCCGGGTCTGCTCCGGCCGATCCGCTGATCCGGAGTCGGAACGTCTCAGTCCCTTCAGGAGCTTTGTCCTTCACGATGCCAATCGGGACGGTTGCCGTCAGGTGCCCGGCAGGAATGACCACCGTTGTGTCCATCGGCAGATAGTCGCCGGGGGCAACTGCCGTGGAATCGGCAGACTGCAAAGTGACGGTCACGTCGTGGGCAGTCGGCTTACTGAGCTCCACGGTCGCCTGCGCCGGCGCGTCCTCGGCGACCGTAAGGTCTTTGACCGAGACCGTCGGCGGCCCATCGTCGTCCTCGATCGTCACAGTGGCGTCGGGATCCGCCAGCCTTCCGTTGATGGCACCGTCCAGGTGCACACTGAACGACTCTGCCGGCTCAGCGGCGTCATCTCCTCGGAGAGGGACCTCAGCGGTTCCAGACGTCGCCCCGACAGGGATTTCGACGATCCCTGCGGTGTCCTCGAAATCTGTTCCTACTTGCGCTGTCCCAGCTTCGGTGTGAAATCGAACTTTCACCGGCCTGGCCGCCGGCGCGTCCAGACCGACCTTGACCTGAACCGCGTTCGATCCGCCGCTCCCCTCGACACCCGAGGCTTCCTCCACCCGGACCGATCGCTCCGCACGTTGCCAGTCCACTCTCATGGCCGCGGCATTGGCGCGCAGCTTCCAAACGGTATCGAAGTCAGTCATGTAGACGCTTTTCTCACCACTAGGAAGGGACATGGCATCGAACGCGAGCTTGGACCCATCCGGCGACCAGGACAACGACATCACTTGGAATCTCCCGGTGGAGAGTCCGCCGCGACGGATGACGTCGGTGCCGTCAGGCCGCATGGTGTAGATCGACCTCCCGGCGGAGTCCGTTCGAATGAAGGCAATCACGGTGCCGTCCGGAGAGAAGACCGGCCCGATGTCCCCGACTTGCCAAGTCAGCTTTGCCCCCGCCGTGCCGTCCGCGTGAACGGTGTAGATCCCGCTCTCCTGCTGGTTACCCGTGAGATACCGGCTGAACACGAGTGTCCGGCCATCCGGCGACCACGAAGGGAAGGAAGCATAGGACGTGTCTCCTACATGAGTCTTTCCAGAGCCATCCGGGTTCATCAAGTAGAGGCCTTGGTTGAGACTGACGTACGCCACCTTCTTCGCGTCTGGCGCCCAGGTAGCGTGTGATCCCTTACCCAGGTACTTGTCTTCAGCCCCAGATGCGGTGCTCGCGAAGAGTTCCTGAGGCGGGATGCCTGCCCTGTTGTAGATGATCGTCTCTCCATCAGGCGACCAGGCCGGCAACTGGCCATTCACCGGCAGCGTCGCCGCCGCCCATGGCCATGGCGTCACAGTGGCAAGTCGTGGTGTAGCCGAAGTAGCAGCTCCGAGATCGAAGATGATCTTTCCGCCGCCACCATCGGGTAGCGCAGTGTCCGATGGCGCGCCGGCCGGTCTGGATTGCGTAGCTCCCGCCGTCGCAGACCCTCCAACCAGGCCCGCGATAACGACTGCCATCGCCACCCACACACGCCAACCACTCAGATTTCGGCTAATGAAAGATTTAGTGTCCACAAGTCCACTACGTGGACGAATCAAGCCGCGGTTCGCGCAGTCGGAGGCAAATTACTTCACGCCAGGGCGATCTGCCTACCAAACACTGCTGCCCCGGTCTCTCCGGAGACCGGGGCAGCAGGTGGCGGCGCCTGCAGGGGATCGGCGCCCGCCTTGTGATGTTTACGATTGCAAAGGCTCCATCGGATCAAATTCAGGACGAACTGCGACCTAGCCTAATTGCTCGGGCCTTTCAGGGGAGGTCACCCGGCTCGCCTTCTCGCCGCTTCCGAGGTGGGACAGCAGTTTCGCGAGTCGACGTTGGGCTCGCGCAGTACGACTCTTCACCGTGCCGATCGGAATCCCGAGCAGCACGGCGACCTCGCTTTGGGAGTATCCGTCGTAGTAGGCGAGCTGCAGGACATGACGCTCATCCTCCGACAGTTGCTCCAGCGCCTCTCGCACCTGCCACTGTGTCCATAGCTGTTCCATATCGATGTTCTCGGCAACGAGTTCGCGATTGTTCTGTCGCGGCCGATCGAGGATCAGCTGGTCGAAGCTGCGACGGTCCCGGCGGTATACGTCGACCGCCGTCCGGCGGACGATTGCGATGAGCCACGGTCGTAGATCACGATCGGCATCGAAGGTTGATGCGGCACGCCAGGCCTGTACGAACGCCCGCTGAACTGCATCGGCGGCCATATCGCGATTGCCAAGCACGCTCAAGGCCGTCGAGAACATCGGCCCTGAATAGCGCTGGTACAACTCCGACAACACGCTCTCGTCGGCCAGGCTGAACCGCTGCTCGAGCGTCGCCGTCATGGGCGTCGTCGACATCACACACCTCATCGCACGTCGACCAGCAGCACGAGCCGGCCCCCGTCACTCGTCATTCGATGGGACCCGGAGGTCATCCACAATGGTGAACAACCAACACCTGATCCTCACGGTCAGTTGAATTCTGACCGTCGATACGCAGCCCCACATCGGTGGCGATTACCTATCCGGGCTGTGTAGGCCCTGCTACCTATTCCCCGCACGCCTGCGGCGCCACTCTCGGGTCGCTCACGCCTAGCCCGCAAGACTTCTACGCGGACATCGCCGCCGCCAGTTCACGTCCGCGTACCCGACGAGCGGCGATCGCATCCCGACCGGTCCACGCCTAGCCTGCCCCTCCCCTACGCCGCAGCGGATCTGCCGCAGAGATCCGTCAGTCTGCCGGCATCCGTAGATGTCTTGACAACGCTGCTCCATGTTTGACGTCCACTGGTTCAGCTGAACTGCACATTTCTGCTGACGGGGACCCACATGACTGCGAACGACACGGACCATCGGAGGCCGACCAACGTCCTACGCGGGGGAGTACCTACATCGCGTGCAGCGATTCGCCGAGGACCTCTACCGATCCTCACTGCCGCTTTGCTCTGGGGGTCCAACGGTCTGGTGGGCTCACTCGCTCCCGCCGACTCGTCAGCAGTGGCCGTCGGAGCAGCTGGAATGGCCTTTGGCGGATTCCTACTGCTTTTCACGACGAACGGGGTTCGCGAGTTCGTGTCGTCGCGCAGTCGCCGCGACCTACTTACCCTCGCCATCGGTGCGCTAGGAGTCGCCGGCTATCCCTTGTGCTTCTATCCATCAGTTGCGCGCGGAGGGGTGGCCGTACCGACCGTAATTGCCATGGGCAGTGCGCCGATATTTGCGGGACTCCTGGGCTGGGCCTTCCATCGGTCACGCCCTCCGGCTGCCTGGGTCGCTGCAACTTTCGTCGCTGTCGTCGGCTGCGCGGCCCTGGTGCTTGGGCGCGCGACCTCAGGGAACTCCCCTAGCAGCGCGGGCTTCGGACTTGCCGCGCTCGCGGGCCTTTCGTATGCGACCTATTCCCTCATCGGAGGTCACTTCATCGGTCGCGGCCACGGCTCCGCCCCAGTCATGGCCACAACGTTCGGGGGCGCGGCAGTCATCGTGTCGCCGGTCCTGATATTCACCGACTCTCATTGGCTGACGACCGGGCGTGGCGTCAGCGTTGCACTGGAGTTGGCACTCGTCACGACCTTCCTCGCCTACCGACTGTTCGGCAGCGGACTCAGGTATACGAGCCCGCAGGTTGCCACAACGCTGACTTTGGCTGAGCCCGCCATGGCGGCTCTGGTCGGAGTATGCCTACTTGGAGAACGCCTGCCGGTGTTGTCGTGGCTAGGGATGGGGCTCCTAGGACTCGGGCTCGTCTCCCTCGTCTGTGCAAGTCGACGTACTGGCTAGCGATGCATGCCCTGCTTGGTTGAATCGCCGGCAAAGGACAGAGCGACACAACTAGGGCGACGTCCCCGTCTCGTGTCAGAACGGGGACGTCGCCTGCTGACTGGGGAGCCAGCAGTAGTAGTACGGTCGATCACGCCTGGCCGGTTCTCCAGCTCACCGAGTTCCGCGCAGGTCTGCGGTGTGGCGACGCAGGGCGTCGAGTGCTTCGGACACCTGGGTCACTCTGGTCCGGAAGTTCAGCACGCACATGCGGATGACGAATCGGCCATCGATTCGAGTGCTGGACAAGTGGACCCGACCTTCACTGTTCACCCTGCGCAGGAGTTCAGCCGTATCGCTGTCGGGGTCGTTGCCTTCTGCCTCCAGACGGAAGCAGAAGGTCGACAACTCGGGTTGTTCAGACAGGACGAGGTGCGGAACCTTCGAGAGTTCCTGGTGGGCGAAGCGTGCGAGGTCGAGCTTTTCATCAAGCATCTCGCGGAACGCCCCGACTCCGTGCAGCTGTAGGGGTAGCCAGAGCCTCAAACCCCGGAAGTCGCGGGTGAGCTCCGGACCGTAGTCGGAGAAGTCCGGCAGCGTGCTGCCCCGGAGATCCTGCAGATAGTCCGCATCCCCCGCCGAATGGGCACTACGCAGCAGCTCTCCGTCCCGCACCAGCAGGCAGCCCGTCCCGAAGGGCAAGAACATCCCCTTGTGGGGATCCAGGGCCAGTGAGTCCGCCCGTTCGATGCCGGCCAACACCTTCCGTCCCCGCTCCGTCAGCTGGAAGAATCCGCCGTACGCCGCGTCAACATGCAGCCAGATGCCCTTGTCTGCCGCAACATCCGCCACAGCCGACAGCGGATCGACTCTGCCAGTGTTCGTAGTTCCGGCACTCGCCACGACGAAGAAGGGCTTCCGCCCGGAAGCCCTGTCCGCGGCGATCGAAGCCTGCAGGGCGGCCGGGTCCATTCGGAGGTCGTTGTCGACCGCCACGATGCGCACGGCATCCCCACCGAACCCAAGCAGCCGAGCGGCCTTCGACACGTGGGCGTGGGTCTGATCAGTTACGTAGATCGTCCCACTGAGGAAGTCTGCGGGTAGTAACGCGTTCCGCGCTGTGATCAGGGCCGACAGCACCGCAAGCGAGGCACCCGTGGTCAAGATGCCGGCCGCCTTGTCGGGCAGATCGAACAGATCACTCAGCCAGCGCAGAACATCGGTCTCGATCGCAACCAGCCCCGGAGACGGCATCGCCTGGCCGGTATAGCGATTCAAGACATCCGCTATGAGATCCGCCATGCCGGCCGCGACTATGCCGCCACCCGGGACGAACCCGAGCAGGCCGCCGTGGGAAGGATTCAACCCCCTAGATGCCGCCCGATCGATCACCCGCAACAGCTCGTCCAATGGCCTACCCTGTTCCTGCGGCGTCTGCCGCACTTCTGGATCGGCCAACAGGTCTGCGATTCCATCCGACCTCGATACAGGGGCCTCGGGCAACGATTCGACTGTCACGCAGAGGTAGTCGACGACGCTGGCGAGCAGGCCACGGAGCTCATCGCCCGTAGGCTCCAGGACACGCCGCCCGCCCGTCTTGATCTCCATGTCAACTTTGTATCCGCGCTCCCCCGGCACGACATCGGTGCCTATTGCCTATCTGATGATGCTCATTCGATCCAGCGCATGGTGAAATACCTAGTGATCACCGATGGGGAAGGTCAATGAACCTGATCGAACGTGGCGCCTCGATGGATCGAATGCAGGCGGCAGCGCTGGATGCGACCGATGGCCGCGGCTCAGTGCTGACAATCAGCGGCGAGGCGGGCATCGGCAAGACGGCTCTCGTCGACGCCCTTGTGGAGAGCCTCGGTGCCGAAATGCTTGTTCTCCGAGGCACCTGCGACGATCTGCTCGCGCCGGCGGCCTTTCGGCCCCTCCGAGAGGCGCTAGGTGACCTGTACGTGCAACCCACCGACAGTGGCCCGGGTGGGACCCTCGCAGCACTGATGGAACTGACCGCGGGAACTGGTTCAGCAGTCCTGATAGTCGAAGACGTTCACTGGGCAGATGACTCCACATTGGACGCGCTGCAATACCTCGCGCGCCGCATCAGCCAGTACGCGATTCTCCTCGTGCTCACCTATCGAGACGACGCTCTGGACACCCGGCACCCGCTTCGACCGTTGCTCGGGGCCCTCATCTCTGCGCCGACACTGAGAATCAAGCCCGCCAGACTGTCCCCGGCAGCAGTGGCGTCCTTGGCCTCCGGAACCAGTTGGAACCCAGATGAGCTCTTCGCACTGACCGGGGGCAACCCGTTCTTTCTCACCGAGGCGTTGGAGAGCTCCGGCACCCTACCGGGCAGCGTCGTCGAGATGGTCCTGGCCCGAGTCCGGGACCTCGATCGTGACGGCATCGAACTGCTCGAACAACTGGCCGTCATCCCGACGCCGGTGGATCGCCAACTCATCGCCGACCTGCTCGGTGACCAGGACCTGGCACTCGAGGAGGTCGAGCGGCGCGGACTGCTGGTCGAGGTCGGCGACAAAGTGACCTTCAGGCACGAGATCGCCCGACGGGCGGTCGAACAAAGTACCTCCAAACTGCAGAGGCGGCGGCTCAACCAGAATGTCGTCCGGCTGCTCCTTGAGGTCGCCGAACCCGAACTCCCCCGGGTGCTCCATCACGCGGTGGAAGCCGGCGATACCGAGACATTGCTTCGCTTCGCTCCGTTGGCAGCGGCCGAGGCGACCAATGCCGGTGCCCATCACCAGGCGGTGACTGCCCTGGAGGCAGTCCTACCGCACATCGAGCGTCTGTCGCCGACACAGCAGGCCGATATCGTCGACGACTATGCATGGGAGCTGCACATCGCAGGCCGCTTCCTGGACGCAATGCAGGCCTCCCGCCGAGCGCTCGCTCTCAGAGAGGCTCTCGGCGATGCGGACCGGCTGACCAAGACCCTGCTACGCCGGGCCCGTCAGCTGATCATGTTCGACGACCTCACCGCCGCCGAGGATGTCCTCGAGCGGACTGTCCAGTTGGCGCAGGAAGCATCTCTGCTGTCGCCCGCAGCAGAGGCGCAATCCATGGACGGCATCATCAAGATGACAAGGGGCGCGACGAGCGACGCACTGGCCGTGCTCGAGTCTGCTGGTAGAGCGGCCAAAGTTGCCGCCCGGTCCGACATCGTGGTCCTCAGTCTGTGCTTCCGCGGCATCGCCAGGGTCATGCAGGCCGATCCGCGCGGCCTGACAGACATACGCGAAAGCGTCGAACTGGCGATCGACGAGGACGAACACGAGTCGACGGGACGCGCCTACAGCAATCTGGCCGAGACATGGTTCCGGTTCCATTGCTGGGACGACTTGCCACAATGGCTCGAACGCGGAACCGAGTTCACCACCAGACACGGGTATTGGGCGTCCGCCGTCCTCATCGACGCGTACCGAGCTCAGCTGGAGCTCCGCCGCGGCCACTGGGACGCGGCCGAAGGACGTATTCGTCAGCTCCTCGACTCCACCGACGACTCAACGCAGCCGCACGCCTACAGCCGCACTGCGCTAGGCCGTCTACTTGCCCGCCGCGGTGATCCCGGCGCTGAGAAGATTCTTGAAAGCGTCTGGCAACGCGCGATGAGCCGAGGAGCAGCTGTTGCACTCGCCGATGCCGGCGCCGGGTATGCCGAGTGGGCTTGGCTCAACGACCGGGCAGACATTGCGCCGGCTATCCGGGGCGTCTTCCTCAGTCATCCTGCAGCCAACGCGCCATTGCTCAGTGAGCTCAGGCGCTACCTCGCCCGCGCAGGAGCACCGCTACCACCACCTGACGGCACCCTGCCATCTGACGGCTTCACTCTCGGCGACGCCGGTAGCCACGTGGCGGCCGCCGAGTTCTGGCTACAACTTGGCGATCCGTACGAACGCGCCCTGGCGTTGGCCGAATCCAACGACCCGATGAATCGTCGTAACGCCCTGCGGATCCTCAGCCAGCTGGGAGCCGTCGCTGCCGGCCAAAAGCTGCGCCGTCAATCGAGAGAGTTCGAGGTGAGTGCTGCTCGGCCGAAGACCGGCGGTGACGGCAGTGGCCTGACGGACAGACAGCTTGCTGTTCTCGCAGCGCTTGCCGACGGTGGCACGAACAACGAAATCGCCGCACGGCTTGGCCTGTCCGCCCGAACTGTCGAACATCATGTCGCGGCAATACTGCGCAAACTCCAGGTGAGCAACAGGCGGGCTGCCGCCCAAGTCGCAAGGGATCTCAAGCTCGGAGAAAATCGCTGATCCAACCAGCACTCAATTGCCATCGACAACGATACCGAGCGCCCTTGCCGCAGCTATGGCCTCGCGGCGGCTACTGATCCCCAGCTTGGTCAGGATCGCCGCAACGTGGTGATCGACGGTACGAACCGAGAGGACCAGCCGGTCTGCCACCTCCGCGTTGGTCAAGCCTTCGGTGACAAGCCCGAGCACCTCCAACTGTCGCGTCGTCAGACCGACCGTGCTGCCCGCTTTGAAGGTACTCCGGATTGGCACGCCACGAATCCCCAGTCCCCGCAGTCGCCTGCGGACCAGACTCGCCGGTGCGCGGGCATCCAACGACTCCAGGATGCTCAGAGCAACGAGCATCGGTTCCCGCTCGCCCGACTCGGCCAGCTCCAGGGCCTGCTCATATGGATCGCCGAGCCCTTCCCACTGCGCTGCGGACGTACGCCAATCGCCTTGATGCGGTTCGAGTCCTGCACGCCCCAGGTAGCGGTGGAATTCGGAGAAAGCCGGGCCGTCGCCGAGGTTTGTCGCCACGACCTTGTCCCGAATCTCGACAAGGACGTCCTGCCGGCCCGCCAACCACGCCCACTCCGCGTACGCCGTGCAGACGTCCGCAAAGGTCGTGACGGCAGGAACGAGGGTCATTCGTTCCCAGGCCGCTGCAAGCAACGGCTCAGCTTCCATGGATCCCCGTCGCGCAAGCAGCCGGCCGAGTACCGGATAGCACGAGGTGCTGAGGAGTTGCGGATCATCGAACGACTCGAGGAGACGTCGTACTCGCTGCTCTGCTGAGTCCCACTTCCCCTGGCGAAGGTCGAGCCTGGCCCGATCGATCTCGATGTAGTAAGCGAGGGACCAGTAGCCGTGCTCAGTGGCAGCATCGCTTGCTGACAGTAGACACTCCCGCAGACGGCCCCAGCTCAACTGGAGGTAGAGAACGCTCGCAAGACTGAGTTGTGATCGCACAGCGAACTCATGGTCGCCCGCCGAACTCGCGACCTCGATGCCTTGCTCGATCTCCACTACTCCGGCGGCGTCGCCGGCGAGGCATCGCGCCAATCCAGTTGCGCACAACGCCAGTGTCACCCACCGCTGCTGCTCGGTGCGCTCTGCCGCCTCGATAGCGGGAGCAAGGATCGCGATCGCTTCCGCGAATCGTCCATCGAATGCCCCCAGCATCCCGCGATGAACCTCGACGGCGACCTTCATCTTCTCGGATTCGAGCGACTGGGTGACTGCAGCTGCCCGTTCGACTGCGGCCGCGGCACCACGGAGATCGCCGACCACGGACAGACGCCTTGCCTGTCGCAGCAACACCTCTCCGAGTCGCTCGGGATCGCTCGCCTGGACACGGCAATTGACAGCCTCCTGCCCCAGCTCGACCGCGTCCGACAGGCGGTTGGCAATCAGAAGCTCCCAAGCACACTCGTCGTACAGGTCGGCGCGCTCGCCGGGCTCCAGCCGGCCCGCATAAGGCAGAACGGCCCGCAAAGTCGTCAGCGCCTCTCGATGGGAACCAATGTTCGTCGCGAGCCGGGCCAGTTTGGGGCCATAGCGCAGCATCGCATCGACATCGCCGGCGTTGACCGCGTGATGCACCACCTGGGACAGCTGGGGTGAGGCAGCCCGGAGCAATTGCTCCATGACTATGCGGTTGAGCCTCGTCCGGCGGGATCCAGGAATGCTCCGCTCGACCGCGCGTCTGGTGATCTCGTGGCGGAAGCCCAGTTCGGTGCCGTCGACCGTGATAATCCCCTGCTGCTCTGCCTCGCTCAGCGCCTCATGATCCGGAATCAGAGTCTCGGCGAAAGAGACGGCGACCTTCGCCGGGAGGACCGAGAGTTGCTCGACCGCGGCGGCCCCGGCAGGGCTGAGGCCATGCATCCTCGCCAGCACGGCATCGACAACCGTCGCCGGAACGCGGTCGCGCTCGGCCAGAGCCTCGATGACAAAGAACGGGTTCCCATCGGTGAGCTCCATCAGGTCCGAAGGTGACCATTCTGATCCTTGTGCGAGGTCCCGGATCGCGTCGACGGACAAGGGCTGGAGCGCGACTCGGTGCACCCGCGCGACGGCCGTTGCGTAGAGGAGGCGCCGCAGTGGATGTCTCCCGGTGACCACCTCGTCCCGGTAGGTCAATACCAGCACCGCCCGCATCGACCCCAGCCGACGCACCAGATAGCGCAGTACGTCGAGAGTGGCGTCATCTGCCCAATGCACGTCCTCCAAGATCAGAACCGTCACCACTGACCGATCAAGCTCGGACATCAACTCCGCCAGGACATCGCCCGCGGAACCGCCGGTCAGCACCTGCTCGAGTTTGGTTCCGCTACCGGCCAGAGCATCCCGCAGTGCGCCACGGGCCGCGGGTGCGAACAGATCGTCACAGCGCCCCAAGTACACCCTGTTCGGTGCGGTCACCCCCTCGACAAAGGCGCGGACCAGGCTCGACTTTCCGATCCCGGCCTCGCCAGTGACGAGCACGACCGAACCGTTGCCATCGGTGGCTTCAGCTACCGCAGCCTGCAGGCGCTGGAGCTGGTCCTCGCGCTCGTACAGAAGGTTGGCATCGATGTCGCCCACCCCGCTCACTATATGGACCTCGCGGTTGTACCGGAATTGCCGCGCCGGTCTCGTTCAACCGATCCAGATGCCCAGCGCAACAACCGCTGACTGCTTTCTCGGCAATTCGGCCAAGCCGACGGTCGGCTCACAACAGTCCCCGACAGTTCACTCTGCGCATGCGGCTGGATGGAGCTATCTCTGTGCCACCGGGACTTCGCCGGCGAGAACGACCTGTCCTGACGAGGCCGGCCCGCCGCCCTCCTTCTGCACGGTCACGGTGATCATCGAGTACTCCGACAGCCCGACGCCGGACCAGAGAATCACCGGATCAACCCCCTTGCGAAGGTGGAACGTACCGATCGCGACGCTTCCTCTGCTCCCCTTCACCCACGCTTCGTAGTACTGCCCATCGCCGGCCGGCGGGAGTCCTCTCACATCGAGCTTGATCTCCACTCCAGAGGACGTGTCGTGGATGTGGACCCGAGCCTGAGCCTGCGGAGCAAGCGCCGTACCGGCCAACGTCAGCTCGCGGCCTGATCCTCCACTGATCGCAACCGCAGCGACGACCCCGGTAGCTGTTGCTGCCACCACCAAGCCGGCTGCTGCGAGAAGGATCGGCCGGCGACGACGTTTGTGCGGCTCGATCGGCGCCGACGTACCCGCGCCGCCGAACAACTCGAAGCGAATACGCTCCTCCAGATCGCCCGGCGGCTCGGCCCACACGACATCTTTCCGCAACAGGTCGTCAACGGCCGCTAGTTCATGATCTTCAGCCATCGGTCTCGTCCTGCCTTCTCGGTATAGTCCTTGCCCAGGTCGCTCACGCCTGTTACATAGGCCGTACGGCTCACAAGTGAGACACAATTACTACGGTATTGCTTGCCCGAACGGATCGGCTGGTCACAGAACTCTCAGCCAACTCCGGGTCCGAACGAACGCTTCACCTGCCCGACCGCTCCGACCTCACGCTTGATCACCAACTACTGGCGTACGGGTCGATCCAGCTGTCGACCAGTCGAGGATCCGGATTGACCACCTCGACCGGGTGCCCGTACCCCGGGCCAAAATACACGGCACGGAGATAAGAGCTCGTAGTAATTCGGAGCGCTTCGACCTTGTTCGTATTCAGGTCAACGATTCTTGACATGCCCGTACGCCAGAACACGTAGTAGTCGACCCCGTCACCACTGATCGCGTTCACTCGCGTGAGACCCGTCATGACCTCAATTTTACTGAAGGCGGTGTCAACGACCGGCCGCATCCACAGAAACGGCGATTCCATGTGGTAGACCCTGGAGTCGTTAGGCCCGAAGCCATCAGGAGCCATGTGCACGCCGTTCCACCGCTCGTTCCCGACGGTGGTGACCGATTGTCCACCTATTTCACGCCGAGACCATCGCATCAGCAGATTCCCGCTTTCGAAGCTGTGCGCCGCCACGGGCCGGATGATCGCGGACGGCCAACCGTCCCCGTAGGTCGTTCGCCAGAACAACCCGAAGGCATCGGGCGTGTTCAAAGTGGACAACGACCATTCATGACCGAGTCGCGCCGTCGCCTGCCACCGGAACGGCCCGGTCCGACGATAGGCACCATCATTTATTCTGGCGTATTGATAGTAATAGCCACCAGGCCAGCCATTGAATGTACGATCACTGGTGAAGACTTGGAAGGACGCGGTCGCCTTGTCGTAGATTCGCAGGAAGTTCATCCATCCATCATCAGGCGTCCTGAAGACCAGAGCCGCATCGTCCGTAGATGAATCATTGACCCTGAATCTCGCAGCGACTCCGCCTGAAATGTCCGCATACTGGCCAGAATTCATTCTGAACAGCAGGGTCAGACGGCACGGCGTTCCGTCGACTGTAATCTCGTAGTCCGTCGTCGCGAGGTCGGCGTTGGCCGTTGCGTCACCAGCCGGACCGATTCCAGTCAACCCCAGGCCGAGCCCGCCCGCAACACCTAAGACTCGGCGCCTTGAAACTGATCTCTCTGACATGGTCTTCGTCCCTACTATGAAGTGGCGGATCACAAGGAGATACGACTCATCAGCGGCGGGCGGATCGCCTGCGCCACAGCTGGATCGGCCGTGGACGGCTTTTCAGCAGGGGCCAAGACGGCTCGAGCATTGATGCGGTAGCGGCCCGGCGGTTGGCCATGAAAACGGCGGAAGGTTCGGGCAAAGGCGAACTCAGAGTCGTACCCGACTCGGTCGGCGACGACCGATATCGGATCCGCGCCATCCCGTAGCAGCACTGCTGCCGCTATCATCCGCCAGCGGCCGAGGTACGCCATCGGCGGCTCCCCGGTCAGTACCGCGAATCGACGCGCAAACGCCGACCGAGACATACCCGCCTCGCTCGCGAGTTGAGCCACGGTCCAGCGTCGGTCGGGCGCGTAGTGCATCAACCTCAGCGCTTTGCCGAGCTCAGGATCGAGAAGCGCCCCGAACCACCCAGCAGCGTCGTTCCCTCGCTGCTGCTGCCACGATCGCAGGATATAGACGAACAACACATCAACGAGTCGCCCTTTAACGTCTTGTGCGCCGGGACCTGAACCGTCAACTTCGGCAGCAAGCAGCCGCACAACCGCATCGAGCGCTTCACGACCGGTGCCGTGCGCTGCCGGCAAGTGCACGAGTCGAGGCAGGCCGGACAGCACCGGATGGCTCAGACCGGCACCGAATTCGTAGACCCCGCAAAGAAAGACCGTCTCCTCGCCAGGCCCACCGACGATGACGGCGCCGCCTTCGCGAGGTGGGACACCCCCAAACGGAATCGTCGAGCTATCGGGCTCGTTTCCGACGGAGTACGGCCCACTGTGCGGCAGGAGCGTCACATCGCCTTCTGTCAGGCGAATGGGTGCGGAGCCATCGTCGAGCCTCAGCCAGCAGCTCCCGCGAAGCACGATGTGAAAGCTTGCGCCTTCAGACCCGTCAAAGCGCAGTCCCCACGGTGCGCCCGCGACCAGTCGACCGGCGACGCCACCGCCCAGGCCGGTCACGGCCAGCACATCGCTCAAGACGTCAACCATTGAATCCTCCGGTTTCTGACAGACGATCTGCAAGGAATCGCGGTGTTTTCGTCATGGCTCCCTCCCGCCGTGCCGCCATAGCCTCGCCGTAGGTTCTGCACCAGGACAGGTGCGGACGAGACCGTCCGGAGGGACACATTGTCGAAATTCATCCGAGCCGCAAACCCCGGAGGCCGGCGTGAGTGAGCAAGTGCAAGCGATGACCGCGCCCGTACCGCATTCGTCACCAATGCCCGACTCCCTCGAAGGCAAGACCGTCGTACTAGTGGGCGGAAGCTCTGGGATCGGTCTAGCCACCGGCGCGCTCCTGCGCGCGGCGGGTTCCCGCGTCGTGCTCGTTGCCCGTGACCACCTCCGACTGGCTGCCGCTGAAGCAACCGTTCGAAAGACCGCACCCGGACCAGGTATGGACCCGACGGTGGCCACCCGGATTGCGGACGCCACCGACGAGGACGCATTGACTCGCGCGCTCGAATCCGTGGACGCGGTCGACCACATTCTGGTCACCGCGGGAACCTTCGCAATGGGGCCGCTGAGCAGGGTTGATCGGCAATCCGGATCCGCTGTGGTGGACAGCCGGCTTTGGTCCGCGTACGCCGCCGCCCGCATTGCGCAATCACGACTCCCTGCCGGCGGTTCGCTCACCCTGATGTCCGGCGGCTTCGTCGAACGTCCGGCGCCGGGAACAGCACTTGCCGCAGCGGGAGCAGGCGGAATCGAAGCCCTGACCCGTGGCCTGGCAGTTGAGCTCGCCCCGCAGCGGATCAGGGTGAACACGATCCGCGCGGGGAGCACTGACACACCGTTGATCCGGGGATTTCTCGGTCATGGTGCCGACTTGGACAGCGCCGCCGCAGACGCCGCGATCGCCGCGTACGGCGCCGGCTCGCCACTCGGCCGGCTGGCAACTCCGCACGAGATTGCGGCGGCCGCACTGTTCTTGATGGCGAACCCATATGTCACCGGCAGCATCCTTGTCGTCGACGGTGGAGAGAATCTCGTCTGAAGCGCAGGAGCGAGGCCGACTCTGATTCGCCTCAGACCCCTGCTGCATAGACAGGTACGAGTGATGTGCTGGATTTGGTTCGCCACTGCACTAACAGGCGTCGGCGAACCGATTCGGCGGCGAGCTGCGTATGCCCGTTGACATCGATCGGCAGAAATTGCGATAGCGGTCCGGCTAGGTGACTGGACGGTCCAGTCGATCGCAGGCTCCTGAGAAACAAGGATTCACAACCATGACACCCAACACCGAGCAGATATCGGCCGCCAAAGCCATCTGCGAACGGTCCATTCATCTGATGGGCGCAGGCACTCTTGAAGAGTTCAAGGCCGTCTACCACCCGGACGGGACCAACCGTGAAGCCGTTGACGAACCGCCGGCGGCCCGAGGAACCGGTCCCGAGGCGTACTACGCCACCGCACTGTGGCTCCGCGAGGCTTACGACAACTTGCGGTGGGAGGTTCACGAGGCGGTCGCGGAGGGGGACGTCGTCGTCCTCCACACGACGATGCACGGGCAGCAGGTGAAGCCCTTCGTCTCCTACGACGCTGACGGCAAGCCTGCACAAGCGTTCCCTGCCACGGGTCGCACTCTCGCAGTAACGCAATCACACTGGTTCCGCGTTCGGGACGGCTTGGTCTTCGAGCACTGGGCCAACCGCGATGACCTCGGAACAGCAACCCAGCTCGGCTGGATCCCGCCGACACCCGTCTTCCTTTTCCGGATGTTCCTGGCCACCCGCCGCGCACGCGCGGCCGCCCGCTCGAGCTCATGACTCAACGCAAGTAGCCGCGCGGCCGCCCTGACGGCAACCACACAGGACGGCCGCGCGTGCGTGTCAGCGTGAGTTGAGACCAGCGCACCGGACCTCCAGCCGCCTAAGCGGCGCAGATGACGGCGTCTCGGAGGGCTCCCTGAGGTCGGCATCACGCCCCGGGCGGCGGCGGCGTTGACAGATGTCTCACGGGCCGGCCCGTACCGGCGGTGGGCTGGGTGGTGACGCCGGCCAATCAGCTCACCGCCGGTGAACGCGACCAGTCCTGGCTGTGCTGAACGGCGCCGACTTCATCGACGGCACTGCGTGACTATCCCGGCGGCAGATCCGGCTACTGACGCGACGGTTCCGCCGAGGTTGCGACTGGTGAGGGCACAGCGTTTCGTAGCAGCACTTCGGCACTCGCCCCCAACACCCAGTCATCGAGCTCGTGCTCCTCAGGCCTACTACCTCAAGCCGAGCGGAACCGGCCATGACGGCCGGACCGTTGCGCGGCTCTGCGCCGCGGGGAAGGGCTCGGTGTCGTCGATACACGTACTCCCGGTCGGAGGGAGGGTGAGGTTGTCGAAATACGCCGTCAAGGCGTCGAGAACGCAAGCGTTGAAGGATGGCACGGCACCATGACCGGTCGAGTTGAAGGTCAACAGTCGGGCGTTGCCGAGGTCAGCGGTGAGACGCTCGGACCAAACGAACGGCGTCGCAGGGTCGTAGGCACCGCCGATAACCAGGATCGGCGCCGATCCAGCGTTGCGGATCTTCCCCCGGAACGCATCCCGGTCTTCGACCGGCCAAAGTGCCGCCGGCAGATCGTCGTACCCGTAGCTCCACCAGAAGTGCCTGAACAGTGCATAGTTGTGACGAGTCGCGGCAGCGTAGTCGGCGATCTTGCGCGAGAACTGCTGATCCACGGCCATCACGGCCGATCCGGTCGCATCCGTCAGAAACCCGTCAAGGGCTACGATTCCAGCCGGGTCTCCTGCCGAGATTCGCACCAAGGCGTCGGCGAAAGCCGGCCACAGGTCCTGCCCATAAAGTGCACCGCCAGCAGCGATGAGGACCTCGTCGCCCGACACCGGGGCGGGATGATCGGGTTCTCCCGACGGCAAGGGAGAGCGGTTGAGCTTGCGGATCAGCGCATCGAAGGCGGCCTCAGGATCTGCGCCTCCGAACCCACAGCGAGCAGCCGCACAGGCAGCGAAGAACCTGTCCAACACGTCTTCGAACGAGGCGGCCTGCTCTTGGCCGTAGTCGGTCGGACGGTCGTAGTACATCTGCGCGTCAACTGCACTGTCCAAGAGGAGTGCACGGCTCTTTCCTGGGAACATGCTGGCGTAGGTTGCACCCAGGACCGTGCCGTAGGAAAGCCCGTAGTAGTTGAGTTTCTTGTCGCCGACGGCGGCGCGCAACAAGTCCAGGTCGCGCGCGACGTTAGCAGTACTGATGTGCGCCAGCAGATTCCCGCTGTGCTTGAGGCATTCCTGCCCCTCCTCTTTGGCTGCACGAACGAGCGCCTGCTCGTCGGCCGTCTCGGGCCTCACGAAGCGCACCGGTTCGCTACTGGGCTTTGATGGCCCGCAGTTGACTGTGGGTTTGCTGCTGCCGACTCCACGTGGGTCGAAGCCGATCACGTCGAAGCGGCTCAGCAACTGGAATGCTGGCGGAGGCGCCGTACGAACGAAGTCGACACCGGAACCACCTGGTCCACCGGGGTTCATAAACAGCGAGCCAATGCGATGTGCCTGATCGATGGCCCGCTTGCGGATCAACGCCAGTTCGATCTTGGTGCCCTGCGGCTTGCGATAGTCCAACGGCACAGACGCCGTCGCGCACTCGAAGCCGTCATCGCAGGCTCGCCATTTCAAGAACGGAACCGACGGAGACCCGGCCGCCTCGGCGACGATGCCACTGGAGAGGAGCACGACAGCCAGTACGGCGTACAGTCCGCGCTTTCGAAAGATCCTCATCCGGATCCCTTCTGCTAGTGGCTACCAGAAGCCGTTGTCGAAGGTTGCCTGGACCGATGAACGGCATCGAGATCGGCCAGTGCCCATCTCCTCGACCCCCTCCTATGCGTTACGCCGCCATACCGTCCATCGGTTCTCATGCTGCGAAACCGGCCATGAGCAAGCCGCACCTTCCTGCGGCGACCGGCGTGAGTGAGCGAACCGATTCGGCGGCGAGCTACGTACGTCTGCTGACATCGTCGAAGAATTGAAGGAAAACAATGAATGCGCCGTCGTGGCGCTCTCGGATCGCAAGCCTCCTATCGACCAGCGGGCACGAGACGACTACCGCTGTACTCCCCGGCCTGCTCGCCGGTCTGCATCCATCGGTTCCCCTTGCATTGAGCCTCATCGAAGCGGCCGGCAACGGAGCACAGGGCATTGCTCGCTTCCTCGGTGCGGAGCTCGGCGGGCGGACGCCTCACCGCAGGCGGCGACTGTCGACCTTCGGACATCTCGGTATCGGGTTGAGCAGCTCACTCCTGGCACTCGCAACCTCCGTAGCCCAGATATCCATCTTTCGAGTCGGCTCGTACGCCGCACGCGGCCTGCGAAGCCCGCTCAGACATGGCCAAGCCATCGAAGCGACAAGCCCGCTGCGTGCCGGACGTGCCGTCGGCTTCGAGCGGTCCGTTTCACATGCCGCAGCCGTCCTCGGACCGCTGGCTGCTGCCGGGCTGATGTTTGTGTTTTCTCCGCGGGCAACGATCGCCCTGTCGATCGTGCCCGTGACCATCGCCCTGCTGCTGACAACTCGAGGACTTCAAGGGGATCAGCCAGGGGTCGTCCCAGAAGCGTCGTTGCGAGCACGGCTTCATCAGCTGCGTCACGGCCGACTCGGTCGGCACCTCGCTGCGGTCACGGCGTACCAGCTGTCAAGTATCGCCCCGGCTTTGCTCCTCCTGCGATCTGCGAAGGTCCTCGGCGGATCATTCACCTCGACGGAACTGCTGCAGGTGGTCGCCCTCTTCTATGCAGTGTTCCAAGCTTCCGCGGCAGTCAGCTCGAACTGGTGCGGCCGGCTGGTCGACATGTTCGGGACCAGCCCAGTCATCTCTTTGGCCTCCATGGCGCTCCTGGGCTCCTACCTAGGGTTTGCCCTGGCCCCGAAGGGCGCCTTGCTGCCCATCACGATCTGCTTCGTTCTCGCCGGTTCCGCTGCCGGCGCAGTCGAGACCGCCGAGATCACCGGCATCGCCCGCTATGCCCGGGCCGAATCGACCTGGACCGCCCTCGGCGTCCTGACTGCAATCCAAAGCTTCGGCCGCATGATCGCGACCGCCGTCGCCGGCCTCCTGTGGACGACCGTCCAGCCAGCCGCAGGCCTGCTCTACTGCACCCCTTTGCTACTCCTCGCGACCGCCCTGTCCTATCCCCACGAGGTGAGAAAGGCCGACTGAAAGTGATGAGGACCTGGGCCCACGGCGGAGGTCCTCATCACGCGGCGACGCGACGGCGCTCAGTTCAGCTTCACAGGAACCCACTCCTGCGTATGACGTTTCGCTGTACTGAGAGGCATCTGGAGCGGAAAGTGGCCGGCGACGGGGTTCGTCTCGATGACCATCTTGCTGTTGACATTCCTGAGCACCTTGAAGAACACATGCGGGCCAGGGGTCGTGGTGGACGTCTGCTCGAGGGTCCACTGCTGCGACGGCTGTCCACTGAACGGCCGAACCACGATTGGCATGCCCTCCGTCTTGGAGGCGTCCAACACGTCCAGGCATCCGATCGCGAAGCCATTACTGGCACCCCAACTGCAGATGTACGAACCGTTCGGTGCCTCGAATACCTCCCAGCGTTGACTGTTTGGGAGCGGCCACTGCACAGGGCGCACAACCGTCCAGGCAGTGGCAGTGTTTGGAGGTGCCGGGAGCGACGTCATGGTGAAGGCCGGCCCCGCCGGGCTGTTGAGCTTGTACGTTCCGGGCGGAAGCTTGAAGACCGTTGTCGCCGAGGCCGGCTGGATTGCTGCGGCAAGGAAGCTCGTACTGATCACCGCGCCGACGGCGAATCTGAGCGAACGCCTGAGCATGCGATTCTTCGTTGACATCAAGGAGACCTCATTCATCGTCGCGGCCGCCGACTATGACTAGGCGGCCTACCAGTCACTCGACAGCCAGTACGACGCGGCCCTCCCCTTCAGTTCGGGGCCCCGCGTGATCGGTCGGCGCTGCGTTGATGGTCGTGCTTGCCTATGGCATCGATCGAAGTGCCCCCAGGAAACCTTGGCGATCCACAGAACCGACTGAGGCGTCACGGCCGTACTACTGCGGGACAGGCATCGGCACCTGTTACGAACAGAGGCGACCCATGGTCATGCGCTGGTCGCGTTTCAGGTCCGATTCAAAGACAAGGGAGAAGATGACCAAGTCAACTGCTCGTTCTCGCGTGGCCGGCATCGCGGCCGGAGTCGGCGCGCTATCGCTGGCACTGGGAGGCGGCACTCTATTCCTGGCCGGACCGGCAGCAGCGGAGTCGTCGACAACTACGACTAACACCGGCCGGCCCCCAGAAAGCGGCATCATCAAGATCGACGGCATCCGGATGACGGATGAGGTCAAAAGGCCGATAACCCATGAGGGCTGCGACTTCGTCATCACCTTCTTCAACTTCGGTCGAGTCAACAACGCCTCGGTCAGCTTCGCCGAAGACGGAGATGCAGTCGAGGAAGTACGCGGGGACTTGAGTCCGTTCATCGGGGATGACGAAGCCCTCGGAGAGGGTGATCGTGATGGCCGCTACGAGTACCGGCTCGTGCTGAAAGACCCCGTACCTGACTCCGTCGATCTGGGCATCTTCGTCCGGGCCGACGGTACGGAGGGGAAGGATGACAAGTCGGCGTCCTTTCGGGTGACGGGCTGCGATGTGACGCCGCCGAGCACGCCGCCAACTGAGCCACCCAGTACGCCGCCGACGAGCCCTCCCACCGAGCCGCCCAGCACACCGCCAACCGGGTCGCCATCGACGCCCCCAACTGAGTCGCCGTCGACGCCGACAGAACCGCCGGCCACTCCGACGCAGCCGCCGGGTTCGCCCTCTGCTCCCCAGACCTCGGTGTCGGAGCCGGAGCCGTCCGGCCCAGCGGTTCCGACCGCGATCGACGCAGGTCTGGTGGACTCGTCGGATGACCGACCGAGCGATGGTTCGTCAACGCCGGCTGGCATCGGACTCCTTGCAGTTGGTGCCGTTCTGCTCGCCGGTGGCGGCGCAATCTCGTTACGACGTCGCGGAAAGCACAACAGCTGAGATCCGCACATCGCCGCCAGCCCTCGCGCCTTCTCAGGCATGCGGGCTGGCGGCATTGTCGCGTCCAGAACCGTCTGGGCGCTGACGCCGTATTCCTCATAGCCGGGCAAACGTCCCACGAGGAGATTCGAAATGAAACCCGTTCTGTCAAGCCTCCGACGAGTGCTCGCCAAACCGTCGATGGGAGCCGGACGGCCATGCGGCTGCCATCCGCGATGGATGCTGTCCCGTTGCTGACCTTCCTCGGCTATGCCTCGCCTCGCGACGCTGATCTCGTCGGACACATGGACGTCCCGTGGTACGCATCGAGGTTCGACGAGGCAACCTGGCACGTCATGTCGGCCGCCGGGGTCTCGGAACGGTATATGCGCACCAATGGTCGGGGGCTGGTCGCCATCCGCCAGTGTCTAGACCTTCTTCAGACAGTTCGAGCTGGGGAATCAATCGCAATCTATTCCGAGATCGTCAGCGTCGGCCAGAAATCGATCGCGATGGCCCACCGCATGCAGCGAGCGGACGGCACAGCTGTAGCCACCGCCGAAACGACAGGAGTCCATATAGACACCGTCAGCCTCCTGTCGTGCGCTCTGCCAACAGACATCCTCAAGCAGGCAAGCGCTCTCTGTTCTCCGCAGAACTGATCAAGTTGGCTGCTGCGTACTGGAAGTGGGCGCGCACCATGACGTGCGCCACCTTGGTTCGCGTTGCACGAAAGCGGAGGATTCCATGTCCATCGGAGACCGACTTGCCCGACCCGTGTGCACGACGATCGCCTTGCTGACGCTGGCTGCGTGCGGTACCAATCCAACCGACCAGCGGGCGGACAAGCAAGCCGCGCCGATTCCGTCAGCGCAATCCAGCCAACCGGCTGGTGGGCCGACCGAGGAAGCGGTGTCGCCGCAACCGACAACCAAACTCTCCCCTGGACCGGTTGCGCTTTCTGTGCGCCAGGCCGACCTCAAGGGCCTCAAAGCAGGCATCGTGACTGCGAATGGCTGGACGGCGTACCGCTTCGAGTTCGATACGCCCAAGCCATCGCGGTCGGTCTGTATGAACGATTGCTTCGATGTCTGGCCGGCCATCACCGTCAACGACGCCTCGGAGATCACCGTGCAGGGCGTCGACCGTGCGATCATCGGGACTCTCAGGCGCCCCGACGGGTACCTACAGGTGACGCTGAATGGTTGGCCGCTCTATCGCTACAAGCCAGACAAGACACACGACGACGCCAAGGGCGAAGGCATCGGCGGTGGAAACTGGTCGACGGTCGGGCCCGACGGCAAACCAGTTATCAAAAAGGGAAGCATTCCAAAGAGCTAGCCCCGCGAGCGGCAGCACGTTCTGACGACTCGAGACGTGTCGTCCCGGTCCGGTTAACGACGAATCACGCGCTGGCACGGGTTCAGGTGACGCCCAAGGGATCTGCGGCCGGGCAGCTGCGGACCGGCGGTTGGTGGTGGACCTCCGGCCGGTGGTCGTGGGCTGCGCAAGTACTGGCGGGCCTGACGCTGCTCGACTACCAGTCCAACAGATCTCGTTCGCCGCTCGACTACAGCCATCCTCCTGCCGACCGTGGTCCTCAATGGCTCGATGTGCCGCCAAGCAAACGCCAGGTCACGCTCGAGGTTCTGCTGCCTCATAGCCAGCCGCTTGCCGTGCGCACACACGCGGTGGATCAGCGCCCAAGTTACAGGCCGTCCTCATCTTCCGGCCCCTCCTGGTGCCCTACTCCGCTGCTGGTTCCCCTGGCGGGCCTCACCGTCGTTGCAATCTGCCGCGACGCTTCAGGTGTCATTCTCTGGGGCCGCTCCTTGCGGGTTCGCTGCGGTAGCCTGGATTTGTGCTGCTGCCCCGGCTATGACGACGAAACCGGGGCAGCAGCTGGGCGGCGCGGGTGGTGGGGGTAAGCCGGCGCCTGCCTCAATAGTAAATACGGTACGAGAACCTAGAGCGGTTCAAATCGCCGACCGATTCACCTGGTATTTCGGTTCACGAGATAATTCTTCCTACGGCTTCGCGGACTCCGGGAATTAACGGGCGGATTGGACCATCTGGACAGCTGGTGGCAGACCATCCACGGTGGGTCGTAATCGCGGGCACCAGCCTCGTTGCGCCACTGATCGGGTTGATGTAGTTCACCGTGCTCAACGGATCGATATCGGCGCATTTCACCACGCGCGCCAGCACTCGGATCAAACTGTCAAGGGCGGCTGGCGTCACCGCTTCAGTGGCGAGGTCGCTCAATAGCGCGATTCCGACATTCCCAGCATTGAACCCTCCTACATGACCTCCGCCGTACACCTCGTCTATGGCGCCGACCGCCGTACGATCATCTGTCACGCGGCCTGCTCCGGCATATCTGCCTTCGTAGACCGTGCCAGTCTTGTCGATCAGGAAGTGATACCCGATGTCTCCGCGGTCTTCAGCGACTGTGTGGAAGACGTAGAGCGCGCGCAGGTTCGACGTGTAGTCCAGATCATTAGCCGGCGAGACCACGTGATGGATTGTGATCGTTTGGATACGGTTTTTGATCTGTGGAAGCAGCTCAGTCCCGTAAGGAGTGAAACGCAATCTCTCGTCGGCGCCCCAGCCAGCTCGGCTGACGTACTGCAATCCGTCTACCCGTGAGTCTCCCGCAAATGGCGCAGAAGGTATCCCAGCTGAGGTGTTGACGGCTATAGCGCGGAAGTCGCACATATTGGACGCTGGCTTCAGCTGATACGAGAGGGCGCGGTGAATTGGCAAGAGCGCCCCGCGACGGCCACCGTTGGCCGGATCGCCGGCTCGGAACGGCCGCCACGGTCCCCAAGCCGCGTCACGGTGGCGCAGCCGCAGTAGGCCACCGCGGCGAACGCCGGACCATGTGAGGCAGAGATAGTCCATCCGGAACCCTGGAGTGCCTAACAGCATGTCGGGACCGGAAAACCACGTCAGAGTCTCCGGAACGGCGGCCTCGTGGCGGCCAGTGGCGCCAACGACTCTCAGTTCCATGAGAACTTTCTACGCTTGGCTCATGAGCTAGCCATCCGTATCAGTTGCCCATTTTGCATCTGAGACAGAGATAGCAATCTGCGGCGCCACCCACCGTTGCAGGGTGACGCCGCAGACCATCGAGTTAACTGTGAGGATCAGCCGGCCGCCGCCTGCTTTCCTTCGGGACTGAGAGCATGCCAGGTGCCCTTCAGGCCCTCGCCGAAGACATCGCCAGGCTTCTTGTCCTTGACGAATCGATAGAGCGGCCAGCCACCGAGGGTCGCTTGGACATCCTTGTCTCGTCGCACCACGGTACTGAGTTTGGCCTGATCTACCCCGGCTCCCGCCAATGGTTGCCCACTTTTCACGTAGACCGGGACCCAGGCCGTCAGACACTGTTCGGAGTTGCAGACCGACTTCGGCGGGTCAGTTCCATCGAGCACCGACAAATACACGGTGAACCCGTTCGCATCCACCGCCGTCGGGCCAAGCTTCGTCGTTCCGGCCTTGATCACTACCTCACCATCAGCAGGTGGCACGGCGGATTCCACCGGCTGACTCGCGGGCGGCGTATCAACAGTCTCGACGGGCTGACTCGGTGCTGCGGATTCAGGTGGCTGCGGTGGAGTGGTCTGAGTTACCGCCGGCGCCGGCGGAGGCGCCGCCACGGGGGCTGACGTCACTGTGTTGCCCACTACTGGGCTGAAGGCAGCAACAGCAACCGTTGCCCCAATCACCCAGATCGTCGTTGGAAGGTTCTTCAGCACGATGTCTCCTAAGCCTTGAAGACGCCGTCGCCGCGCTGCTGGATCGAGACAGGGGGAAGTGGCTTCTTCGCCGGCCCCGAAACCGGCTGTCCGCTACCTGCGTCGAACTTGCTCTTGTGACAGGGACAGTTGATCGTTCCGTCGCGGACCTCGGTTACGGTGCACCCTTGGTGGGTGCAGATCGCCGAGAAGGCGGCGACCTTACCGCTCTGATCTTTGGTCAGTACCACCCGCTGCTGCGAAAGAATCACGCCACCGCCGGCCGGGATGTCGGACACCTTCGCCAAGGGTGGCTGAGCAGGTTCGGACGCAGGCGCCGATTGGGTGCCGGCGGGTGCATCCGGACTGGTCGGTGCCGATGCCGCACCGGTCGCCTGCGGTTGGGTGCTCGCGGTCGGTGGAGCGGATTGCTCCACGACGCATCCACTCAGGATCGCGGCACCAGCTATCGCGCTGCCGGCGGCGAGAATCGTACGGCGATCCATCGCCTCGCTTGACTTGACCATAGGAAGCTCCTTGATTAGATGAAGATCTGGTAGCGCTCGTGACATTGGGCACCGGCCGACGAGTGATTGGTCGCGCGAGGTGCTGGACTAACGCTCGCGAGAGGTCACCGCAGCGGGACACCTGGCTGGGTGAAGTACCACAGCGCCGCGGAAGCCCACGCGGCGACGAGGAGGACGAACAGGACACCTCCTGTGGCTGGAAGCGACCACCCCGGCATCCGCTTCGCCCGCAGAGCCAGCATCTTGGTCGTGAAGGCGCCATAGAACGCGCAGCCGACAAACGAGTGGATAGCGGTCCGCGCATCAAATGTGCTGTACCCAAGACTCCAAAGGCAGTGATAGGCCACCGGCAGCGTGGCCACGAACGCGATCGTGCCGCTCCAGCGGTGCAAGGTGCCCAGGTAGGCCGGCGCCGGCTTCGTCGTTGGGAGTTTGCCCCACATCCACCCCGCCGACAGGATCTGAAACACCGCGAAAGCTACTGCGACCGTGGCCAGCCACGCCTTCATCGGACTCATTTCGGTGAACCCGATGATCAGGCCAAGTGGCCGGCCCGTCGGTACGTGCGTTCGACCGTAGATTCCCAGTGACAGGGCGACGAGCGCTCCGACCACTGCGAACCCCAGCAACAGCAAAACGGCCGGGCCGCCGCCGTCAGCGGTCTTCTTGGCCTGCTCTCGTTCAGGAACATCTTTCGCAGCGTCCGTCTGCGTTTCATCGGCCGGCTCATCAGCAGGCATCTCAACAGTCGCGTCCGCATCCACGGCGTGATCCCCTTCAGTAGCGATGACTTCGCAACTGATACGGCTGACCGACGGCGCGCGGTTCCTGTGAATAGTTTCCCGATCGGCCGGATCAGCTGTTGGAGATCCGCCGGGCGGTCACAACCGCATTGCTGAGATAAGACGTCCCGTCCCACTCGGAGCAGGTGACCAGTACGAGTCTGCCGGCAACTGCCTGGTCGAAGAGCCGGGTCGCCTGGGTTGCCAACTCCTGCTTTCGATAAATGGCAGAGTCGGTGACCTGGTACCGGAGTTCGCCGCGGGATGTCGTCACGACGATCAACGCTCCCACGCGAAGCTTCTCGAGGTCGTCGAAGGCACCGACGCCGTTGTGTACAGCGTGACCTGTGACTACGGCCGATCCACGGGCGGCTCCGGGCAACGCTCCTCCAGACCACCAGCCCACCTTCTGTGGGTCGGACGGAGGCGACAGCTCACCGTTACGAATCGCAATGTCGACGACCGGTACTCGAAGTGACAGCTGCGGTATCAGGATCAGCCGCGGGGTAGCTGGCTTCGGTGAGATGTGAGGATGCTGTGTCGTCTCTTCTGGCAGCGCCCTGTCCGAGCTTGGCAGCGCCGCCACCGATGTCGAGCCAGCGGGACGTGAGTCGTGCCCGAGCGCAATTGCGGCACCTGTTACGAGTACCAGGACGCCGGCGATCATCGTCAGCCGTCGGAGCAGGAACGTTGGCCTTCTCCGCCGATGTCGGCCATACCCCATTTCAGGCACCGTTCTTGCTGCACGGGACCGAGGCGTCCCTTACCACCTTGAGCGACTGTCAGTGGAGATACGTTGAGCAAGCCATCGACGGATCGGCACAACTCATGCCCACCGCCGACGATCAGGCGGTTCTGCTGCTCGGAAGCAGATGGTCGCCGCTCGTTGACGGCCGCTGGCCGGGAAGGTCACGCAGGTCCCTGAGGGAATCGGCCAACTTGCGATAGGCCCGCCACGTTCGACTCTTGACCGTACCCAGGGCGATGCCCAGTCGCCCTGCGATCGCGGTCTGCGGGAGGCCCTCGAAATGAGCCATCTGAACGACCAGACGCTCGTCGGGACTCAGACCGTCCAGGGCTTCGCGGACTCGCCAGGCCTGCCAGGTCGCCTCGATTTCCGGTCCTTCACTGACAAGGCCCATCGCGACCTCTGACGATCCGTCGATCGGCACGCAGTGCAGCGCTTTCCGCTCACGTCGGTAGACGTCGATCGCCGCGCGACGCGTGATCGTGAACAACCAGGCACCGAGATCCCTCGCAGGATCGAATATGCCCGCAGCCTGCCACGCGCTCACGAACGAACGCTGAACGGCGTCCGCGGCGAGCTCGCGGTCCCCGAGAACGCTCAGCGCAGTCGTGAACATTGGTCGCGAGTACAACCTGTAGATCTCGGCGAAGGCGGTCTCATCGCCGCGATGGAATCGTTCTGCCAGATCTTGTCTTGCGGTATCAGTGGACACGGAGCAACCCCCACAGCACTGTGTCTGAAACAGCGGGCCAAGCAGGTTCGGCGCGCCCTACACACTGAGCACTGCAGAGCGCACGACGCCAGAACCGGCTTGCACCTCAAGATCCCATCGGGCTCGCGCACCTACATCGGTGTGAACTACCTATCTGCCCACCGAAGGCCGACTACCCATACCGACGGGTCAGATCGTCTTGAGGCGGAAGGTCGTGTTGCCGCTCGCTTCGAGAACAAATTCACGGCCTGCCCCTGGCTTGAACGTGAGGAAGAAGGGCGCGAAAGCCGAGGTGTTCTTGAACTCGAAGATCGAGCCACCCCGGTCGATCATTTCCCAGACCTGGCTGTTACTGGTATCGGCTGGCGAGGTCCCGATCGACTGCCCACGACCCGGGAATCCGAAATTACTGTACGCCCCTGAGCTCTCGAGAACGATCTTCTCCGAATCCAACTGAAACTGGTGGCCGCTGACCGTCCGATTGTTCAGGATCATGACGGCCGGGTGCCCGTTTATCGTGCGAGCTACGCCATCGTCATCGCGGGCCCGAATGATCCTCCATCGCTCGCGGGAGCTAGTGGCGCGTGTCATTAATTAGGTGACGGTTGGTGTTGGGTGAGAATGAGGTATGCCGAACCGTCCTGCTGTTGCGCTGGTGCTTCGTGAGGG